>JBLNCQ010000062.1:0-9460 GCA_050260815.1 Bacillota bacterium
TCTGGGCGCTGACCAGCCGGTCACGGCGCTGGGCGCCGGAGGCCAGGTGACCACGCTGGCGCCCGGCCAGTCCGTGGTGCAGAGTGCGGACGGCGCGCCAATCAGCCTGGCGGGAGCGCCGGCGGTGGCCGTGGGCAAGCAGATGCTGCCCGCCTCGCTGGAACTGGTGGGCCACGGCTGGGGCCACGGCGTGGGCCTGTCGCAGTGGGGCGCCCGCGGCATGGCCAACAACGGGGATACCTTTGACACCATCCTGCGACACTATTACCAGGGAACCACCGTTGGGCCGCGGCCCGACCTGCCCGCATCCAACTAGCTCCGTCATTCGGATGGGCGCGGCCCCCGGGCCGCGCTCCTCGTTTGTGAGGGAACCCATGGACGTCTCGCTCTTCGACTACCACCTGCCGCCCGAGCTGATTGCCCAGGAGCCGGCGGAGCCCCGCGACGCCTCCCGCCTGCTGGTGGTGGACCGCAGCCGCGGCAACTGGGAGCACCGCCATTTCCGCGACCTGCCCGAGTACCTGACCCCCCGTGACGTGCTGGTGGCCAACGACAGCCGCGTCATGCCCGCGCGGCTGATCGGCACCCGGCTGCCCGCGGGAGGCCAGGCCGAACTGCTGCTCCTGCGCCGGCTGGACGGGGCCCTGGACGCCCCCTGGGAGGTGCTTGGCCGCCCCGCCAGGCGCCTGCGTCGCGGCACGCAGGTCCGCTTCGGCGACGGCGAATTGACGGCGGAAGTGCTGGACGACGGGCCGGCGGAGGGGTCCAAAATCGTCCGTTTTCACTACCAGGGCTTCTGGGAGGAGGTCCTGGACCGTCTGGGCCAGATGCCCTTGCCGCCGTACATCAAGGCGCCCCTGCGCGACCGGGAGCGTTACCAGACCGTGTACGCGCGCGCCACCGGCTCGGCGGCGGCCCCCACCGCCGGCCTGCACTTCACGCCGCGGCTCCTGGCGGAGCTGAAAGAGGGCGGCGTGGACATGGCCTTCCTCACGCTCCACGTGGGTCTCGGCACCTTCCGCCCCGTGCAGGCCGACAGAGTGGAGGAGCACCGCATGCACGCGGAGTGGTACGCGCTCTCGCCGGAAGTCGCGGACCGGCTTAACCGGGCGCGGTCCGAGGGAGGGCGCGTGGTGGCCGTGGGCACCACCACCGCCCGCACCCTGGAGAGCCAGGTGGACGAGTCCGGGGTCATCCGCCCCGGCTCCGGCTGGACCGACATCTTCATCTACCCCGGCCGGCCGGTGCGCGGCATGGACGCGCTGATCACCAACTTCCACCTGCCCAAGTCCACCCTGATGATGCTGGTCTCGGCCTTTGCCGGACGCGAACTCATGCTGGCCGCCTACGCCGAGGCCGTTCGGGAGCGGTACCGCTTCTTCAGCTTCGGCGACGCCATGCTCATTCTCTAGGCCGCCGGGAGGATCCCCTGTGAACAAGCCCCTGGAGTTCCACGTGACGCAGCGCTCGCAGCGGACAGCGGCCCGCCTGGGCCGCATCCGCACCCTTCACGGCGAGATTGACACGCCCGCCTTCATGCCCGTGGGCACCCAGGCGACGGTGAAGACCCTGACGCCGGAAGAGGTCCGGAGCACCGGCGCGCAGATTCTTCTGTCCAACACCTACCACCTGTACCTGCGCCCCGGCCACGACCTGGTGCGCAGCCAGGGTGGGCTGCACCGCTTCATGCACTGGGACGGCCCCATCCTGACTGACAGCGGCGGCTACCAGGTGTTCAGCCTGGCCCCGCTGAGGAAGATTACGGAGGAGGGGGCCACCTTCAAGTCGCACCTGGACGGCTCCACCCATACCCTGACGCCGGAAAAGGTCATGGAGATTGAGAACGCCCTGGGCGCCGACATCATGATGGCCTTTGACGAGTGCACGCCCTACCCCTGCGAGTACGACTACGCCAGAAACTCCATGGAGCGCACCACGCGCTGGGCGGAGCGCTGCAAGGCGGCGCACGCTCGGCCGGACGCGCAGTCCCTGTTCGGCATTGTACAGGGGAGCACCTTCACCGACCTGCGTCATGAGCACGCCCGGCGGATCACGGACCTGGACCTGCCCGGGTACGGCATCGGCGGTCTGTCCGTGGGCGAGCCCAAACCCGTCATGTATGAGATACTGGAGGTGACGGTGCCGCTGCTGCCGCAGAACCGGCCCCGGTACCTGATGGGCGTGGGTTCGCCCGACGCCTTGATTGAAGGGGCTCTTCGCGGCGTGGACATGTTCGACTGCGTGCTGCCCACCCGCATTGCCCGCCACGGCCAGGCCTTCACCTCCGTGGGCAAGGTGGTCATCCGCAACGCCGAGTACGCCGAAGACCCGGGCCCCCTGGACCCGCAATGCGACTGCGAGGCCTGCCGCAACTACAGCCGAGCCTATCTGCGCCATCTGTTCAAAGCGGGCGAGATTCTGGGGCTCCGCCTGGTGTCCCTGCACAACCTGCGCTACCTGCAGCGGCTCATGGCCGACCTTCGGCAGGCCATCGCCGCCGGCACCGAGCTGACGTTCCGCGACGCCTTTTATGCCGTTTGGGACACCGAAGGCCTGGGGAAGAGGGTTTAACCCCCAGGCGGCGAATGGAATTCAGGTGGAAGATCGACACGTGAAGGAGGAGTACGTTTGCCACAGCAATCCGGCGGCATTACCACGCTTCTCATCTGGCTGGTGCCCCTGGCCCTGTTCTACTTTCTGCTTCTGCGTCCGCAGCAGCAGCAGCAGAAGAAGCGCCGCGAGATGCTGAGCAATCTGGAGAAGGGCGACCACGTGGTGACCATTGGCGGCATCCACGGGAGCATTGTTGCCATTGACGAAAAGGTGGTCACGCTGCGGATCGCCGATAAGGTGGAGGTCAAGTTCAACCGCTCCGCCATCGGCTCCGTCGTGAAGTCGGACTCCTAACCCCCCGGCCCACCGGCCCTGGCCTGCCTCCGCACGGCCGCGGCTCACTCGAGTACCTCAGGAGGTCCTCCCAAGTCCATGGAAACCCTGAATCCCCTGGAGAGCGCCCAACAACAGATCAAACGGGCGGTGGATCTGCTGACCCTGGATCCTGCCGTGTACGAGATCCTGAAGGAGCCCACCCGGGTGCTCTCCGTATCCATTCCGGTCCGGATGGACGATGGCCACGTCAAGACCTTCATTGGCTACCGCTCGCAGCATACCGACGTGGTCGGTCCGGCCAAGGGCGGCGTGCGGTTCCATCCCGACGTGACCATGGATGAGGTCAAGGCGCTGTCCATGTGGATGACCATCAAGTGCGCCGTCCTGGGCCTGCCCTACGGCGGCGGCAAGGGCGGCGTGGTCTGTGACCCGCGCGAGATGTCCGACCGTGAGCTGCAGCACCTGTCCCGCGCCTACATCCAGGCCATCGCCGAGTTCGTGGGGCCAGAGAAGGACATACCCGCCCCGGACGTCAACACCAACCCCCGCGTCATGGGCTGGATGATGGACGAATACAGCCGCATCAAGGGCTACAACGCCCCCGGCCTGATTACCGGCAAGCCCATGGTCCTGGGCGGCTCCGCCGGGCGCGGCGAGGCCACCGGCCGCGGCGCCGTCATCACCATCCGCGAGGCCGCCAGGCGCCTGGGCCTGAACCTGAAGGGCGCCACGGCCGCTGTCCAGGGCTTCGGCAACGTCGGCTCCAACACGGCCAAGCTCCTGCACCACATGGGCGTCAAGGTGGTGGCCATCAACGACGTGATGGGCGGCGCCTACAACGCCACCGGCATTCACGTTCCGGAGGCTCTGGAGTATTCGCGGGCCCACAAGACCGTGGCCGGAATGCCCGGCACCACGCCGCTGACCAGCGATCAGTTGCTCACCCTGGACGTCGACATCCTGGTCCCGGCGGCGCTGGAGAACCAGGTCAACATGAACAACGTGGCCGGCATCAAGGCCAAGATCGTTTGCGAGGCCGCCAACGGTCCCACCACGCCCGAGGCGTCCCGCGTGCTGGAAGAGAAGGGCACCTTCATCATCCCCGACATTCTGGCCAACGCCGGCGGCGTGACCGTCTCCTACTTCGAGTGGGTGCAGAACATGATGCACTACTACTGGTCGGAGGAAGAGGTCAACGACAAGCTGGAGCGCATGATGGTGACGGCCTTCAACCACGTCTTCGCCATGAAGGAGTCCCGCGGCGTGGACATGCGCGACGCCGCCTACATGGTGGCCATCGAGCGCGTGGCCGAGGCCATGAGCGCCCGCGGCTGGATCAACTAGTCCCGGCCGCCGCAGCCATACGAATCCATACTGCAACGCAGTAAGAGCTATATCTTGCAGAAACGAAACCCCGAAGGGCTCCTCATAGCCTCTCGGGGTTTTCTCATGCCGTTCAGGTCCAACCTGCGGGCAAATGCCTCTCGACCCGTGACCCGCGTTGCCGCGCGTGCTAGAATTGTGGGCACAGCTGTAATGGTCGCTCAGGCGCGACATGTGCGTCCACAAGAACAGTGCGGTGGTGGAGAAAATTGGACCGCGGAAAAAGAAGGGAAACAGGGCTGGCCGGTGAATATATAGCTGGTATGAATACCTACTCCCAAACTGTCAGACAACAAGGCCGGGAGGCCCTTTCAGAGGCCCGGAACCGCTGGGAGCAGGAGCTGGCCGGGCGCCGTCCGGAACGGCAGACATCGTTCCGGACGGCGTCAGACCTGCCTCTGGACCGCCTCTACACGCCCCTTGAGTGGCAGGGCGACTACCTGCAGCAGTTGGGCTTTCCCGGAGAGTTCCCGTTCACGCGCGGCGTCCAGCCCACCATGTACCGCGGCCGCTTCTGGACCATGCGGCAGTACGCCGGGTTCGGCACTGCGGAGGAGTCCAACCGCCGCTACAGGTACCTGCTCGAGCAGGGCCAGACCGGCCTTTCCGTGGCCTTCGATCTGCCCACGCAGCTGGGGCTGGACGCGGATGACCCGCTGGCCGCCGGCGAGGTGGGCAAGGTGGGCGTCTCCATCTCCTCCCTGGAGGACATGGAGGTCCTGCTGGAAGGCATCCCCCTGGACCGGGTCAGCACCTCCATGACCATCAACGCCCCGGCTGCCATTCTGCTGGCCATGTACGTCGCCGTGGCGGAGAAGCAAGGCGTGCCCAGCCACAAGCTGTCCGGTACCATCCAGAACGACATCCTCAAGGAGTATGCGGCCCGAGGTACCTACATCTACCCGCCGGAGCCGTCGCTTCGCCTGATTACGGATACCTTCTCCTTCTGTGCCGACCGGCTGCCGGAGTGGAACACCATCTCCATCTCCGGCTACCACATGCGTGAGGCCGGCTGCACCGCGGTACAGGAGGTGGCCTTCACGCTGGCCAATGGCCTTGAGTACGTCCGCCGCGCCATGGGAGCCGGCCTCGACGTGGATGTCTTCGCGCCGAGGCTTTCCTTCTTCTTCAACGCCCATATGGACTTCCTTGAAGAGGTCGCCAAATTCCGCGCCGCGCGCCGCCTCTGGGCGCGGCTGATGCGGGACCGGGTGGGCGCGAAGGATCCGCGCTCCTGGATGCTGCGGTTTCACACCCAGACCGCCGGCTCCACCCTGACGGCGCAGCAGCCCGACAACAACGTGGTGCGCGTGGCCCTCCAGGCCCTGGCGGCGGTGCTGGGCGGCACCCAGTCCCTGCACACCAACTCCCGCGACGAGGCCCTGGCCCTCCCCACGGAGGCGTCGGCCCGCCGGGCCGTGCGCCCCCAGCAGATCATAGCGCACGAGTCCGGCGTGGCCGACACCATCGACCCCCTGGCCGGATCGTACTACCTGGAGAACCTCACGGACCGCATCGAGGCCGAGGCCCTGGCCTACATCGACCGCATCGACGCCCTGGGCGGGGCCGCCGCCGCCATCGAGCGCGGCTTCGTCCAGCGCGAGATCCAGGAGGCCGCCTACCGCTGGCAGCGGCAGGTGGAGTCCGGGGAGCGGGTGGTGGTGGGGGTCAACGGCTTCACGCTGGAGGAAGAGGAGCAGCCGGACCTGCTGGTCCTGGACCCGGCCGTGGAGGCGCGCCAGGCCGCCCGCCTGGCCGACTTGCGGCAGCGCCGCGACGGCCTGGCCGTGGAGAAAGCGCTGGCGCACCTGCGGGAGGCGGCGGAGGGCTCGGCCAACCTGCTGCCCCCCATCCTGGATGCCGTCAAGACGTACGCCACCCTGGGCGAGATCGCCGGCACGCTGCGCCAGGTCTTTGGCGAGTACCGCCCGACAGCGGAGGTGTGAGCCGTGGCCCTTGAGGCAGAGCCCCTTCAGGTCCATCGCCCGGCGCCCGTGGGGCGGCCCATCCGCGTGCTGGTGGCCAAGCCCGGGCTGGACGGGCACGACCGCGGTGCCAAGGTGATCGCCCGCGGCCTGCGTGACGCCGGCATGGAGGTCATCTACACCGGCCTTCGCCACACACCGGAGGAGATCGCCCGGGTGGCCCTGCAGGAAGACGTCGACGTGGTCGGCCTCTCCATCCTGTCCGGCGCCCACAACGCCCTGCTGCCGCGGGTGGTGCGCAGCCTCCGCAGCGAAGGCCTCACCGACGTGCTGGTCATCGCCGGCGGCGTCATCCCGGAGCGGGATGTTCCCGGCTTGAAGGAAGCCGGCGTGGCAGCGGTCTTCGGGCCCGGGACGCCCATTGCCCACATTGCTGCCTATATTCGCGAGCACGTGGGTCCGGGGGTGACGGCGTGATGGCCCCCGGGCAGGGCATCCCTGGGCCGACCGGCAACGCCGGCCTGAAGCTGGATCACATCGGCGTTGCCGTGGCCAACCTGGAGGCGGCCCTGCGGCCCTACCGTGAGGCCCTGGGGCTGGCCCCGGAACGCGTGGAGGAGGTGCCCGGCGAGGGCGTCCGCGCTGCCTTCTTCACCCTGGGCGAGACCGAGCTGGAGCTGCTGGAGCCCCTGGACGCCTCCGGCCCCATTGCCGGGTTTCTGGCGAAGCGGGGTGAGGGCATCCACCACCTGGCGGTGGCGGTGCCCAACGTGGAGGCGGCCATGGAAAGAGCCCGGGCCGCGGGGCTGCGGCTCCTCTCCGAGGATCCCCGGCCGGGGGCCGGCGGCACCCGCGTCTGCTTTGTGCACCCAAAGGACCTGGGCGGTGTTCTTCTGGAGTTTGTGGAGCGCCCCGCCCGGGATGAGGAGTGAATCGCTCGATTGGATATGCGTGAACGCGTCGAGCGCCTGGAGGAAGAGCGGCAGCGCATCGCCCTGGGCGGCGGTCAGGAGAAGCTGGAGAAGCGCCGTGCCTCCGGCCGCCTCACCGCCCGGGAGCGGCTGGAACTGCTCTTCGACCCCGGGTCCTTCACCGAACTGGACGCCTTTGTTCGCCACCGTTCAACGTCGTTCGGTCTGGACAAGGTCGACGCGCCGGCGGACGGGGTCATCACCGGCTTCGGCACCGTCGCCGGGCGCCAGGCCTACGCCTACGCGCAGGACTTCACGGTGCTGGGCGGCTCGCTGGGCGAGATGCACGCCAACAAGATCTGCAAGGCGATGGACCTGGCGGCCAAGGCGGGCGTCCCGTTCATCGGCATCAACGACTCGGGCGGTGCCCGCATCCAGGAAGGCGTGGCCGGGCTCAACGGCTACGGCAGGATCTTCTGGCGGAACACCAACTACTCCGGCGTCATCCCGCAGATCAGTGCCATCATGGGCCCCTGCGCCGGCGGCGCGGTGTACTCGCCGGCCCTGACGGACTTCATCTTCATGGTTGACGGCACCAGCCACATGTTCATCACCGGCCCCGAGGTCATCAAGACCGTGACCGGCGAGGACGTCACCTTTGAGCAGTTGGGCGGCGCGGTGACCCACAACCAGGTCTCCGGCGTGGCTCATTTCATCGCCCCGGACGACCAGGCGGCCATCCAGCAGATCAAGCGCCTGCTCAGCTTCCTGCCCTCCAACAACCTGGAGGACCCGCCGCTCCTGCCCGTCAGCGATCCACCCGGTCGCGCCGACGAGCGCCTGCTGGACGTGGTCCCCACCGACCCCAACAAGCCCTACGACGTGCGCGAGGTCATCCTCTCCGTGGTGGACGGCGGCGACTTCATGGAAGTGCACGAGCGCTGGGCCACCAACATGGTGGTCGGCTTCGCCCGCCTGGAGGGGCGGCCCGTGGGCATCATCGCCAACCAGCCGCGGGTGCTGGCCGGCTGCATCGACGTCAACTCCTCCGACAAGGCCGCCCGCTTCATCCGCTTCTGCGACGCCTTCGGCCTGCCGGTGGTCACCTTTGTGGACACCCCCGGTTACCTGCCCGGCACTGCCCAGGAGCACGGCGGCATCATCCGCCACGGTGCCAAGCTGCTTTACGCCTATTCGGAGGCGACAGTGCCCAAACTAACCATTATCCTCCGCAAAGCGTACGGCGGCGCCTACCTGGCCATGTGCAGCCAGTCCCTGGGGGCCGACCTGTCCTACGCCTGGCCCACCGCCGAGATTGCGGTCATGGGGCCGGACGGTGCCGCGAACATTGTCTTCAAGCGGGAGATTGAGAAGGCGGAGGACCCCGCGGCCAAGCGCAAGGCCCTCATCGCCGACTACCGGGAGCAGTTCGCCACGCCCTTCGTGGCCGCGTCGCTGGGGCTGGTGGAGGGGGTCATCGACCCTCGCGAGACCCGCGACGTCCTCTGCCGCGGCCTCCGCTCCCTGGCGGGCAAGAGGGAGAGCCGCCCGGCCCACAAGCACGGCAACTTCCCCATCTAGGGCCGGCGTCCGGCCGCCCACCGCCGCCCCTTCGGGCGGCGCCCGGCGCCCGCCGCCCGGCGCGCAACCGTCCGCAACCCCTCGCATAGGAAGGGAATACAACATGAAGCGCTTCCGTGTTACCGTCAACGGACAGCCCTTTGACGTCACTGTGGAGGACACCGGCGCCGGATCGGGCGGGCCGCAGCCCGTCCGACTTCCCGGACCGCCGCAGCCCCCCGGGTTTGCGCCGCACGTTGTGCCTCCCACGGCGCACGCGGTTCCCGGCCCCGGCGTTGTCCCGCCCCCAGCCGCCGCGCCCTCCGGGCCTGTTGCCGCCGGCGCCATCACGGCGCCGCTTCCCGGCCTGGTGGTGGCGGTTAAGGTTCAGGTCGGCCAGTCCGTAGCCGCCGGTCAGGTGCTGGCGGTTCTGGAGGCCATGAAGATGGAGAACGACATCACCGCCCCGACCGCGGGCGTGGTCAAGGAAATTCTGGTCGAGGCGGGCACCACCGTTGCCGGCGGCCAGGCCCTGCTGGTCCTGGAGTAGCCGGCGGCACGCCGCCCGCAGCGGGCCAGCCGTTCCCCGCAGGCCTAGAGAGGAGGAGCCCAGGTGGCCATTCCTGCTCCGCGTCACGTTCCCGCTCATGTGGTTGCCGCCATCTCCGCCGCCATCTACGCGGTGATGGGCGAGGAAGATAGTTACGTCATCCGCGACATCCGACCGGTGGAGCCCGCTCCGGCCCCGTCTCCGCTCTGGCAAAAGGCCGGCCTTCTGGACAGGATGAGCCG
>JBLNCQ010000063.1:0-3372 GCA_050260815.1 Bacillota bacterium
TGGGAAAGGAAGCGGCCGTGATCTGTCCCAGGCCGCCGGCGGCGGAGACCGCCGCCGCCAGGTCGGCGTAGGCCAGATAGGCCAGCCCGCCCTGAATTACCGGCACGCGGATGTCCAGCAGGTCCGTCAGGCGCGTCCGCACAAAGAAGCCTCCTCGCGTTAGCGTACCCTCTTCTTTCGCACCGTCAGACGCAGGCACCTGCCTCGGCCCGGCGGGCTGTCAACCATGCGTGCGTGCACCGCGCTTTCGACGGCGATCGTCAAACGCACCGTCGTCCAGCGCGAACAGCGGACATACTAGCACGTGTGCTACCAACACCGCCCCAACCCTGAAAAAGGACGGTGACCCTGTGGAAACCCTGACCTGGATGGTGGGCGGCCAGCAGGGCGAGGGCATCGAAAGCACGGGTGAAATCTTCGTGCAGGCGATGAACCGCCTGGGCTACTGGTGTTATGCGTACCGACACTTCGCCTCGCGCGTCAAGGGCGGCCACACCAATTTCAAGATCCGTCTCAGCGGCCAGGAGGTGCAGCACGGCGGCGATGAGATTCACTGCCTGGTGGCCTTTGACCAGGAGTCCATTGACCACAACTGGCCCGAGGTCAAGTCCGGAGGCATCATCGCCTATGACAGCGCCACCTTCGAGGCCAAGGTGCCGGGGGACAAGCAGGTCTCCCTGGTGCCGGTGCCCATGACCAAGATCGCCAAGGATCTGGGGGCGCCCATTATGAAGAACATGGTGGCGGTGGGAGTCAGTGCCGCGCTGCTGGGTCTCACCCCGGAGGACTTTGAGACCACCATGGCGGACCGCTTCGGCAAGAAGGGAGCCAAGGTGGTTTCCGGCAACGCCGCGGCCGTGCGGCAGGGGTATGACACCTGCCGAACCCAGTTCGGCACGCAGTTGAAGCTCCCGGACCGACCGCAGGGCGACCGCCACATGCTCATTACCGGCAACGAGGCCATCGGCCTGGGGGCCCTGGCCGCGGGCTGCCGGCTCTACGGCGGCTACCCCATCACGCCGGCCACGCCGGTGATGTACTACCTGGTGGCTAACCTGCCCCGGGTGGGCGGCGCCGTGGTGCAGACCGAAGACGAGATTGCCGCCATCAACTTTGTCCTGGGCGGCAATTACGGTGGTGTTCGAACCATGACCGCCACCTCCGGCCCGGGTATCTCCCTGATGCAGGAGGCCCTCTCGCTCTCCGGCATGACCGAGACACCGGCGGTGGTGGTGGACGTCCAGCGCGCCGGCCCGGCCACCGGCCTGCCCACCAAGGTGGAGCAGTCCGACCTGAACATGCTGGTCTACGGTTCCCACGGCGATTTCCCGCGGGTGGTGCTGACCCCCGCCACGGTCAGCGACTGCTTCTACCTGACCATGGAGGCCTTCAACCTGGCGGAAACCTTACAGTGCCCGGTGTTTGTGGCCATCGACCTGGCGCTGGGCCTTTCCAACCAGTCCATTGGGCCGCTCGACCACAAGCGGGTGCCCATCGAACGTGGCAAACGGGTCTCCGATCAGGACCTGTCCGTCCTGAACGGCGAGGAATTCCCGCGCTACCGGGTGACGGCGGACGGCATCTCGCCCCGGTCCATCCCTGGCCAGCACGGTGGCCGCTTTGTGGCGACGGGCGACGAGCACACAGAGACGGCGCACATCACCGAGAACCCGGATGTCCGCACCGCGCAGATGATGAAGCGCATGCGCAAGCTCAAATCGGCACAGGTGCGGGAGCCTCTGCGTGTCAAGGGACCGGACAACCCTGAGCTCCTGATCATCAGCACCGGTTCCGTCACCGGGGCGGTATCCGAAGCCGTGGTGGCTCTGACGGCCCGCGGTCACCGCGTAGGGGAGGCGCAGGTTCTCCGGCTGTGGCCCTTCCCCCAGGCTGAGCTGATGCCGCACCTGCAGAGCGCAGAGCGCGTCCTGGTGGTGGAGCACAACGCCACCGGCCAGATCGCCAACATCCTCCGCCTGCAGACGGGTAACTGGCCGGTACACTCCCTGCTCAAGTTCAACGGCAACCCCTTCGCGGTCCACGAGATCATGGCCCGGGCTGAGGAGGTCCTGGCCATGCCGCCGCTGGCCGCGCCGGAGCCCGGCACCCTGGCGGCGCAGGCGGGCGGGGCGCGCCTGGTCGCCGGGGCACCGGGAGCCCCCGGCATCGCAGCGGCGGGTCTGGACGGCAGCCAGGCCTGGGCTCAGGGGGTGGGCTGGCTTCCTGACCCGAACAGCGTGGTTGGGTTCACGTCCTCCGAGGAGGTGCACTGATGGTCGAGGGTCCGGCATTCACCCTGGCCGACTACAAGGCGGAGCGCCCCACCTGGTGCGCCGGCTGCGGCGACTTTGGCGTGCTGGCGGCCATCCAGAAGGCCGCCACCAACCTTCGTCTGCACCCGGACGAGGTGGCCGTCATCTCCGGCATCGGCTGTTCCGGCAAGATTTCGTCCTACATTGACGTCTACGGCCTGCACGGCATCCATGGCCGCACCCTGCCCATCGCCAGCGGCGTGAAACTGGCCAACCGCAAGCTCACGGTCATTGCCTCCGGCGGCGATGGCGACGGCTACGCCATTGGTGTGGGCCACTTCGTTCATGCCTGCCGCCGCAACCTGGACATCACCTACGTGGTCATGGACAACAACATCTACGGCCTGACCACCGGCCAGACCTCGCCCACCTCGCGCAAGGGCTTCCGCTCCAAAACTTCCCCTGAGGGCTCGCTGGAGCAAGAGGTCCGGCCGCTGGAACTGGCCCTGACCTCCGGCGCCACCTTCGTGGCGCAGGGCTTCTCCGGCGACGTCAACACCCTGGCCCAGCTCATCGCCCGCGGCATCCAGCACACGGGGTTCGCGCTGATCAACGCCATCTCGCCCTGCGTCACTTTCAACAAGGTCTACGGCTATGACTACTTCAAGCAGAACCTGAAGCCGCTGGGACTGGACGACGTCACGGGCGTTGTGGGCAACGAGGCCCCCGTGGGAGAAGCGCCCGACACCACGGCACCCCCCTCCGGCGGCGCCGCGGCGCTGCGGGCCGAAGGGGCCGAGGGCCGGCCCACCGGCCACAACATCCACGACCGGATGGAGGCCCTGCGCGTGGTGATGGAGCATGCCGGCCTGGTGACGGGCCTCATCTACGAGGACACGGAGCGACCCAGCTTCGATGAGGGTCTGCTGGGCTTCGACGCGGAACCGCTGGCCTATCAAAGCCTGGAGCTGGATAACGCCCGCTGGGAGCAGTTCACGGCCCAGTTTTATTAGGCCCTGCGCTAGCTGCCGGTCCCCCGCACGAATCGAAGCGGGGGCGGGCGGGGCCCGCGGGCCGGGTTTGGTGGGGGCCGGGGGGGTTGGGGCCACCCACAATTAAC
>JBLNCQ010000064.1:0-13056 GCA_050260815.1 Bacillota bacterium
CCACTCGGAGTCGGTCCTGGTAGAGACGGAGCGCAAGCTGACGGCGGACGAGGCGCGGGACATCCTGCGCCGGGCCCCCGGTGTGGTCCTGTTGGACGACCTGGAGAAGGGACAGTACCCCACCGCCGTCGAAGTGGCGGGCCGGGACGAGGTCTTCGTCGGCCGCGTCCGCGAGGACACCTCGTCGCCGAACGGGCTGTGGCTCTGGGTGGTAGCCGATAACCTGCGCAAGGGCGCGGCTACCAACGCCGTGCAGATTGCCGAATACCTGGTTCGCAACGGTCTGATTCAGGGGGCCCAGTAGCATGCGCATCATTGTTCAGAAGTTCGGCGGGACCTCGGTGGCCACCGCCGAACGCAGGGCTCAGGTGGCGTCCCGGGTGCAGCACGCCCTGGATGAAGGGTACACGCCGGTGGTGGTGGTGTCGGCCATGGGCCGCGCGGGCGACCCCTACGCCACGGATACCTTCATCCAGATGGCCACGTCCATCTATAAGGACACCAACCCGCGGGAGATGGATATGCTCATCGGCTGCGGCGAACTGATCTCCGCGGTGATCATGACCAATACCCTGCTGGCCCAGGGCGTCCCCGCCGTCGCCTTTACCGGCGGCCAGGCGGGCATTGTGGTGGATAACAACTTCGGCAACGCCACGATCCTGCGCGTCAACCCGGAGCACATGATCCAGGAGATGAAGCAGGGCAAGGTGCCCGTGGTGGCCGGGTTCCAGGGGTGGACCGAAGCCGGTGAGATTGCCACCCTGGGTCGCGGCGGGTCCGATACCTCGGCGGCGGCTCTGGGCGCCGCGCTGCGGGCGGAGGTGGTGGAGATCTACACCGACGTGGACGGCATCAAGACGGCTGATCCGCGCATCGTTCCGGAGGCCCGGACCATTGACGTGACCACCTACGACGAGATCGTCCAGATGGCCCATCAGGGGGCCAAGGTCATCCACCCCCGGGCGGTGGAGATTGCCATGCGGCGCGGGGTGCCCCTCCGGGTGAAGTCCACCTTCGACGATTCCCCCGGCACCCTGGTCACCTACTCCATCGAGGCCACCGCCGCCTTTCCGGAGGTGCACCTGGACCGCATCATTACCGGCGTCACCCATATTCCGTCTATGGCCCGCGTGGTGGTGCCTACGCCCAACCAGGAGGACGAGGCGGACCTGGAGGTCGAAATCTTCCGCTCGCTGGCCGACGCCGGCATCAGCGTCGACCTGATCAACGTGTCGCCGGAGCAGAAGTCCTTTGCCATCCCGGAGCGGCTGGCGGACCGGGCGGAGCGGGTGCTGACCTCCCTGGGTCTCAAGCCCCGGATTCAGCGAGGCTGCGCTAAGGTGTCCGTGGTGGGCACCGGCATGCGCGGCGTTCCGGGCGTCATGGCCAACGTGGTGGAGGCCCTGCGCGGCGCCGGGGTCAAGATCCTGCAGACCGCCGACTCCCACATCACCATCTCCTGCCTGGTCAAGGCGGAGGACATGGAGAAAGCTGTGCGGGCGCTGCACCAGCAGTTTGAGCTGAACCGGTAGCATAAGGAGATGGACAGCGATGACGCGGAAAGTCAACTGGGGACGGCTCCTGACCGCCATGGCCACGCCCTTCAAGCCGGACGGCAGCCTGGACTACGATAGGGCCGGCGCCCTGGCCGAACGGCTGGTGGAGAGCGGCTCCGACGGCCTGGTGGTGGCCGGCACCACCGGCGAGTCGCCGGCTCTCTCCCACGGGGAGAAGCTCAGGCTCTTCGCAGCGGTGGTGAAGGCCGTGGGCGACCGGGTTCCGGTCATCGCCGGCACGGGCAGCAACAGTACCGCCGCGTCCGTGGAGCTTTCGCGGGAGGCGGAGGAGGTGGGCGTCAGCGGCCTGCTGCTGGTGGTGCCCTATTACAACCGTCCCTCCCAGGAGGGGCTGTACCGCCACTTCCGCGCCGTGGCCGAGTCCACCGCGCTGCCGGTGATCATGTACAATATCCCCTCGCGCACGGGCACCAACATGCTGCCCGCCACCACGCTGCGCCTGGCGGCGGACGTGGAGAACATCGTCGGCATCAAGGAATCGGCCGGCGACCTGGGCATGGTGACCGAGATTGCCCGCAAGGCGCCGGAGAACTTCCTGGTCTACACCGGCGAGGACGCCCTGACGCTGCCTCACCTGGCGGTGGGCGGTTACGGCGTGGTCTCCGTGACGTCTCACGTGGTGGGACCGGAAATGAAGGCCATGATCAACGCCTACCTGTCCGGGGACGTGTCCCGGGCCGCGGCCCTTCACCAGAAGCTGATGCCGGTCTTCAAGGGGCTGTTCCTGGCTACCAACCCCACGCCCCTCAAGGTGGCGCTGGAGATGGTGGGCTTTCCGGTGGGCGAGCCGCGGCTGCCTCTGGTGGCGCCCACAGGCGAGGAAGTTGTCAGGATCCGGCAGGCCCTGATGGAGTCCGGCGTGGCCCTGGCGACCTGAGGCTTCTTGTCCGCGCCCTGCTTAACCATTCAGGCGGGCCCTGCATCTTCTGCCCTTGTGTACCGTCCGAAGCGCGGCGATTGCGAAAATCGCCGCGCTTTTCCTTGTGTACTGCCAGCCAATGGGATATAATACAGGGAAGAGTGAGCGCGCGGGATTGTTTGCATCGCAACCCGAGGGCGCTCGGAACGGCCACTTGATCGGGCGGACGGCCGTTTCCGAGGTCCTTTGTTTCTGTGCGCCGGATTTCTGGAGGTGTAATGTGACCGAGAATTCCAAATCCATAATGCCTGGACAAACGTCCGGGAAGCCCCGCAACGGCGGGACGGGTCAGCCGGCGGCAGCCGAGGGGCAAGGGCCCCGTCGCGGCGCCGGCCGCGGACAGGGCAGCCAGACTGCCCAGAGCGGCCAGGCTGGCCAGACGGCCGGTCGTGGGCAGGCCGCCCGCGTTCAGGGCGGTCAGCCCGCCAAGGGCGGGCGAGTGGCCGCATCTGCGGCATCTGCGGCATCTGCGGCCGGCCCCGGCGGTCGCCGCACGGAACCGCAGGGCGCCGTGAGGCGCGACGCAACCGGAACGGTACCCGTGGCGACCGAGCAGAACAGCGCCGGCGTGGGCGGCAACGGAGCCGGCCGCCGCACCGGCGGTCGCCGGGGCAGAGGTCGGGCCCAACAGCCGGCGGAACCGGCGCCCAAGATCCAGGTCATCCCCCTGGGCGGCCTGGGCGAGGTCGGCAAGAACATGACCGTCATCCGCTACGAGAACGACATGATCGTGGTGGACGCAGGCCTGGCGTTCCCGGAAGAAGAGCTTCTGGGCATCGACATCGTCATCCCGGACATCACCTTCCTGCTGGAGAACAAGGACAAGGTGCGCGGCCTGGTGCTCACCCACGGGCATGAGGACCACATCGGCGGCGTCCCCTACCTGCTCAAGCAGATGGATATCCCTGTCTTCGGCACGCCCCTGACCCTGGGGCTGGTGGAGGGCAAGCTGACGGAGCACGGCCTGGTCATGCCGGAGGGCTCCCGGGCCGTCAAGCCCGGCGAGACCATCAAGGTGGGGCCGTTCACCGTCGACTTCGTTCGCGTGAACCACTCCATCCCGGACGCCGTCTCGCTGGCCCTGCACACCCCTGCCGGCACCGTGGTGCACACCGGCGACTTCAAGTTCGACCACACCCCCGTGGACGGGCAGCCGGCCGACTTTCAGAAGCTGGCCGAGCTGGGCAATCAGGGCGTGCTGGTCCTGCTGGCCGACAGCACCAACGCTGAGCGGCCCGGCTTCACGCCGTCGGAGCGCGTGGTGGGGGCGGCCCTGGACGAGGTCATCGGCAAGGCCGAGGGACGCGTTCTGGTAGCCACCTTCGCCTCGAACGTGCACCGCATGCAGCAGGTCATCGACGCTTCCTACAAGTTCAACCGCAAGGTTGCTGTAGTGGGACGGAGCATGGAAAACACTGTGGAGGTGGCCCACGAACTGGGCTACCTGCGCATTCCGGAAGGCACCCTGGTGGAAGTGGAGGAGATGGACCGCTTCCCCGCCAACCAGCTGACGCTACTGACGACCGGCAGCCAGGGCGAGCCGATGTCCGCCCTGACGCGCATGTCCGTCTCCGAGCACAAGCGGGTGGAAATCATCCCCGGCGACACGGTTCTCATCGCCGCCACGCCGGTTCCCGGCAACGAGAAGATGGTGTCGCGCACCATCAACAACCTGTACAAGCGCGGCGCCAAGGTGATTTACCCGCCCAAGATGCTGGTACACGTGTCGGGCCACGCCAGCCAGGAAGAGCAGAAGCTGATGCTCAACCTGATCCGGCCCAAGTACTTCGTGCCGGTCCACGGCGAGTATCGCATGCTGATCCATCACGCCCAACTGGCCGAAGCCACGGGCGTGCTGCGCCCCAACATCCTCATTGGCGAGAACGGCACGGTCTTTGAGTTCAGCCGCGACTCCGCCGCCATTGTCAGCAAGGTGACGGCCGGTCAGACCCTGGTGGACGGCCTGGGCGTCGGCGACGTGGGCAACATCGTCCTGCGTGACCGGAAGCAGCTCAGCCAGGACGGCATCCTCATCGTGGTGGTGGCCCTGGACAAGAACTCCGGCATGGTGGTCTCCGGACCGGACGTGGTGACCCGCGGGTTCGTCTACGTCCGCGAGTCCGAGGCCCTGATGGAGGAGGCCAAGACCCGGGTCCGCGAGGCCCTGGAGGACTGCGAGGACCGACACATCACCGAGTGGTCGACCATCAAGAACAACGTCCGGGATGCCCTGGGCAAGTTCCTCTACGACAAGACCCGCCGCCGGCCCATGATCCTGCCCATCATCATGGAGGTCTAGGGAGGCGGCCAAGCCCCATCAAGCACCGCAGCCATTTATTTGGATGGCTGCGGTGTTTTTGTTTGCCCGCGCCTCTCTACGCCCCGGCGCCGGCCAGCATAGCTGCTGTACGCCCTGCGGATACTAGTCCGTGCGCGGTGTTCCCAGTCCAGGGGTGCCGCTGCCAAGGGAGCGTGCAGAGACAGTGGCCTTCATCAAACCTGGAGAATCGCCCGCTGCATCCGGCCCCGGCACCCGGAAACTGGTGGAACCCGAAACGCCTCACGGGCCGAACGCACCGGCGCGGCTGGTGCCACCCAACGCCGATCCCGGCCGGACGGCCGAACCGGCCGCGCCGGGCCCTGGCGATCCGGACCCCACCGAGCCGAACCAGGGCGACGAGGGCCGGGACCGGAAACACCAGAAGAAGAGCAAGGATCCCACCAGCACCCTGGAATCGCTGGGAACCCTTAACGTGCCCGAGTACAAGTCTAACGTGCATGTGCTGACCATCATCGGCCAGATTGAGGGGCACATGGCTCTGCCCCCCCAGAACAAGACCACCAAGTACGAGCACCTGATCCCGCAGCTTGTCGCGGTACAGCAAAACCCTGACATTGAGGGACTCCTGGTCATCCTTAACACCGTCGGCGGCGACGTGGAGGCGGGCCTGGCCATCGCCGAGATGATCACCACTCTGGACAAGCCCACTGTGTCCCTGGTGCTGGGTGGCGGGCACTCCATCGGCGTCCCCATCGCCGTGAGCTGCGACTACTCCTACATCGCCTCCACGGCCACCATGACCATCCACCCCATCCGCCTCTCCGGCCTGGTCATCTCCGTCCCGCAGACCTACGAGTACCTGGACAAGATGCAGGACCTGGTGATCAAGTTCATTGTCGCCAACTCGCGCATTACCGAAGAGAAGTTCCGCGAGCTGATGCTCCGCACCGGCGACCTGGCCCGGGACATCGGCACCGTGGTGGTTGGCAAGGACGCAGTGGCGACGGGCCTCATCGACGAGGTCGGCGGACTCTCCCAGGCCCTGGCCAAAGTGAACGAACTCATCGCCGCCCGCAAAAGGGGCGGGATGACCAGCAACGTTGCGGGCGCCGAGGCCATGGTCGGGCACGGCGAGGCCCTGCCGCACGCCGTCCCGCCCGCCGCGCCGCCCGCCACCTCGCCGCCTCCGCCAACTTCGTAGGTGCGGCGCCTGGGGCCCTTCGCCGCGTCACGTGGGCACTGCTCCCCCTGGAGGTGGAGACATGATTCTCTGGACGCCTCTCCCCATTGAGGCCGTGACCGAAGGGCTGGAACCCGCACCGGCGGCCACCATGGAGGTGCGCGTGCGGGGCCGGCTGGTGGAGGTGGCCCCGGTGGGCGCCGGGGCAGGTCGAGTCGTCCGGCTGCACAGCACGGATCCCCTGGACTATCTGTCCGCCGACTTTCAGCCCGGCGCGGTAGTGCGTTGGGACCTGGACCTGCTGTGACCGGCCCTGCCTGACAGACCCGCGGCCCCGCACCCACCGCCGAAAGACCCGCAGTCGCTCCGGACTGCGGGTCTTCTTGCTACTCGTCTATTTGGGCGGCCCGGTGGCTACGCAGGCCCTTACCGCCGGCCGGGGCGCCCCAGAAATGACCGTTTCATGACCTTTGTCACATCGCGATGACGGGTCAATATGGCACGATCAGGCTGAAAGGGAGGTGGAAGCCATGCTGATTACACGCGGGACCACGGTGGAAGAGGCCTTGGCCGCCCACCCTGGGGCGGCGGATGTCTTTGAGTCCCACGGCTGCTGCGTGGCGGATGAGTGCCCGGAGGACGTCCTGGGGCAGGCCATCGAGGACGCGGAGTACCTCTGCCACCTCGACGACCTGGACGCTCTCGTTCGGGACCTGAACGCGCTGCTGGTGGGCGGAGCGGCGGCTGCGGCGTCGGGACAGAGTTAGGCCGGCCCTAATCCTCCAGCCATACCTGCAGGTGGCTGCTATTTAGCAGGAGGGTCCCGCCCGGGCCCTCCTGCACTGCTCCGGTGCGGCGCAGGTCAGCCAGGGCGCGGCTCACCGTCTCCCGGGCCGACCCCACCAGACCGGCCAGGTCTTCGCGGCTGAGGTCCAGGTTCAGGGCCCAGCCGTCCTGGGTCGGACGGCCCTGGCGCTGGGCCTCAGCCAGCAGGAAGCGCGTCAGGCGGGCATGGACACCGTGCACCGCCAGGTCGTGCGCGCGGTTCTGGGCGGCCCGCAGGTTGGAGGCCACCACGCCCAGGGCATCCCCCACCAGGGACGGTAGGTCCTGCTGCAGGCGTCGGAAGTCCTCCACCTGCATGGACCAAACCCGCGATGGAGCCACGGCTTCGGCGGTGGCGGGGTAGGGCTGTCCGTCCAGCATCACCACCAGGCCAAAGGCCTCGGCAGGCTGGAAAAAACGGACGATGGACTCACGGCCATCCGCTTCCAGCCGGAATATCTTGATGCGCCCCTGGCGGAGGAAGTGGACAGCCTCGCCGGGGTCGCCCTGGCGGAAGACCAGTTCGCCACGGTCGTAGTCGCGTTCGCGGAGCAGGCCGGCCACCTCGTCCAGGCGGTCGGAGGGAAGGCCGGCGAAGAGCCGGAACCGGGGCAGGAAGGCCTTGTCGATCATAGGTCGCGTCACCTGCCTCCAGCCTACCCTGTGGCCGGGCGAGGCCGTGTGACGAACGTCACGAACACGGCCGCCGCGAGAGGCGATAATGGAAGTGCGGGTACGGAGGCATTGCGGCACGGATATGCGGCAAGCGACGTGGCAAGAGCGGACCCGCAAGGAGGAACCGAGCGTGCGACCGACCATTATCACCTGGGATCCCGCCGCTGTTGGTGCTGAAGCGCCAATCCAGCGCACAGAGGTGTACCGCAATCAGGTCATGGACCTGAACCTGGTTCGCGTCGACCCGGGATTTCGCAAGCCGGCCCATCCGTTCACCGAGGGCGACAGCCTGATGCTGATTCTGGCGGGCGAACTGAAGTTGCAGGTAGATGGGGAAGAGTACCTCTTGCGCCCCATGCAGTTGGCCGTGATTCCGCACGGCGCGGCACGGGGGTTTGAGGCGGGCGCCGAAGGGGCCATGTTCGCGGCCTCGCATTTGCACGTCTAGGGTGACACCGACTCCCCCGGGCGCCAGAGGGCACGGTTCCCGCCCCTGATATCGGGAGGTTTCCTCAGATGGCTTCAGCACTCAAGCGATACCGTGCAATTCTGATGGCCCTGGGCGTCATCGCCCTACTGTTTGCCATGTGGGCGGGCCTGGTAAGAATGGGCTGGCGCCTGCCGCCCCTGGAGCGAAGCCTGGCCGGCCGGCACGGGCCGCTGATGGTGGCGGGGTTCCTTGGCACCGTCATCAGCCTGGAGCGGGCCGTGGCGCTGAAGCTGCCCTGGACCTACCTGGCTCCGGTGCTGGCCGCATTGGGTGGGGTGGCCCTGTTCACCGGGGCGCCCGCCCTGATGGGCGAGGCCCTGATCACGCTGGCCAGTGTGGTGCTGGTGGCCGTCTTTGGGCTCATCGTCAGACGGCAGCGGGCGCTCTTCACGGAGGCCATGGCGGCTGCCGCTGCGCTCTGGGTGGGCGGAAACGTGCTGTGGCTAACGGGGTCCTCCATCCCGCAGGCGGTGCCCTGGTGGGCGGGATTCCTCATTTTGACGATCTTTGGTGAGCGCCTTGAGCTGAGTCGCCTCACGGTTTCCGGCAGGACCGCCGAGAGCCTGTTTCTGGCCGCGACCGGCATCTACGTGGCGGGCCTGCTGGTCACGCTGCTCGACTATGGCTGGGGTGTCCGCCTGGCCGGCCTGGGCCTGGTGGGGATGTCCGCCTGGCTGCTTCGCTTTGACGTCGCCCGGCGCACCGTGCACCTCCAGGGCCTGCCCCGCTTCATCGCCGTGGCCCTGCTGACCGGTTACGTCTGGCTGGGCATCTCCGGCCTGCTGGCCATCTGGTACGGCGGCGTGATGGCCGGGGCTCATTATGACGCCATCCTGCACGCCGTCTTTCTGGGCTTCACGATGTCCATGATCTTCGCCCACGCCCCCGTCATCTTCCCCGCCGTGATGGGCAGGGCTTTGCCCTACCGCCCGGTGTTCTACACCCACCTCGCCCTGCTGCACCTGTCGCTGGCCTTGCGGGTGGCGGGCGACCTGACCGACTGGCTGGCGGGGAGGCAGTGGGGCGGCATGCTGAACGTCTTCGCGCTGCTGTTCTTCCTGTTCAACACGGCCGCGGCTGTGCGCGGGGCGCGGTCGGCCGCGGCCTGACTGGAGTGCCCCTGGGGAAGGAGGATCGCCATGACGCAGATTTATCTCGACAACGCCGCCACAACCAACCCCAAGGCCCCCGGGGTCGTGGAAGCCGTCAGCCGGTCCCTGACCGAATGGAACGGCAATCCCGGCCACGGCGGCCACCGGCTGAGCGTTCAGGCGGCGCGCGTGGTGGAGGAAGCGCGGCTGGCGGCCGCATCCCTGCTGGGCATCAGTGACGACAGCCGGCTGGCCTTCACCCTCAACGCCACAGACTCGCTGAACCTGGTGCTGCAGAGCTTCCTTCGGCCCGGCGCCCGGGTCATCACCAGTTCCTTTGAGCATAACGCCGTCTGGCGTCCCCTGCACCAGCTGCGGTCCCAGGGCGTCCAGTTCTACGCCGTGCCCCCGGGACGAGCCGGGTGGCGCCGCGAGCCCTTCGACCTTACGGCCTACCGCAGCGCCCTGGCCGCCGGAGCCAGTCTGGTAGCTCTGACCCACGCCTCCAACGTGACCGGGCAGATGCTTCCCCTGGCGGATATCGTTGCGGAGGCGCATCGCCTGGGCGTGCCGGTGCTGGTGGACGCCTCCCAGACCGCCGGCCACCTGCCGCTGGACGTGGACGGGCTGGGCATCGACTTCCTGGCCTGCTCAGCCCACAAGGGGCTGCTGGGACCGCAGGGCGTGGGCCTGCTGTACGTCCGGCCGGGGCTGGACCTGGCTCCCCTGCGCTTGGGCGGCACCGGCGGCAACTCCGAGTCGCCGGAGCCGCCGGACGAGATGCCGGAGCGGCTGGAGGCCGGCACCCTGAATGGCCCCGGCATCGCGGGGCTGGGGGCGGCGGCGGGGTGGCTGCTGGAGCAGGGCCTGGACACCGTGGAGGTTCGGCAGTGGGCCCTGGCTGAGGATCTGCGGCTGGGATTGGAGGACGTGCCCGGCCTTTCGCTCTACGTGGGGGAGGGTGTGCGCCTGCCCGTGGCTTCGCTGCGCCTGGAGGGCTGGAGTCCGGCCGCCCTGGAGGCGGCCCTGGACGAGGAGTTCGGCTGCCTGACCCGGGCCGGTCTGCACTGCGCGCCCCAGGCCCACCGCACCATCGGCACGTTTCCCACGGGGACGCTTCGGGTCAGCCTGGGGGTTTTCTCCACGTCCGCGGACATTGCGGCCCTGGTCCAGGCTCTGCGGAGCCTGTCCGCTAGCGGCGTCCGCCGGGGAGCATGACATGGAACACTACCTCTACATGACCTTTGGCTCCACCCACGCCACGCTCAAGGCCGAGCGCGCCCTGCGCGGCGGTGCAGCGTCCTTTCGCGTGGTGCAGAAGCCCGAGGTGATTCGGGGCGGCTGCGGCCTGGCCATTCGCGTGGCGCCCAGCGACAGCGCGGTGGTGCTGGAACGGCTGCGCAAGGCCGGGCTGGAGCCGCGCCAACAGGTCCTGCTGCCGGAACGGGAACCGGCCCCCACGCCGGCGCGATAGCCCGATTCGGCCGCCCGTCCCGCCGCTTTCCGCCCTGAAAGGAGGGTGTCCCCATGCCTGTCCGCCATCAGGACCGCTGGGAAGAGGCCCGCAAGGTGTTCAACCGATATCTGCTTCCCAAGGTGGCCTTCACGATCATCACCGTGGCCTCGGCCGTCGGCGCCTACCTGGCCATCGACGGCGACGGGCCCGTTTCCTTTTCCGCCGTTGTCCACTGGGCCTTCCTACTAAGCCTGGGGCTCACCACCGGCGCGCTGGTCTGGAATGCGCTCTACGCGCAGCCGGCGGCTTCACTGCTGGACGGTCCCGCCGCCGGTGCCTACCTGGTGCGTCAACGGCAGGTGTTCCGCCGGACGCAGCGCTGGATGCTTCCCGTTCTGGCGGCGGCCGGCGTCCTGGACCTGACGCTGCGTGGGCTGATGCAGTCGCGCTCGCCCGTTGGTGTGGGAGCCGCAACCGCAGCCCTGCTGGCGCTCATCGTCCTTGTCGTGGCGCAGGCCGCGCGGCGGGGCGCGGCAAGCGAGCACCTCAAGGCCTCCGACCACCTGTCACTGGTCGCCGCCCTACTGCTGGCCGTTCTGGCCGGTTGGCCGGAGGTGCTGGCACGGCATGGCGTAAACGGCGTCCAGCTTGGTGTTCGCTCGCTCCACCTGCTGGCCTTCAGCCTCTGGTACGGCGGCGCCTTCTGGAACATCTTCGTGGCGGTGCCGGCCGCCGGCAAGGAGGCGGACTTTGCCGTGGTGGCGGCAGCCAACCTGCAGTTGGAGCGGTTCCGTTGGGTGGTGCGGTTTGTGTTCCCCACCATCTTCCTGACCGGCCTCATGCAGGTATACGGCTACTTTGGCCTCCATTATGGCTTGCTGTTCATCAGCGGCTTCGGCCGCTGGGTACTGGTCAAGCTAGGCCTGATCGGCCTGTTGGTGGGCGTCTTCATCACCTGTCCCATGTGGCGGGCTTGCTCTCCCATCCGCGGCGTCTGCAACATCGACGACCTCAAGGCGGACGATCCTCTGGCGCTGCCCCTGCACATGCCGGCCGACTAGGCGCCAGGGCAGGGAGACCAGGGGCACCTGCGGGGTATGATACAATAGCACTAATTGGGCCCGGAGGGCCAGGCACGTGGGGAACCCGCGGGGCTGGAGATGGAGGTTCGCAACGCGAATGAGTGAAACACAGCAGGAGAGAGCCGGCGCCTTCGATGTAGCGGTGATCGGCGGCGGACCGGCAGGGCTATTCGCCACATTTTACGCCGGGCTGCGAGGCCTGCGGGCAGTCGTCATCGACGCCGCACCGCAGCTGGGCGGCCAGGTGGCCGCCCTCTACCCTGAGAAGTGGATCTATGACGTGGGCGGCTTCGCCCGGGTGCGCGGCCAGGAGCTGGTGCGCCAGATGGTGGAACAGGCGAAGCGGTTCAGCCCGGAGATTCGCCTGGAGACCCGGGTCATGACCATTGGGGGTGGGCCCGCCACCCAGGACCAGATGGGGAACGGCAGCCCGCTGTTTCGGCTGGGCCTCTCCACGGGCGAGTCCCTGGAGGCGCGTGGCGTCATCATCGCCGCCGGCGTGGGCGGCTTTCAGCCCAAGCGGCTGCCAGCACCCGGCCTGAGCCGGTGGGAGGGCCGCGGCCTCACCTACTTCGTGCGCAGCCTGGAAGACATGCGGGGAAAGCGGGTGGTGGTGGTCGGCGGCGGCGACACCGCCGTGGACTGGGCCCTGATGCTGGTGGGCGTGGCCGACACGGTCACCCTGGTGCACCGGCGCGACCAGTTCCGGGCTCTGGAGGAGAGCGTGGAGAACCTGCGCCGCAGTCCGGTTCAGTTAAAGCTTTCGGCCGAAGTGGTGGCGGCCGCAGGCGAGGACCGCCTGGAGCGGGTCGGCATCCGCTTCGCCAACGGCGAGACGGAAGACGTGCCGGCGGACGTGGTGCTGGGCTGCCTGGGCTTCCAGGCGGACCTGGGACCGATCGCCGAATGGGGCCTGGAGATGGAAAAGAACGCCATACGCGCCGACCACATGGGCCGTACGTCCCGCCCGGGCATCTACGCTGTGGGCGACATCGCCACCTATGAGGGCAAGCTGAAGCTCATCGCCACCGGCTTCTCCGAGGCGGCCATGGCCGTGGCCCACCTGAAGACGGTGCTGGAGCCGAAGTCGTCCCTGCAGCCCGCGCACAGCAGCAGCCTGAAGCTGTAGAGCAAGAGCGGACCCCGTCCCTGGGGTCCGCTCTCTTTCTGGTGTGTGGCCGGTCCGGCCGGGCAGCCGGGGTGCCGGCCCCCGGTTGGCGGCCGCCCCCCGGCTAGCGGGGCTGATACTCGCGCCAGGCGGGCAGCGTGTAAAGCCGCTGCTCGGTAAGTCGTCATTAGTGTGGCTCAGCGGGCCTTGGGCAGGCTGTGACGCATGTCACGTCACGGTAAGGCTATCCGCATTCGGCAAAGGGAATCGCCCGACCGCCGTAGAAGAATGTGGCAGACGGGGTGATTTCTTTCATGCTCCGGGACGAACTCAAGTGGGAAATCATCGGTATTGCTCTCATTGCTGTGGCCA
>JBLNCQ010000065.1:0-6236 GCA_050260815.1 Bacillota bacterium
AGCGGCCAGCGTCGCTAAAGTGGGCCGGGACGTCGGGGAAGGCCACGCTCTCCCCCTCCACCTTCACCGTGGGTGAACTCATGGCGTACAGCCGGTTGTCCTGACCCGTGAAGTAGAGCACGCCGCCGGCGTAGGCTAGGCCGGATCCGAGCCGCGCCGGCAGGGCGGATGTCCAGAGGCTGGGCGTGGCCACGGCGCCGGCCCTGGCATCCAGGGCGTAGAGGCGCAGGGGGCCGTTCACCTCAAAGGTGGCCGGCAGCCAGAGCACGTCCTGTCCCACCACCGGCGTGTGCAGGGTGGGCCGGTAGGTGCGCCGGTTCTCCTTGTACACGTCCAGGTCGGTGGGCTCCGCCAGCAGCGCCCCGGTCGCCGCGTCCAGCGTGAAGACGGCGCCCTGCAGCGGCGCGATGACGCGGCCGCGGGAAACCACCGGCGTTACCCACAGGTTGTCCTGCCGGCTGGTCTGGTAGGCCCAGCGCTGCTGGCCCGTGGCCAGGTCGTAGGCGGCCACCCTGCCGGTCCAGTCCTGGCTGCTGGCCACGTACACCGTGTCGCCGTCGATAACTGGCGAGGCCCCGGGCTCGAAGTACCCACCGAGAGTTTGCGTCCAGAGGGGCCGTCCGCTGGCCAGGTCGAAGGCTGCCACCTTGCCCATGTAGGACAGGGCGACCAGCGTCTGCCCCTGGGCGGCCTGGTTGGCCCGCCAGAAGTCGCCGGCGAACTGCTGGCGCCAGCGCTCCGCGCCGGTCGCCTGGTCATAGGCCGCTAGAACGCCATTGTTGCACCCCACCACCACCACGCCCCCGGCCACCAGGGGCGAGGAAGCGGACCAGTCCGGCAGGCTCGCCTGCCAGAGCTGTGAAGGGGCGTTCGCCCCGGACACGTCCAGGGCCACTACCGCGTTGCCGTCTGTGGTGGAGCCCGTCAGGTAGAGCCGGCCGGCCTCATAGGCCAGGCCTCTGATCTTGCCGAAACCGTCCAGAGCCGGCCGGAAGGTCCAGACTTGCTTGCCCGTTTGGGCGTCCCAAGCGTAGACGGTGCCGGCAAAGGTGCCGGCATAGACCCGCCCCTCCGCCACCACCGGAGTGGTCAGGGAGGCGTCGTCCAGGGCCGCCTGCCAGCGCACATAGAGGGCGGGGCCCAGGGCATCCGCCGTGACGCTGTTGCGGCTGGGGCCGCCGCCGCTGCCCGTCCAGGCGGGCAGTTCGCCGGGCACGGATGGCGTCGAGGGGGCCGTCGGGTTGGGCGCTGCAGGTTCTGACTCCGCAGCGAAGGCCGTGGCCGGCACGCCCGCGAGCATCGACAGGAGCAGAGCGGCGGCGATGGTTTGGCGAATCAAGTCGTGACCTCCTTCGGGTTCGGGGCGGGCCGGAGCGCGCAGTCCCATATGGAAAACTTCGCTTCCCGCCCCTGTTGGTTCCTGCCCGTCCGCATAGACGGGCCGGGGACTGCGTAGGCATAGGCGATGGGACCGCACAGGAGGAGTGATGGGCCGTGTCCGACGCAACCGTTCACCTGGGCCTGCTGGAGGAGTCTCTGGACGGATTCCGCCTCCATCCTGAGGAACCCGTCACGGCCTACTGGGCCCTGACCCTGCGGGGCGAGAGGGCCGTACTGAGCCTTCACGTCCACAACCTGCGTCCGCTGCCCACGGGGGACCCCTACGTATACCAGGCTTGGCTGGTCCCTGCTGAAGGCGAG
The DNA here is from genome assembly GCA_050260815.1 of Bacillota bacterium. GTDB lineage: Bacteria > Bacillota > Sulfobacillia > JAMDAP01 > JAMDAP01 > JAMDAP01. Next base: position 1,702 of record JBLNCQ010000065.1, read on the forward strand.
CCCATTGCCCTGTCCCCCTTCAGTCCTTCGCTGGAAGGCGTGGGTTTCTGTACCATGGAGCGGGACTACCCGGCAGTGGCCCATGGCCCCCGCGCCTACCTGGTGGTAACCGCCGAACCGCGGCAGCCCCGTCAGGAAGAACCGGCCCCCACGCTGCTTCGCGGCGCCTGGGCCGACCTGACGCCGCCGGCTCCGGAGCCTGTCGCTTCAGAACCCGCCGTGCCCGAGTCCCAGGCACCCGCCGGGGAGCCGGCCCGGGACCTGTTCGCCCGCCAGGATGAGCCCGCCACGCCGGTCTCGGGGTGGCCGCCGCTGCAGCAGGTCCAGGAGATGCTCAGTCCGGTCCACCCCCTGGCCCGGTCGGGCTCGGGCGTGGCCATCCTGGATTTCGCCCACGACGGCGTGGTCATGACCCTAAGCGATGCCCCCGGCCCCGAGGTCTATGGATCCGACCCCATGACCGGTCGCAACTTCAACGTCTACGCCGGCTGGCTGATGCGCAGGTCGGACGGGGACATCACCCCCCTGGGCTTCTTCCGCAAGGTCTGGCAGGGGACGTACCGCCTGCAGGCCAGGGGGGCGGCGCGGCTGACGGACTACGACACGCTGCTGGTCTCGGCCGAGGACCGCGCCGGGGCGTTTGACCCGATGAACCGCAGGGCCTTCGCCACGCCCTACGGGGTGGTGGCGCCGCGGAGCCCGTCGGCGGTTTGACCTCCAAACGCGAGAGGAGCCACTGGCAAAAATACGGGGGAGGCGTGCGAACACGCCTCCCCCGCTGATTTTGGGCACCAGCCGACACCGTCACGGCCCGTCGCCACCCGTCCGTCTCAGTCGAAGATGTCAAAGACCTCACCCAGGAACCCCCTGCGCTTCTTCGGGTGGTGGCGGTAGCCGCGGTCAGGCTCATACTCCCGCTGCCGGTACTCCTCTTCCCACTGCTCACCCACCGCAAGCAGCTTCTCCAGCTCACCCCCGTCCAGCCAGACGCCGCGGCACTCCGGGCAGACGTCAATTCGGACATGCCGACGGTCCACTTCCTTCATCGGCACGTTGCAGAGGGGACAGCGCATTCGCATCGCTCCTTTCAACTTGATCTGCCGCTGTCGCCCCTTCCGGCACTGAGGCGCACGCGGGCCCGCGGCATATCTAAAAACAAAAGCACGGCAAGGCCTTCATTCCTTTCGGAATCAAGATCTTGCCGTGCCCCCGTCGGGCGGCAGGTGCAGCCGGGGTTTCCCCGCGTTGACGGCTGAACCTCCTGGGTGGCCCCAGGCTGGCTACTCCCCTTGAGGAGTCAATACGGTTTGGGAATCAGCACCACTCCGACATTTGTGGCTTCTATCTTATCCAGCCTTCTTCGCCAAGCGGTAGAACCGGTGCCAATCACCGAAGGGCACGCCCGTCCGTGCCCTTGCGTATCTTTCCAACGCCTTCGCGAAAACCATCCTGCTCCACGACCATGATCACCAGAACGCCCTGGCTACACGGGATGCTTCGGTATAGCGGGAAGTATGGTTCAATCTCAGAGATGTTGCCAATGCGGTCCGTCAAGCGCCGACCTAGGTTGCGACTTGGGAGTATCAGGACGCCGGCCGCCAGAGTACCCTGCAGCAGTCCCAAGGCCATCTTGTTCAGAGCGCGGTGACTGGACGAGATGTTGCCGGTCTCCCATTCAACCGCAATCAGACCCTGCGGTACCGTCTTGACGGCGTCGAGTTTCCCTGGTCTGGGCCCTTCATCGATGACGTGCGGCCTTTGGTCGAGAAGCCATCCATCCTGGACAAGAGCTCTCTTGGAAGGCTTCCCTTATGGGTTTGACGCCATTCTCCAGAGCGATGCGTGGCGACGAGCTTCATGCCTGTGCTCCCTTCGATGACCTAGCTCAGTCTCCACCTCAGCACAGACTACCACCGGGCTTCAGGACGCGGATGCTCTCAAGCAGCCACTTCTTGCACCATGCGAGGTATTCCTCATCCGACAACTTGTCATTGAAGTCTGGCCCGTAGACCTTGCCCAAGTTAAAGGGAGGGTCTGCGAAGACGCAGTCTATGGACTCGTCATGAATAGCAGGAAGTAGAGCAAGGCAATCCGACTTGAACAGAGCCCCATGACGGGTCGTGAGGGCGGCATGTAGTGTCGCCATAGGGTTCACCTCTTTGGCTGCGGCAGACCTATTCGTCCTCGTCCTGCAAGTACTCTTCCTCGTCATCACTGCCGTCCGCGCCGCCGCGGTGGCCAAACAGCCGCTCCAGGTCGGCCATGGAGACCAGCACGTCGCGGGGTTTACTGCCCCGGTGCGGGCCAATCAGCCCCTGGGCCTCCATGTCGTCGATCAGCCGCACCGCCCGGCTGTAGTTGATGCGTAGGCGGCGCTGCAGGATGGAGACCGAGGCCTGGCCGTGCTCGATGACAATCTGCACCGCCTTGGGCAGCAGTTCGTCCATGGCCCCTTCCTTGCCGTTGCCGCCGCGGCCCTTGCCGCCCCGTCCGCCACCGTCGCCACCCTCCAGCTCCAGGGGCTGGGCCACGTGCTCCGGCTCACCCTGGGCCTTGGCGAAGTCCACCAGGGCCTCCACTTCCTTCTCGGAGACGAAGGCGCCCTGGGCCCGCAGCGGCTTGGAAGCGCCGACGGGGAAGAACAGCATGTCGCCCTTGCCCAGCAGCTTCTCGGCGCCGCCCTGGTCCAGGATGGTGCGGGAGTCCACCTGTGAGGCCACGGTGAAGGCGATGCGCGAAGGGATGTTGGCCTTGATCAGGCCGGTGATGACGTCCACGCTGGGCCGCTGCGTGGCCACCACCAGGTGGATGCCGGCGGCGCGGGCCATCTGGGCCAGACGGCAGATGGCGTCCTCCACGTCCACCGGCGCGACCATCATCAGGTCGGCCAGCTCATCCACAATGACCACGATAAAGGGCAGCGCCGGTCGCCCGCCCTGTTCGGGCGGAAGCTCGCCTCGCTGTTCGGCCTTGAGCTGGTTGTAGCGGGTGATGTCACGGACGCCGGCGGCGGCAAACGCCTCGTAGCGGGACTCCATCTCCTTGACCGCCCAGCGCAGGAAGCCGGCCGCCTTCTTGGGGTCGGTGACCACCGGAGCGATCAGGTGGGGAATCCCGTTGTAGCCCACCAGTTCGACCATCTTAGGGTCGATCATCATCAGCTTGACCTCGTCCGGCCGGGCCTTGAGCAGCAGGCTGCAGATGAGGGAGTTGATGCAGACGGACTTGCCGGAGCCGGTGGCGCCGGCAATCAGCACGTGGGGCATGCGGTCCAGGGCATGGATCACGGGCCGACCGGCGATGTCCTTGCCGAAGGCCACGGCCAGCTTGCTGCTGTTGTTCTGGAAGTCCTGGCTCTCCACCACGTCGCGCAGGATGACCGGCGAGGTCTCGCGGTTCGGCACCTCAATGCCCACCGCCGACTTGCCGGGGATGGGCGCCTCAATGCGGATGTCCCGGGCGGCCAGGGCCAGGGCCAGGTCGTCGGCCAGGGAGGTGATGCGGTTGACCCGCACCCCCGCCGCCGGCGCCAGCTCAAACCGCGTGACCGTGGGGCCGGGGTGGATTTCGGTGACCGAGGCCTTGACGCCGAACGTGTCCAGCGTCTTCTCCAGAAGCTTGGCCCGGTCCTGAAGGTCCTTCACGGACTGGTTCTTGGCCTTGGGGGGAGGCGACAGAAGGGTGATGGGAGGCAGTTCGTAGGGCTGGCGCTCCTCTTCCTCGTCCTCCTCGGCTTCGGCCTCTTCCGCGGCCTCCTCCTCATCCGGGTCCGCCTGCTTCTTGCCGCGGCGGCCAAAGAGGGGCCGCACGTTGTCCGGCTGACCCTTGCCGTTTGCCTTGGAGCCCCGGCCGCCCCGGCCGCGGCCCGTCTTCACCGGCTCTTCGTTGATGGCCGTGGAGGCCTCCACGTAGGGGCGGTGGATGATGGGCTGCACTTCCTCGTCCTCGTCGAACTCGCCCTCCGGGTCGGATTCGTCTTCGGCAAGGTCGTCCTCTTCCTCCAGGACCTCCTCCGCCGCCGCGGCGGCCTCATCCGCCACAGGCACGGTGACAAAGCCCACGATGCGCCGCCAGAGGCCGGTGAAGAACCCCACCAGCTTCGACCTGGTCCAGATCAGCACGCTCTGCATCGAGCGGTCCGCCACCATGATCACAGCCACGGCGGCCACCGCCGCCAGCACCACCCACTGGCCGATGGGGCCGAAGCCCTTGAACAGCAGCCAGGCCAGGCCGGCGCCCAGCGCGCCGCCGGCCCCCTGAAAGCCCTCGGCCAGCAGCGCGGTGGGCGGGAGCATGGCCAGGTGCATGGTGGCCTGCAGGGCCAGGAACAAGAGAAAGACGCCGGTGAGCCGCGGCGTCAAGGTCACGTGCCGGCGGTTCCAGAGAATCCAGCCGCCAAACCAGGCCATGACCAGGGGCAGCACCCAGGCGCCGTCACCAAAGCCCCAGCGAAGTCCGTCCACCGCCAGGGTGCCAATGAGGCCGCCGCTGCCGAAGTACAGGGTGGCCACCACCAGGATGGCCACAGCAATGAG
>JBLNCQ010000066.1:0-27601 GCA_050260815.1 Bacillota bacterium
AGATGGGCATCCGGCAGAAGGTGCAGTCAGGGCTGCTCCACGGCCGCCCGCGGATGCTGGGATACCGCAGCGTGGGCGAAGGGCGTTGGGAGATCGAGCCCGCGGAGGCGGCCGTCGTTCGGTGGATCTACCAGCAGTACCTGGCCGGTATCGGCTCCATGCGTATTGCCCAGGCGCTCCTCCTGCACGAACCCGCCGAGCTGGCCCCGGAGGTCCTGGAGCGAGAGTTTGGCGGGATGACGGCCAACTCCGTCTCGGACCGGGTACGGTGGATACTGCACAACGCCGTGTACGCCGGCTATGCCCCCCTTGGCGAGGAGCTGTTCCCCGGGCGTCACGAGGCGATCATCCCGCCGGCGGAATGGCACCAGGCCCAGGAACTCTTCGGCCGGCGCCGCGTCATGGGCAACCGCAGCCAGACGTCCGGGCGGTATCTCCTCAGCGGTATCATCCACTGCGCGGAGTGCGGTGGCCAGATGTGGGGCTACAGCGCCGACTCCTACCCGCGTGGGAAGCGACGCCCGGCCAACCCGAAGAAGCGGGCGCCCGGGCAGAATCGGTATGAGTATTACGTCTGCAAGAACGCCAGCACGCTCCAGGGCCGGTCAAAGACCTGCACCAATTGGGGCGTCGCCAAGCACCGCGCTGAGACTGCCGTGCTGGACCTCCTGCGTCGGGTCGCGCTGGACCCTGCCACCCTGGCGGAGATGGCGCCGGCGAGCGACGACTCCAAGGACCTGGAGGCTGAACGCCGGCAGGTACAGGCCTCACTCGGGCGCATCGAGCAGCGGCGCAAGCGCCTGCTGGAGGCGATGGAGACGGCACCCGATCTGGAAGGCGATCTCCTCCAGCGCCTGCGTGAGCTGGGCGACGAGCAGGCCTGGCTGACCCTGCGGGTGGCGGAGATCGAGCGGGAGCTGCGGTCGCGAGGTGCACCGGTCAGCCGGGAGGAGATGGCTGACGTACTCGCCCACCTGGGGCAGGCGATCGACCTGGCCAGTCGCGATCAGCTCCGGGAACTGGTAAGGATCTTCGTCCGCAAGGTCACGGTCAACAAGGAGAAGGACGTCCACGTGGAGCTCTACCCCCTTGGGTAGAGCTTCAATGTTTGCGAATAGAGCAGCGCGTACTCCGTCGTCGTCGCTCCACTCTCATCGGTCCACAGGTGAGAGGTCCGATAACCCACCATCAATGCACTCTCCCTTTCTACCGGAACTGGTTTCGGGAACCGGAAGTCTCGGATCGGTTCACCACGGCGTGGACAGGAACGTGAGCAGACTGGGCAGCACCGTCAGGATGAACAGGCTGGGAAGGATCAGCACGGTGCTGATGGCCGTGAGCTTTATGGGAAGCCGGCCGATGGCGGCCTCCACCCGCCGCCGCTGCTGCTCTCTGGCCATCGCCGCCTGGCTGCGAAAGAGGTCGGCTACGGGTGTGCCCAGGCTCTCTGTCAGGACCACGGCGTTGGCCAGCGCGGTCAGATCCGGGATGTTTACGCGAAGGGCCATGGAGCGGACGGCGGAGGCCGCTGTGCGCCCCGCCTGCATGAGCCTCACAGCGGTGCGGAGTTCGTCTCCCAGAGCGCCCTCTTGACGGGCGGCCGCCATCTGCAGAGACTGGGTCAGGTTCAGGCCCGCCACGCTGCAAGCCGCCAGCAAGTCCACAACGCCCGGAAGATCCTGCGCAATGAGCCGTCGCCTGCGAGCAACAAGGTGATCCACCCACAGGCGCGGTGCGAGCACTCCCAGGAGTAGGCCCGCAGCCGGCAGGGCCAGCGGCGGCATCCGGCTGACCGCCAGGCCCAATACTGACGGCATGAGGAAGCCCAGCAGCCCCAGGCCCACCTGAAGGCGCAGGATGAACCCAGCTCCACCGCGCATCGCCAATCCGGCGAGGTCAAGGTCCGTCTCGCTGCTGGCGGGCAGCAGACGCTGAAGAAGCAAAACCACCGATGTCCCCTGGGTCGCCGCGCCGGCGTGTGGCCAGTCGAGCCCGCGGGTCCAGCGTCTTGAGCGTACGCGGCCGCGTCTCGCCCAGATCCCCGCGAACAGGGCGATTTCGGCGCCCAGGGCGACGGATAACACCAACGGTTCCACTACAGCCCTCCCTCCGGGAGCCGCACCAGGCGACCGGACAGGTATGCGCCCAGCAACCATGAGACCACGGCGTAGATGAGGCCAAGCCGTCCCAGAGGATGATGCAGCAGCGGCAGCAGTGTGGCTGGATGAAAGATGGCCAGGTAGACGGCCAGCAGCGGAACCATGCCGATGAGGACAGCGGCCGTAACCCGGGCCTCGGATGTCTTGGCGGCCAGTTCCAGACGCAGTATGCGCCGCTCCCGCAGGGTTTCGGCCAGGTTGGAGAGCATGAGCACAAGGTCGCCGCCGCTGTCCCGATGGATGGCCAGGGCCTGTGCCAGGAACATGAGGTCCTGGCTCCTGCGTCTCTGTCCCCATGCGGCCAGGCACTCCTCGAGGGGCCGCCCAACGCGATACTCAGCCAGCACGCCGTCCAGGTCCTCCCGCATGGGCCGGGCAGCCTCCTGTCCGGCGACCTCCAGGGCCCTGGCGAGCGGCAGTCCTGCCCTCAACGACATGGCCACAGTGACGAGCATTTGCTCCAGATGCTGCTCCACCATGCCGGCGGACTTCCCAGGAATCAGCCTCTGAATAATCAACGACGGGCGAGACGTGCCGCGTGACCCGTTATCGACGTCTCGCGGGGATTCCGTGAGGCCGGCCATCCGGCGCAAGCGACGCCGAACCAGAGACGGCCTCCTGCCCAGGTGTTCGGTCAGAAGCCACACCGCCGCGGCTCCGGCCACCGCGGCCGCCAGCGCGGCTACCCAGCCTTCAGGCATGAAGATACCTCCTCCAGCAGGCCCTGGCGGTCGAAGCGCTCCAGGAACAGGGGGGACAGCCGCACCGGCTGGACGGTGGCCGGACCACGTCGACCGCTCCAGGCGAACAGCACCGTGAGTCGATCCGCGGGCGGATCCCCCTGGGCCCAGTCCTTGTTGACGGCAGCTACCTCCGTCACACGGCGGACACCGCCCGGCGCACGGCTGAGGTGAATGACCAGATCAACGGCGGACTGCACTTGCTCCCGCACCAGGCTGTGGGGAAGATCGAGTCCCCCCATCAGGACCATATTCTCGAGGCGGCGGAGAGCATCGATAGGGCTATTGGCGTGAACGGTGGACAGGGAGCCGTCGTGCCCCGTATTCATGGCCTGCACCATGTCCAGCGCCTCGGCCCCGCGGACCTCGCCCACGATGATGCGGTCGGGGCGCATGCGCAGGGCGTTGCGCACCAGTTGCCGCATGGTGACCTCCCCCCGTCCCTCTACGTTGGGAGGCCGGGTCTCCAGCGTCACCAGGTTGTCCTGCTCCAGTTGCAGTTCCACCGCATCCTCGATGGTGATGATGCGCTCCCTGCCGCGCGGGATGAATGAGGACAGCAGGTTAAGCAACGTGGTCTTACCCGTGCCCGTTCCGCCCGAAATCAGAAGGCTTAGCCTGGCCTGGACGGCCAGCCGCAGCAGATGGAGCACCTCCCGAGTGACCGACCCGGCGGCGAGCAGATCCGCCTCAGTCCAGGGAGCGCTGCGAAACTTGCGAATGGTCAGGGCCGGTCCGCGGACGGAGACGGGCGGGATGACGGCGTTGACGCGGCTGCCGTCCGGGAGGCGCGCGTCCACATAGGGGGACGACTGGTCCAGCCGCCGTCCGAGAGGTGCCACCATGCGGGCGATGATCTCCTCCAGATGCCTGTTGCTGCGAAACCTGAGTGTGGTGGCATGGAGCGCACCGGCCCGCTCAACATAGACGCGGTCAAAGCCGTTGACCATGATCTCCGTGACCTCGGGGTCTTCCAAAAGGGGGTCCAGCGGGCCGAACCCCGCAATCTCCGACACCAGCCGGTCCGCCAGGGCCTCCCGTCCGGCGCGGTCCGATGCCAGCCGCCGGTCCACAAGGATCTTCTGCACGGCCGTCCGAAGCTGGTCGCGCCTTTCCTGGTCCATGCGTGTGCCCGGCAGCAAGGCTCCGTACTCGGTAAGCACGGCCTTCTGAACCTGATCCAGAACCCGGTCGCCCACCAGGTTCTCCAGATCCTCCAAAACACTCACCTCCTTACCCATCTCGTCAGCCAGCCCTGTGGCGAAGTAGCCGGCGTGGCCGGGGCTCCCAGGGCCTTGGCCAGCCTCACCAGGCCGCCTGCCAGTTGGCTGCCGGGGCTGTCCACGACCGCCGGCACACCCGCCTCCAGGGCCCGGGCGGCGGTGGTTTCGTCTTCGGGCACCTCAGACACGATGGGCGCCCCCAGGAACTCCTCAGCCTGGTGGCGTGAGATCGCCAGCCCCGGGCGTACGCGGTTGAGCGTCACCATCACCCGCTCCTCCATCTCCGGGTTGTGCTGCCGGAGCGAGTCCAGCCAGATTCGGCACCGGCGCAGTGCAGGAGGGTCCAAAGTGGTGACCAGAATGATGCGGTCCGCCGCCAGCAGGTAGTCGGGCAGGTCCCCAGCCGCAGCTGGCACGTCGAGCACCACGTACGGGAAACGCCGCCGGAACAGGCGGACCAGCTCCGCGACCCCGTCTCCCTGGACGACCTCAGCCAGGTCGGGACGCGGCGGTCCCAGCAGGACGCGCAGGCCAGTCGCCTTGTGTTCTTGCAGATACGCCAAGGCTCGTTCCGCCTGGTTTTCCGAGGCGTAGGGCAGTGCATCCACCAGAGTTGGGCCCTCCAGGAGATCCAGATGCGCCCCCGCATCGGCCCCCTGGAGGTCCAGGTCAAGCAGGACCGCAGAGCCGCGAGCGGCCTGAGCAAGGATGGCCGCCAGACCGACAGCCAGCGTGGTCTTGCCTACGCCTCCCTTCGGTCCGCAAACGGCCAGCAGGGCCGGCGGCACCAGGCGCGTGTCCTCGTCGGGCGCCGTCTCAGTAGGCGGTGGCGTGACCCGTGGGGCGCGGGCGAACAGGGAAATCACGGACGGCGGAACAGCTTCAGGGGTTGGCGGGGCCGGAGGTTCCGGGTGCCCTGGACCTGCCGCCAGGCGTGCCGCCGCTTCATCCGGCAGCACCCCCGGCCGAAACATCCACTCTGCCTGCACCTGCGGCGAGACCTCCGCCTGCTCCTGCAGAATCGCCAGCCGCAAAGTTGGGTTGAGATCCCGAATTCGGGGCACTGCCTGGTCGAGCGGCCAACCCTCGAGCGATGCGGGACTGAGAAGCAGTACGTCGGCGGGGCAGTCCCGCAAGAGCGGCAGCATCATGGTGAATCGGGGGACCTGCCCCACCACGCGGAGGCTGGGGTGTTCCAGAATGGCTGCCAGGTACTCGGTCGCCGCCCCAACCAGGAACACGCCTACAGGCTGGGCCTCGCCGTTCATGGGGTCACCGCGGGCGCGCCCGAGACGTCCCCGCCGTCCTGTGAATCATGGATTGGGACGTCCTGCATATCCAGCAGGCCGTCAACGGGCTGCAGCTCGTCCAGTCCCTGCTGCTCGCCTGCAGGCACGGGCAGGACCAGCCCGGCCGTCTCAGACCGGCCGGAGGGAGCGGCCCGGAAGCCTGCCAACGTTAGGAAGAGTTGCCCATGCTCCACGTAGAAGGCCAGGCGCTCCGCCTGCTCGGGCTGGACGGCCAGCAGAACGCCGAGAAACCCTGAGTCCCTGTCTTCCGCAGTCTGTCGGGAGAGTCCGCGGTCGTCGCGCACGTCCAGCACCAGGGCATCCTCCAGCACGGTGGCAACGCCTGAGCGGCCCATCTTCTGCTCGTTGGGGACAAAGATGACGTCAACGCGGTCGCCGTCCGCTACAGCCCCGCCCAGGCCGCGAGTCAGGTTGACGGGCACAAGCATGGCCCTCTGGGTATCCGACATCTCGGCCAGGTACCCGCGCTTGCTCTCATCGCTGGACAGCTGCGGCAGCAGAATCTGCTCCCCTTGATGAACCGGCACCAGGCTGAAGCGGCCCACCGCGAGCCCGGCCCCGGTCGCCGCCTCGGGATGAAGACCTGACGGGTGAATGGACACCTCCCTAATCATGCCGGCTGTGATCTCAGTCCCGGGAGCGATGTCCCGCGACGCCACCACGACAGCTACCTTCTGGTCGGCAGCCGCCAGAAACCGGAAGATCAGGAGGGCTGTTACCGCCGCTGCGGCCAGCGCCAGCAGGAGAAACACCTGCTCATGAACCCATCGCATCCACCTTTCCATGTACAGCTCCTTCCCCGCCCCGCTTCGACATCCCGGCGACGGGCGGTGAGGTCATTGTACTTCTTCCAGTTTCACCCAGTCAAAACGAAGACCTCGACAGGGCGAGGCCTTTGGTGCATGGGGTTCGGGGGTCGCCGCCCGACTCGCGGCGCGGATCATGTCGTGCGACTGTCGTCCGAGCTGGAAGGAACAGGAACCCGGCCGTCGAATCTACCGCCCACGACCCGGCCGCATCATCTGACCTGCCTGCTCAAAGGCCGGGGCAGGGAGGAAGATGACAATGGTACGGATTCGTCGGGCGTTGATGGCTTGCACGGTGGTCCTGTCTCTCCTGGCCACCGCCGTGCCGGCCGCAGCGGCTACGGGCCGCGACCCCTGGTACAGCGACGTCAGCGGGCACTGGGCTGAACCCTACATACGAAGCCTTTGGGAGGAAGGCCTCACCGACGGCACGGTCCGGTCCTGGCCAACCCGCGCCTACTTTAGCCCCGTGTCGTACTCCAGCCGTGGCGAGTACGCCATGTTCCTGGCCAAGACATTCGGCCTGACTCTCGATCCTCAGCTCCCACAGGTTTTCTCGGACGTGTTCCCCAACTTCAAGCTGTACGGCAACAAGCCCGCCTACCTTTACATCCAGGCGGCGGGCGCAGCGGGGATCATACAAGGAGATGGGTCAGGTCGGTTCCGGCCCGGCGACTTCGTCAACCGGGAGCAGGCCGTAGCGATGCTCGTCCGCGCGCTGGACCTCGGTCCCAGCGCAGCCGCCATGACCAACGCTGAAGTCCTCTCCATATTGAAGCGTTACCGCGACGGGCTCAGCGTGAGCCCCTCACTGCGGCCGGAAATGGCATTGGCGGTGAAACTCCACATCATCAACGGGTACCCGGATGGCTCGCTGGGAGCCCGCGATCAGCTTGAACACAGCCAGGCCGCCACCATCCTCTATCGCTCGGCCCTGATCAGGGCGACGGCCCTGAACAATCCCTTCTCGCCCGACGGCGACGGCGTGAACGACCAGGTCACCTTCGCGCTCACCTCGCTGAAGAACGGCAACGCCCGGTCCTGGCGCCTGGCGATTACCCGGCTGGATGAGAAGACATCCTACAGAACCTTTAGCGGAACGGGGCCGCCTCCGTCCTCCGTGGTGTGGGACGGTCGCGACTGGGCGGGGCGTCCTCTGGCTCCCGGAACTTATTACTATCGTCCCTTCCTGACGGACCGCCTCGGCCAGATCATCAGCGGCGTACTGAAACCCATCGTCGTTGAGGCCACGACACTCACCGCATACGTTTCGCCGAGCGTCGCCGTACCGGGCGGCTCGTTCTCCGTCATAGCCTACACCAGCGGCAGGGCCTCGTCGGCTGAAGCCCGCTACGGGTCGCCCGTGGGCCCCGCATTCTCCCTATCCCCGGACAGCGACAGAACCAGTGACACCAATCGCTGGCAGGCGGCGATGGTTGTGCCGGAAGGGCGGTCACAAACGGTGGACATCATCTACGTAACGGCACACTTTCCCGGTGTCGACCGCCAGGTCCAGTGCGCCATCACCGTTTACAACCCGCTCTGGATTCGCGCCTCCGTCACGCCGGATGTCGTCCCGGCGGGGACTCCCGTCACGCTCCGGGCCACCGCAAGCCCCGGCATCCGGCGCGTGGAGGCGTCATGGCCAGACGGTGAGCGCTTCCCACTGCTCCCGGTGGGGGGTCTGTGGGAGGCGCGCTGGACCGTGCCTCCGTCCACTGAGCCGGGAAGCTACATCGTAACCGTGAGGGGTTGGGATCAGAACCGGTCGGTGGCGGCGCAGGTTGTCGTTCGGGTTCAGGCAGGGCAGGCGGAGGTGCAGGTGTACCTGTCGGACTGACGCGCACTGCATGAACGCCGCCGCGGCGGGACACGGTACCCTTATGGACAGGCATGACCGTTCGTCCGCGGGCCTTGTTGTGGCAGCCGCGCTGGTGCTGGCCTTCCTGGTCGCGGCCGCCTACACTCTGGCCGATCTGTGGCTCTCCCCCCGCCCCCGAGCCGTGCCACCCCAGGAGTCCCGGGTTGAGGCCGGTCCCGTTGAGCAGCGCCCCGAACCGGCACGGCCGGCCACCCCTGACTACACGGAACTGGAGCAGGCCGTGCGGCGAACCATCCACGGGAAGGGCGGCACTTGGGGCGTTTACGTGGAGGACCTGAATACCGGCTTCCGCTTCGGCATCAACCAGGACCGGGAGTTCGTGGCGGCCAGCACCATCAAGGTGCCGCTGGTGCTCTTCCTCTACCGACAGGCCCAGGATGGCAGGCTGGACCTGGACGAAACGCTGACCATTCAGCCGGGGGATTACGAGAGCGGCACCGGCCGCCTGCAGTCCCAGCCGGTGGGGAGCCGCTACACGCTGCGGGAACTGGCGCGGCTGGCCCTGGTGGACAGCGACAACGTGGCCACCCGCATGCTGCTGCGCCGCGTGGGGCGGGAGAACTTCCAGGCCTACGTGCGCGAGTTGGGTGCCTTCATTGCGCCGGACCGCGAGAACGTGACCTCCCCCCGCGATATGGCCGCCTTCTTCAAGGCCGTTCTGGCATTCAAAAATGAAGCCCCCGCCCTGGGCGGGGAGCTTCTTGAGGCGCTGCAGCACACCAACTTCAACGACCGGATTCCGGCTCTGCTGCCACCGGGCACGCCCGTGGCGCACAAGATCGGCAATCAGGCACGGGTGGTCAACGACGCCGGCGTCGTCCTGCTGCCGGACCACCCCTACCTGATCAGCCTCTTCACCGACGACGTCAACGAGGGCGAGGCCACGGCCAACCTGGCGCAGATCTCGAAGGCAGTCTACGACTATCAATCGAGCCTGCGCTGAAAGGAGATGCGGCATGGCCTCGGGGTTCTGCGGCAGGCCCCGAATCTGCAGTGGCCGGTCGGCAGCCGGCCCTATCGCGGCAGCGGCCCGAACCGGTTCAGGGGCCAGAGCCGCCAGAAGGCGCGTCCGCTTATGCTGGAAAGCTGGGCGAAGCCCCACTCGTGGCTGTCGTTGCTGTGGTTGCGGTTGTCGCCCATCACGTACATGGCGCCAGGCGGCACGGTGAGTTCGGGGCGCGAGTAGTCGGGCGGTTCGGCCAGATACGGTTCATCAAGGGGCTCACCGTTGCGGTAGACCTTGCCGTCGTGGATGGCAATCCGGTCGCCGGGCAAGCCAATAACCCGCTTCACATAGGGGTCCGTGGTGGCGAAAGGCGGCTGAAACACCACAATGTCGCCGTGCCGGATGCCCTGGATGCGGTAAAGAATTCTGTCCGTCAGGAGCCGGTCGCCTACCTGGATGGTTGGCACCATGGACTCGCTGGGCACCCGGGTCACCTGCACCACAAAGGTGCGGATGACCACCGCAATGACAAAGGCGATAACGACAATTTCAATGATGTCGCGGATAATGCCCCTGGCTTCTGACTGCACGCAACTGCCTCCTCATAAGCCATACGCTACGATTATAGCAAAAGGGCGACCGCTCCCGACAGGAGACGATCGCCCCGTTTCGTCAACGTTGTTGGAACATAGCCGCGCCGGGCGCAGAGTCCGCATGCCAGACGCCGACTCCAGACGCCGGGCGCCTAGTCAAGAAACAGAATGTCGCCCTCGTGCGTGCCGGTGGCCAGCGCCGTGCCCGCTGGAGTCTCGACCACGTACCGGCTGCCCCTTACCACGGGGCCCAGGCGCCAGGGACGCAGGTTGTGCAGGATCCGCAGCACCCGTCCGTCCTCCGCTACATGGAAGACGTCTATGGGGAAACGCATGAAGCAGGTATGCACGCTGTTACAGGGCTCGATGATGAGCCCCTCCCCCACGTCCAGATGAGGCACACCCGTCAGGCCCCGGAGCCGGCGCCCGAAGCTCCTGGCCATCCGCGCGCGCGTGGCCACAGGCAGGGAGCGGGTCTGGTTGTAGACGACCATAGCGCTCCTCCTACATGAAGTTCTTCGCAATGCTGATGACGGCCGGGCCCAGGATGACAATGAAGATGGTGGGGAAGATAAACAGCACCAGCGGCAGCATGATCTTGATGGGGATCTTGGCGGCGCGCTCCTCCGCGCGCTGGCGCCGCTTCTGGCGCAACTGGTCCGACTGGACGCGCAGAACCTTGGCAAAGCTCACGCCCAACTGGTCCGCCTGGATGATGGAGGCCACAAAGGTCTGCAGGTCCGGCAGGGCGTTGCGGTCCGCCAGGCCTCGCAGGGCGTCGGCCCGGGCCTTGCCCAGCTTGATCTCCTTCAGGTAGTTGCCGAACTCGGAGGCCACGGGCTCGCGGAACTTCTCCGCCACCTTCTGAATGGCGCCGTCGAAGCCCAGGCCGGCTTCCACCGAGACCGAGAGCAGGTCCATGACTTCGGGGAGGGCTCGCTCCAGGGCCTTCTGGCGCTCCGTGATCTGCTTGGACAGCCAGAAGTCGGGAAGGTAGGCGCCCAGCCCCACCAGGGCCAGCACGACCAGCAGCCGCATACCCAGGCCGCTGCCCGCCAGCAGCAGCAGGTTGAAGGCCACACCCACCACCAGGAACAACGCGGACAGCAGGACCTTGAGGCCCACGAATTGGGCCGTCTCCATGGGCCGACCGGCCTGCTGCAGCCGCCGCCGATAGGAGTCCTTGATGCCGGAAGGCGTGTACCGCAGCACGTAGGTGTAGAGCTTCTCAAAGGCCGGATGCAGGACCCTCTGGGCAAAGGGGACGGCCAGCTCCTGGTCCTCCGCCAGCTCCGGGTCAGCCGTGTGGCGCCGGATCTCGGAGGTGCGCTTCCAGATGGCCACCTGCTCGGCGCTGGGCGCCAGCAGAATGTAGGTCAGGATGGAGAATGAAAGAAAAACCAGGCCCAACATCAAGGGGACCATCCGTCAGACCTCCAGGTGAATGATGGACCGGATGAACAGGATGCCCACCACCTGCATGACCACGGCAGCACCCAGCATGGCCCAACCGATGGGGCTGGTGAAGAGCGGCGTTACGTAGCCGGGGGAAAGCACCTGCAAAATCAGCCCCAGCGCAAGAGGCAAGCCGCCCACGATGATGCCGGACATCTTGCCCTGCGCGGTCAGGGTCTTGACCTCGCCCAGGATGCGGATGCGTTCCCGGATGGTCTCGTTGATCTTCTCCAGGATCTCGGACAGGTTGCCGCCGATCTGCCGCTGAATCAGCATGGCCGTGACCATCAGGTCCAGGTCGCCGGAGGGAACGCGCTGCGTCAGGTTGACCAGGGCGTCCTCCACCGAGATGTTGACCCGCGTCTCCTTCAGGACCAGGGCGAACTCGATGGATATGGGGGCGGGCATTTCACGCGAAACAACCTCCATGGCCTGCAGCAGCGAGTACCCTGACTTCATGGCGTTGGCCATGATGGAGAGGGCGTCGGGAAGCTGCGCCGCCACCTGTTTGACCCGCTTGTCCGCCAGCATCCCCAGGTAGTACCAGGGGAGCCACAGCCCCACGGCCCAGAGGACCACGGCCAGCCAGAGACCGGCCGCCATCTGGCCTAGCAGGGCAAACAGCAGGGAGAGCCCCCAGTCAATGGTCACGAACTCCGACACCTGAAGCTTCAGGTCCGCCTTGCGCAGCTTCATCCGGATGGTGCCGGCGAAGCTGCGGCCGGCCACATAACGGTCCAGGCCTTCAAAAAACCGTTCTTTCCAAACGTGTTTTTTTTTGCGGCTGGGCAGACCGTCGTCGCCCTCCACGTCCAGGGAGGCCGTGGTCAGCTCCTGCGCGCCGCGGTTCCGCACCAGCTCGTCCAGGCGCCGCTTGACCTTCTCCTGCTCGCTTTCACCGGTGCTGAGCAGAACCATGACCAGAAAGACCGTGGACAAAAAGACACCGCCGAGAATAGCCAACTCCAGATTGGACACTCCCAGCACCTCCTCCGGGTTTGGGATCAGCCGCCAAAGATGTCGTCCGGCAGGCGAATGCCGGAGTAGAGAATACGCTCATAGGCCTTGGGGCGGATGCCGGTGGGCTTGTGCTCGCCGATCACCTTGCCGTTCTCGTCCACACCGTGCTGGTCGTAGATAAAGATATCCTGCAGGGTAATGACGTCGCCCTCCATGCCCTGCACTTCGGTGATGTGGGTGATCTTGCGTGAGCCGTCCTTCAGGCGGCTCTGCTGGATGATCAGGTCAACGGCCGAGGCGATCTGCTCGCGAATGGCGCGCACCGGCAGGTCCATGCCGGCCATCAGCACCATGGTCTCCAGACGGGACAGGATGTCGCGCGGGGTGTTGGCGTGGCCGGTGGTCAGAGAGCCGTCGTGGCCGGTGTTCATGGCCTGCAGCATGTCCAGGGCCTCGCCGCCGCGCACCTCGCCGACCACAATGCGGTCAGGCCGCATACGCAGGCAGTTTCGGACGAGCTGACGGATGGGCACCTCTCCCTTCCCCTCAATGTTGGCGGGCCGGGATTCCAGGGTCACCACGTGGTCCTGGCGGAGCTGAAGCTCGGCCGCATCCTCCACGGTCACGATGCGTTCGTCGTCGGGAATGAACGACGACAGCACGTTCAGCGTGGTGGTCTTGCCGGAGCCGGTGCCGCCCGACACCACGATGTTCAGGCGGGCCCTGACACAGGCCTCGATGAACATGGCCATGTTCTTCGTCAGGGTGCCGAACCTCACCAGGTCGTCAATCTGGAAAGGGTCCTTGCTAAACTTACGGATGGTGATGCTGGGGCCCTTCAGGGCCAGGGGCGGGATAATGGCGTTGACGCGGCTGCCGTCGGGGAGTCGGGCGTCCACCATGGGGCTGGACTCGTCAATCCGCCGGCCCAGCGGGGCCACGATCTTTTCAATGATCTGCATGACCTGCTTGTCGTCGTTGAACTGGACGTCGGTGAGGATGAGCTTGCCCTTCTTCTCCACGTACACCTGGGTGGGCGAGTTTACCATGATTTCGGAGATCTCCGGGTCCTCCAGCAGCGGCTGCAGCGGGCCAAAGCCCAGGATTTCGTGGAAGAGGGACTCGCAGACGGCCTCCCGTTCCAGGGGCGGGACGCCCTCCTCCTCGCGGAGCATCTCCATGATCTTTTGCTTGATCTCGAAGGCCTTATCCTCCGAGGCCTCAGCGCCCTGCAGCAGGCTGGCATCCAGCTCGTTGATCAGCCGAAGCTGGATCTTGTTCTTGATGGCGCGGTGCTGATCTTCCTTGGCCTGCTTGGCCGCCTCGGCGGGGGATACGGGCTTGTGAGGAACCGCATTGCGGACAGCCGGCCGGTCGTGAAGGGCGACGCCGTTCGCCGCCGAACCGGCTGGCGCGTGGTGCTCGGGGGCGCCGACAGACCTGGCGGTCGGACTGGCGCCAAAAGTCCCTCGGGTGGACGGGCCGCTCTCGGGTTTGCTCTGCAGTCGTTCATAGAGTCCTGACATGGCATGTCACCTCCTGGCCGCCGGCTAGCCGTGGAGCAGGGAGAAGAGGCCCTTCTTGCCCTTGCGTCCGGCCGTCTCTTCAGCGCCTTCGGCGGCGGGCGCAGCCGCAGCCTGCCCCGGCCCGGCCAGGTCCTGAGCCATCTGGTTCAGCACGTCGGCCAGCGCGGTCTTGGCCTTGCGCAGCACGAAGGGCTGCCCCGAGTTGGCGGCCCAGGTGGCCGTTTGCCCGTCGGATGGGACAAAGTAGGAGATGCTGTAGTCCAGGCCGCGGGTGATGTCGTCGTGGCTGAGGCCCATGGTGCCGTCGGCCCGGTTGAGGATGAGCTTGACCTTGGTCTGGGGGTACTCCAGCCGGGTCAGCAGGATATCCAGGCATTTGGCGGTATTGTGCAGCGTGGGGATGTCCGGGCAGGTGACCACGTAAACCTGATCGGAGCGGTCCAGGGCCGTAAGGATGCCGTCACGGAAGCTGGTGCCGGTGTCCACGATGACGTAAGGAAAGGACTGCTTGAGCAGCCCCAGAATCTCGCCCACGTAGTTGCGGTCCCGGGACAGCCGGGCCCCGCCGTCCACCTCGGCCGCCTGCTCCGGACTGGGCGGGCTGGCCAGCAGGGAGATCAGCCCGTTGCTGGAGGGGACCATGACGCGCTGCACCAGCTCGGCCTTGAGGGGACCCTCCACGTGGCACAGATCCACGATGCTGGTGTTGGGTTTGAGCCCGAACATGGTGGTCATGACGCCGAACTCCAGGTCCAGGTCCACCAGGGCGACCTGCTCCCGGGTCTTGACCGCCAGGGCCACGGCCAGGTTGGCCGCCAGCGTGGTCTTGCCCACGCCGCCCTTGGTGGAGAAGAAGGTGATCATCTTGCCGGTGCTGGTGGGCGGAGCCGGAGAGCGGGTGTAGAGCGCATTCAGCTCGCCGGTGCGGCAGGCGTTCTTGACGGAGGTGACCAGCTCGTCGACGGTAAAGGGCTTGGCCAGGAAGTCCCGGGCCCCGGCCTGCATGCCGCGGCGCAGGTAGTCGGCGTCGCCCTGGACCGAGATAATGATGACGTTGGTGCTGATCTCCTTAACGATGGCCTGGGTGGCGGCAAGGCCGTCCATCCTGGGCATGTTGATGTCCATGAGGATGACGTGGGGCCGCAGCTCCTTGGCCTTGGTCACGGCCTCATCGCCGTCCTCGGCCTCCCCCACCACCACAATGCCCTCTTCAAACTCCAGCATCGTCCGAACGCTGTCACGCAGCTGCTTGCTGTCGTCAACAATCATGACCGAAATGCGCTCGCCCATGGTGCGTCCTCCTATTCCTCGCGCCTCAGTCGCTCCCCAATCAGCTACTGGCTGCCTGCCACCGGGGCCCCGAACACGGAGACCTCATCAACCTGCAGGTTGCCGGCGTTCTTCTCGTCCTTGTTGGCCGGCCGCAGCAGGTAGCGCAGGACGGATTTCTGTTCAGCGGTGGTAATGGTCAGTGCCTGTTGGGGCGTGACCGCCAGCGTGATGGTCGGCACCACGCGGGCCTCCCCGTTCGGTGTGGTCTCCATGGACTGGGCCACGGCCAGAATCGGCAGCCCCTCCAGGATGATCCGGGATTGAGCGATACCGTTCAGATTGAACAGCGAGACAACGTCCAACAGGTCGCCGGGCTCCGGGAACCCGGCCACGGCCTGCAGCTCGCCGGCGCTGACGGTGATGGCCCTCATGCCGCTGGGGATGTGGTATGCCAGTCCTACCTTGGCATCCTCGGTCGCCAGCTTGGTTATGAGGACCACCTCGTCCTGGGCCAGGGGCACGGTTGTGGCCTTGCCCACGGCGTTGGCCACGGCCGTGACCTCGTTGCGGCCAACCAGACTCTTGGGGTAATTCTTGGTCGTCAGCATGTCGGCGGTGAGTATGGTCTTGGCCGGAACCGGCTTGGCCGCAATCACCACCGGCACCGTTTCCACCCGGGTCTGGACCGGCTGCGTCTTCTGCAGGTAGAGGTACGCGCCTACGGTCGCCAGCAAGCCGGCGAAGATGGGAAGAAACAGAACCTTGAAGATTCGTCCCTTGCTCAACTGGATTTGCCTCCTGGGTTGAGGCGCCCCGCCTGGGGGCGCCGGGCGCTACTGGGTCAGCCTGACGACCCTGGCGCCATAGTCCGGAGCCGTGGAAGAGATCTCAGCGTCCAGCACGTAGCGGATGAACCGGCCGGTGATGCTGTCCTGGCCGTTGCCGAAACCCTCAATGTAGAAGGCGGCGAACCCGACCACCTGGACCTGGTCACGGCCGTTGGGAAAGTCGTCCACAATGGGGATGATGACCACGCGGCGCGTGTCCGCCGGCAGGTCGGGATAGCCGTCGCTGTTCAGGTCCTGCTGGTCATCCACAATGCCATTGCCGTCGCTGTCGGAGGAGAAGTTGTCGAGAATCCACCGAATAGCGTCACGGGTGCCGCCGGTCTTGTCGCCGGTCTCCGTCCAGAGCATGTCTCCGACCTCTGTGCGGGCCGGGTAGCCGTTCTTCAGGTTCTCCTCATAGTTGGAGGAGCCGCGCCCGCCCAGGGCCAGTGCAAAAAAGTTGCCGGGGGAATTGGGTTTGGAGTCCTTGAGCGTGTAGCTGACGCCGGGCTGAAACTCCGAGGCCGGCACGCCCAGGGGCGCGATGCCCTTGACGGCTCCAGCGGTCCCTACCTTGGCGGTGGCCACGGCGCCCTGCTGCGCGCTGGCGAACCCCAGCACTCTGGCGAGCCCCAGGTTCACGGTTCTGCCGGAGGCCACCTGGACGGAACCGCCGTCCGAGGAGATGTCCACGCGGGTGAACGAGGGATCCATATTGTTGCGGAAGGCGATGTCCCTGGCGGCGGCATCGGCCATGCCCGGATTGGTCGGAAGGAACTGCGCGGCGGCCAGTGCGGCCGCATCGGCTGCGGTCTGGGCCCTGGCTCGGGTGGCGTAGATGGCGCCTCCGTCCAGGGTGATGGCGGTAAAGCCCAGCAAGGCCACCATGCCGGCCGCCACCAGGACGAGCGCATTGCCGCGCTGGTCCTCCAAAAGGGTCCGCAGGTTTCTCAATGGGGGTCCCCCCTACTCCATCCTCATGGTGACCTTCTGCTGAAAGGTCGACGTTGCTCCCGTGAGCTCAGAGATAAACGGGACGATGTAGTGAAAGTCGTAGCTGGCGGTCACGGTGACGTTGTCCCCCTGCCGCCGGGTCGACGGGGAAACCGTCACGCTCAACCGCACCGGGTCAAGGGTCGGGGCCGCGTCGCGCACCCGCTGCACAACCTGCGCGTCCGTGGAACCGGTGACCGCCAGCCTGGCGCCCTCCCTGACCGCGTTCTGCAGGCTCAGGTTGGTGCTGTAGGCGCGGCCGAACTCCATGATACCGAGCACCAGCAGGAGCAGAATGGGCACCACCAGGGCGAACTCCACCACGGACTGCCCGCGCTGATCGCGGCCCAGGCGCCTCCACATCTCGATTCACCTCACTGCCGCAGGAGGTAAGGAAGGAGGCCGAGAGCTCTCCCGGCCTCCTTCCGCTTTCCGTGGGGTCGGCGGAGCACCCCTTCTTAGCCCGTGATCTTGTCCGAGATGTTGGTGAACATGTCCTTCAGCTTGGGCCCAAGGAGAGTCAGGCCGGCGATGGCTACAACAGCCACCAGCGCGATGATCAGGCCGTACTCCACCATGCCCTGCCCGTTCTCGTCCTGCCACAGGTTCTTCAGCGTGCTTTCCATTTCTTCGGTAACCTCCTTCAGAATGTAGCCGGGGCTGCCGGCGTATAGGGAACTCGTGTTGAGTGGGACCAATTGCGGGAACTGGAGCCGCCTAGAAGGTGATGCTTGCCATCAGGTCGCTGACCTTCGGTCCCAGAGCCTTGAGGCCAACCATCGCCACCAGAGCCACAAAGACGATCGTGAAGAGGTACTCAACCAGTGCTTGACCGGACTCGCTGGAATCGGACTCCCTGGCGGTTGACCGCGGCACTGCTACGGCCATCGGCCGATCCGGGACCGGAACCACAGCCTCACCCCCCTCACGAAACAGGAAAGCTCTCTGCAGGTTGCCTGCAGAGAGCTTTGCGCCCTCGGTGGGTGGGGGACAAATCGTCCCGTGCTTAGCACCCCTTCGGCAACCTGGCAATCATGGCCTTGCGGCTTTAGACCCAGGGCTTTGCGCCCGCCGCTTTCGCGGCGTTAGCCCTTATCGCTTGCGCGATAAGCCTTGTTCTGTTTGGGCCGGGTCGGTTCATCACCGACCTTGTGGCTTCATTCTACCGAGGCCTGGAGCCTGTTTCCATAGGACTCAGGTCCTATCTTTCGACAGGACTCGAGTCCTATATGGGGGTCAGACGAAAAAAAAGCCCGCTGCCCTGACGGCGGTGGGGCTTTGCCTGACGTGGCGCCGGCGCCGGTTCGGCCAGAGTCGGGCAGTGGGCGAGCCCGCGTCAGATGGCCTGGTCGCGGTGGAGCGCGCGGACCTTGACCCAGCCCTGGCGGATTGCGTATAGCGCTGCCTGGGTGCGGTCGTTCACGCCCAACTTGGCGAAGATGCTGGAGACGTGGTTCTTGCAGGTCTTCTCGCTGATCACCAGCTTCTCCGAGATCTCCTTGTTGCTGTAGCCCTGCGCGATCATGGAGAGGACCTCCATCTCGCGGCTGGTCAGCCCCTCTTCGGAGCCCGCCTGCAGGGCCAGCGTCCCCACCAGGCTGGGGTCCACGTAGGCCATGCCCTCGTGGGCCCGGCGGATGGCCTGGACCAGGACGGAGGGCTCCACGTCCTTCAGACAGTAGCTGGTGACGCCGGCCCGCATGGCCTCCAGCACGTACTCCCGGTCGTCGTGGATGGTGAGGACCACGATGCCCGTGCTGCTGCCCTGCTGCCGGATGCGGCGCGCCGCCTCCAGCCCGCTGATGGTGGGCATGTTGAGGTCCAGCAGCACCACGTCGGGAGCCATGTCCTGGGCCAGGCGAACGGTCTCCTCGCCCGTGGCGGCCTCGCCAATCACTTCAATGCCTTCTTCAAAGTAGAGCACGTGGCGCAGACCCTGTCGGATGATGGCATGGTCATCGGCGATCAAGACGCGAATCATGGCACCAGCTCTTCTTCCGGGTACGGGATTTGGAAGCTGACACGGGTGCCCATCTTGGGCGCCGTGTCAATCTGGATGCGCCCCTGCAGCAGTTCAGCGCGCTCGCGCATGCTGATCAGGCCAAAGCGGCTGGCACCCTCGGACCGGGCCTGCTCCAGATCAAACCCGACGCCGTCATCCTTGACGACAAGCCGGACGCCGGCGTCCGCAAACTCGACCACCACCCAGGCATGCTCGGCCTGGGCGTGCTTCCAGACGTTGTTCAGGGCTTCCTGCACCAGGCGGAAGATGGCCACCTCAAAGGTCTGGGTGAAGCGGCGCTCCTCGCCGCTGACCACCAGGTCGGGCAGGATGCCGGACCGTTCCTGGTAGGCCTTGAGGTAGCTGCGCAGGGCGGGCACCAGGCCCAGGTCGTCCAGGGCCATGGGCCGGAGGTCGAAGATGACCTTGCGCACGTCCTGCAGGCTTACCCGGACCAGGTCCTTCAGCTGGTGCAGCTCGTCCCGCAGCCGCTGCAGGTCCTGGTCGACCAGGCGCTGGCAGACGTCGATGCGCAGCACTACGTTGGCCAGAAGCTGGGCCGGACCGTCGTGGATCTCGCGGGCCACGCGCCGCCGTTCCTCCTCCTGCGCCTTGATGACGGCCAGGCCCAGGTCACGGCGCTGTTTGATGCTTTCAACGTGCACGGAGATGTTCTTGAGGCTACCGGTGAGGAAGCCCATGGCCGAGGCCACGTTGCTGGCCAGGGCCTCGGCCCGGTTGACCATGACCTCCAGGGCCTTGAGCCGGCGCTCCAGACTGTCGCGGTGGGCGCGGAGGGCCACCTCCGCGGCGCGGGCGGCGGACAGGGCCACCTGGATCTCCCGCGCGCGGTCGTAGGCGTCCTTGACGTCCTCCTCGCTGTACTTCTTGAAGTCGCGGCTGACTTCCATGAGGCGGAGGCGCGCCTGCTGGTCGCGCTTCTCCAGCTGATCGACCTCGCGGATCTTTTCGTAGACGTCCTTCTTGAGCCGCTCGACATCGCGCTGCACGGTGCGGTGTTCGTCCCGGGCCTGCTCGGCGATCTCGAAAATTTGCTCCTTGCCGCGCTCCAGCGAGCGGACGGTCTCTTTGAGGACGCGGTCGAGTGCTGCTATTTCTACGAGTGGAACGTCCTGCTGCTCCGACATGACGCGCTCCTCCCACCGGGGGCGGGGACCGGACTGGCATCTAGACTCAGGTCTGGCAAGAATTCCAGGCCCGCCCAGGTTCTGGGCAGGTGCAGTATTCGTCACCGCGCGGACCAGTTCCTCCACAATCGACGGGAAAGGGGCACGGGGACGGCCTCACCCTCTCGCCCCCAGGTCCAGCAAAATCCGCTCCGCGTCAGCCAGGTCCACGTCCCGAACCCGCTCCGCTCGGCCGACCTCGGGGACCAGGACCCAGGTGAGACGCCCTTCGGACGCCTTCTTGTCCGTCTGCATGTAGTCCAGGATGAGCCCCAGGGGCAGGCCCGGAATGCGGACGGGCAGCCCGGCCCGGCCCAGCAGGTCGGTCAGACGGGTCGTCAGGCCCGGCGCCCAGCCGCGGGCCTCGCTCAGGCGGGCCGCCACCAACATCCCCAGCCCCACGGCCTCGCCGTGCAGCAGGCCGCCGAAGCCCGCGGCCGCCTCGATGCCGTGGCCCGCCGTGTGGCCGAAGTTGAGGTTGGCCCGCAGGCCGCTCTCCCGCTCATCGGCCGCCACCACCGCCGCCTTGATGCGGCAGGAGCCCTCCGCCACGGCCGCCAGGGCTTCCGCGTCGCGGGCCAGGACGGCGTCCAGGCTGCCGGCCGTCAGGTCCAAATAGGACGGGTCGGCGACGACGCCGTGCTTGATGACCTCTGCCAGACCGGAGCGAAACTCCCGCTCCGGCAGGGTGGCCAAGGTCGCAGTATCGGCCAGCACCAGCCGCGGCTGGTGGAAGGCGCCAATGAGGTTCTTGCCCCGGGGGTGGTTCACAGCCACCTTGCCTCCCACGCTGGCGTCCACCTGTGCCAGCAGCGTGGTGGGCACCTGCGCGAAGGCGATGCCCCGCAGGTAGGTGGCCGCCGCCAGGCCCGCCAGGTCCCCCACGGCGCCGCCGCCCAGAGCCGCCACCAGGTCGCCGCGGTCCAGGCCGGCCTCGGCGCAGGCGTCGTAGACCTGGACCAGGACCTCCAGGCTCTTGGACTCCTCTCCGTCGGGAACCACCAGGTCCCGCACGATGAAGCCCGCGTCGCGGAGCGACTCCGCCAGCCGGTCCAGCCACAGGGCCGCCACGGGCGGCGTGGTCACGATGAGCACCCTGGGACCGGCCTTGGCCAGGACCTCCCGCAGCAGACCGCCCGCCCGTGCCAGCCCGCCCGGCCCGATGACGATGCGGTAGCTCCTCTCCCCCAGGTTCACGGGCACCACGCGTGGCCCGTTGGGCCAGGACTGGTACATGCTGACGACCTCCTCCACGGCCTCGTCCAGGGTCCGCGCCACCACATCCAGGCGGCGGTGCGCCAGGGCGTAAAGCGGGCGGCGCTGCTCCAGCAGGGCAGACAGGCGGGCGGCGCGCTCCACGCCCGCCAGCAGCGGCCGGTCGCCGCTGGGCGGGAGCCTTTCCGCCAGTACCGCCGGCGGTGCGTCCAGCCAGACCACGAGCCCGGCGTCCCAGAGGCGCCGCCGGTTGTCCGGATCCAGGACGGCGCCGCCCCCGGTGGCGATGACCTGCCCGCCCTGGGAACAGGCCCGGGCAATGGCCTCCGTCTCAAGGCGGCGGAAGCCCGCCTCGCCCTCCACCTCGAAGATGGCGGCCACGCTGCGGCCGGCCTCCTCCTCCACCATCTGGTCCGTGTCCACGAAAGCCAGGCCCAACCGGCGGGCGGCCTCTTGCCCAACGGTGGACTTGCCGGCTCCCATCAGCCCGATCAGAATGAGGTTTCGCTTCACCTCAGCGCTCCTCCAGGCGACCGCGGTAGGCATTCAGGTTGCGCAGAAACTCCTCCAGGCTGTCGCCGCCGAACTTCTCCAGGTAGGCCTGGGCCAGGGCGAAGGCGACCACGGCCTCGGCGATGACCGCTCCCGCCGGCACGGCACAGGTGTCGGACCGCTCCACGCTGGCCTCGACCGCCTGGTGGGTGGCCAGGTCCACCGTCGCCAGAGGGCGATACTGGGTGGCAATAGGCTTGAAGGCCGCCCGCACCACCAGGGTCTCGCCGTTGGTCATGCCGCCCTCCAGGCCGCCGGCCCGGTTGGTGCGGCGGTAGTAGCCGCGGCCTTCCTCATAGTAGATGGCGTCGTGCACCTGGTCGCCGGGGAGAGCGGCAGCGGCGAAGCCCAGGCCCACCTCCACGCCCTTAACTGACTGGATGCTCATCAGGGCCTGCGCCAGCAGCCCGTCCAGCTTGCGGTCCCAGGAGACGTGGCTGCCCAGGCCCGGGGGCAGGCCGGTGACCAGCACCTCGGCAATGCCGCCCAGGCTGGTGCCCCGGGCCTTCGCTTCATCGATAGCCTGCACCATGGCCTGGGACGTGGCCAGGTCGGCGCAGCGCACAGGCGAGGCCTCGGCCCTGGCGGCCAACTCCGCCGGCGGCAGCGGGCCTTCGGGAGGCAGCGCCTGCGGGGGCCGCGGGCCGTCGGGGTCGCCCGGGCCTTCCTGGCGGTCCGTGCCTGCGGCGCTTTCCGGCACCGCCACGGACCCGATGCGGACCACGTGGCTGTAGACCTCTGCCCCGGCCTGACGGAGCAGCAGCCGGGCCAGCGTGCCCGCCGCCACCCGCGCCGCCGTCTCGCGGGCGCTGGACCGCTCCAGGATGTCGCGGGCGTCGGTCCGGTCATACTTGAGGGCCCCCGCCAGGTCGGCGTGGCCCGGACGGGGACGGGTCACCGTGCGCGGTCGTGCGGGAGGCTCCGGGAGGACCTCTGGCGACATGACCTCGGTCCAGTTGTCCCAGTCCCGGTTCCACACCGCCAGGGCCACGGGGCCGCCCAGGGTCTCGCCGTGGCGCACCCCGGACAGAATCTCGGCCTGGTCCTTCTCGATGCGCATGCGGCCGCCCCGGCCGTAGCCCTGCTGGCGGCGGTGAAGCTGTTCGTTGATGGCGGCAAGGTCCACGGGCAGGCCGGCGGGAAGGCCCTCCACGAGGGCCACCAAGCCTCGCCCGTGCGACTCTCCAGCGGTCAGATAGCGCAGCATAGTTCCTTCTCCTTTACAGCCATTCTGCCCGACGAAGGCTCTCTTGGCAAGGAAAAGGGCCGGCTCTCCAGCGAGCCGGCCCCGGTTTGCCCTTGCCTGGAACGTGTCGGCCTTGGATCAAAACTTGCCAACCAGCGAACCCATGTACAGGTCCACCAGCCCCTGCCCCCACCAGAAGGCGGCCATGGCCCCGCCGGCCAGAAACGGCCCGAAGGGAATCATGTCCTTCAGCTTGCGCAGCCGCAGCACAATCAGGGCCAGGCCGACCAGGCCGCCGGCCACGAACCCCATCAACAGGCCCGCCACGATGTTCGGCCACCCCAGGAACAGCCCGGCCACCAGGGCAAACTTGACGTCGCCGCCGCCCATGGCGCCGGGGTAAATGCCGGAGATCAGCATCAGCAAGCCGAATCCGACGGCGGCGCCGAGGAGGGTCGATACCGGGGAGCGGCCCGTCAGCAGCGACAGCGGCAGGGCGACGATGATGCCTGCCAGCACGACCTTATTGAGGATGAGCCGGTGCTCCAGGTCAATGAAGGTCACCACCACGGCCACGCCGGCCAGGGCCCAGGCGAAGAGCGTCTCAAAGGAAGGGCCCGACGTCCGGTAGCCCCACCAGAAGAGCAGCGCCGTCACCACTTCCGCCACGGGGATACGGCGCGGCAGGCCCTCGCGGCAGTGCGGGCACCGCCCGCCCAGGACCAGGAAGCCGGCCACCGGCAGCCAGAGATAGGGCAGCTCCCGACCGCAGGCCGGGCAGGTGGGACGCAGAGCCACGGCCTCTCTGCGGGGCAGGTGGTAGATGAACTGGTTGAAGATGCGACCGAAGACGAGGCCGATAACGACAGCCAGGTACTCCACGTGACGTCCTCCCAAGCGGGGCCAGGCTCGGGCCTGGTTTGTCGGTCCGCCGGGGCGCCCACCACGCCGTCTGGACCGTGTTCGACGTTATTCGACGGCACCTGGAAAAGTCCTGCCAAGGGGTCCGGGGGATCGGTCAGCCTGTGCCATTCGCGGCCGCCCTAGCTTCCCCGCGCCGCCAGGGCCTGCTCTGCCGCCGCCAGCATCGCCAGGGCCGGGCCGGTTTCGCCGAACCAGACCTCCCAGGCCGCGGCGGCCTGCCCGGCCAGCATGCCCAGGCCGTCCAGGGTGCGGCAGCCATGGCGGGCGGCTTCCGCCAGCCAGCGGGTGGGCCGGGGACGATAGACCACGTCCACGGCCAGAGCCCCCGCAGCCATGCCGGCCGGGTCCAGGGGCGGCATCCCCTCCACGTCGGGCCACATTCCCCGCGTGGTACAGTTCACCACCAGGTCGGCGCGGCGCAGGGCCTCTGCGGCGCCGCGCGAATCCAGGGCCTGTCCCAGGTGGGCAAAGTCCGCCCGGGCCAGGTCGAACAGCATGGCTTCGGCGCGCTCGTGCGTGCGGTTGACCACGTCTACCCGCTCCGCGCCGGCCTCGGCCAGGGCCGCCACCACGGCGCGCGCCGCGCCGCCAGCCCCGGCCACCAGGGCGCGGCAGCCCGCTGGGCTGAAATCGCCCAACTCGCGCAGTGACCAGAGGAAGCCAGGGCCGTCCGTGTTGTACCCGACGGCGCGACCATCAGGGCCAAAGGCCACCGTGTTGACCGCACCCATGCGGGCGGCCCGGTCGTCCACCTGGTCGAGCAGCGGCAGGGCGGCTTCCTTGTGGGGCACCGTCAGGTTCACGCCGCGAAAGCCCATGGCGCGGGCGCCGGAGAGCGCCGCGCTTAACTGGGGGGCTTCCACCCGCAGAGCCAGGTAGACGGCATTCATCTCTTTTAGGGCGAAGGCGCTGTTGTGCATGACCGGCGAGAGCGAGTGGGCGACGGGGTCGCCCAGCACCGCCAGGGTGTCGGCTCCGGGGTTCAGGGCCTGGGTCCTCACGATGCACCTCCAGCCGGTTTCGGACGGATCCGGTATTCGTTGGTCGAAAGCACGTCGCCGCGCGCCTCCAGGCGCAAGGCCAGCACCAGGGGTTCGGCCGCCAGGCCGGGGGGCAGGGTCCAGCGAATCGACGGTCCTTCTACCACGCTGTCGGCCGGCAGTTGCACCGGCTGCGTGTCCGCCGCCAGCACCTGGTCCCCCTGGCGGATGTGCCAGGTCCACCGCGCCTCCACCGGGTGGGGGCGGTCGTTGACGAAGGTCACGCGCGTCCGGTAGGTCTGGCCGGGCGCGTAGGGGCCGGCGGGCCAATCAGCCATGATGTGGACCGGCGAGAAGTCCCGGCGCATCTGCTCGTAGGCCCGCTTGGGCCGGCGCCAGTAGTCCACCAGCGACCAGGTAATGCCCGGCGACCCGTCGGTGAGCATGAACGCCAGGGCGCCGCCGCAGGGGCGGTACTTCCGGCGCCTGAGCTGCTCGTTGTAGTACTTGAGCAGCGTGGCCTGGTACTCCTGGGTCGCCGCCACGTACTCGGCCAGGCTGCGGCTCTGGGCCGGATCGACGTAGCGGGCCCTGATCTCCCGCTGCAGCATGAACCGGGACTCCAGCTCGTCCCAATTGATGTCCGGCCGGTCGCCGCGGACGAACTCGCGGCAGCTCTCCAGATCCGGGAAGGCCTGGGCGCCGTACTCGCTGACAAAGCGGGCCGTCTTGGGAAACATCTTGAAGATGCGCTCCAGGTCCTGCATCTTGCCGGCGTACCAGCCCCAGTAGTGGTGCGTGTCCTTGCCGCCGTGCAGAAAGCCGTAGTCTCCGGAATAGGGCACCACGGGGCGGCTGGGGTCCTCGTCCTGCACGGCCTGTGCCAGCAGCGGGTCCATGACCCGCTTAGGAGCTGCCGACGATGTGCGCCACGTTGCCCGCGAGCTGCCCCAGGCCGGGGGTGTTGGTGTCGGCCAGGGCGAAAGCCTCGTTGTGGCAGCACCAGATGCCGATGGCGGTCTCGCTGCCCAGGAGCCGGACCATGCCGCGGATCTGACGCTCGGCCTCCGGCAGGACGGAGCGGTGGTAGCCCCACTGAAGCGGAAAGTCCTGCCACAGCAGGACGCCCTGACGGGCCGCCGCCAGGCGCGTGTCGGCCGGCGCGTAGTTGGCCCCGCGTAGGAACATGCGCCGCCCGTTCAGGTAGAACTGCCAGTCGCGCATCTCCACCGTGCGCAGACCAAGCAGGCGAGTGGCGAACGGCAGCGGGCCCGAGGCCGCCTGGCCGCCGACCGCGACCTGGTACAGGTGGGGCGTGCCCTGGTCCCAGGTCCACCAGAGCTTCGGGTCGCCCACCGGCACCGCCAGCCGCAGGTGGTTCAGGCCGGGCTTCAGGTCGGCCACGGCTTGCACCGTGACCGGCTCGCCGCTGAAGGTGCTGGGCTCCACCCGGGCCTCCCACTCCAGGCGCTCCTCGGCGAATGCCTCCACGTCAGCGGCGACGTGCACCAGGGCCAGGGTCTCGCTGAGCAGGTCAGGCCGGAGTTGCAGAGCCTGGAGCCGGGGGCCCGTTCCCCATTCCAGCCGGACGCTGCGCCATAGACCCCCCGGCTCCGCTAGGGGGTCCTTGCAGTCCCAGTGGGAAAACACGCCGGTGATAAGCTTCTTTTTCTTCAGGTCCGTCTCCGCGGGGCACGATACCTCCACAGCCACCACGTTGGTGCCGACCCGGAGGTGGTCCTCCACCGCGTAGGTGGCGGGAAGGAAGTAGCCCTGGTGCTCGCCCAACAGAGCGCCGTTCAGCCAGACCCGGCCGTAGTAGAAGGTCCCCTCCAGGGTCAGCCGAGCCCAGGCACCGTCCGGCAGCGGCTCCAGGCTGAACTCCCGCCGATACCACAGCGTCCCCGCGTGGTGGGCCAGGTCCGGGACCTGCTGCCAATGGGCCGGCACCGGCACCTGCACGCAGCCGTCGTGAGCAAAGCCCGGTAGGGACGCCCTGTCCCCTTCCAGGGGAGACGCAGTTGCCTGCCAGATGCCGTCCAGGAGCATGGGCTCACCTCCACACGCATCAGTTCGAGGCGGCCCTGCGAAATCCCTGGCATCCTGCGCCCCCGCGTTCGTTGCCCCCGCATCACGCGCCGGTGCGCCTTGCACCCGCGCTCTGGCCGTCACTCCGGGTCGAACTCCACGGGCACCGGCTCACGGGCGCCGCGCAGGAAGTAGAAGCGCAGTTCCACCCGTGTGCCTTTGGGGACGAATCCCACGTCATACAGGCGGTAGGAGCGCAGCAACGGATTGTCGCTGCGCACCTGCCGGATGTGGCCTCGCAGGAAGTTGAGCAGGTCGCCCGCCTGGCCGGCGGCCAGCAGTTCCATGGACGCAACCGGACGGCGGACGGTGAGCGGTCTCTCCTCCATGGCCACCCCTACCCTCGCGCTGGGCGGAGCCTGCCGTACGGCGGCCGTCGCCCTAGGAGCCCGTGTTGGTAATTCAGCGCCTGAGTGCTGGTCACCGGGCGTCATGGGCTCTCTTGAGTCGGTTCGTACCGGCTGTGCCACACTGTCGCCGGTAGAGGAACCGGATGTCCCCCTTATGCGGCCGTCTTCAGGGCCGCCGCCCGCCAGCAATCCGCCAATTTCAAGAGATTGTGGGTAAGGCAAACTAACTGCCATTCGGCCCGGACTTTCTCCAGGCCTCGCAGTGAAAACCGCCGAAAGCCCCTGACTTCCTTGATCTGACCACACACCGGTTCCACCGACTCTTGCCGCAGTTGGTACCGCGCTGCTCCCCGCTTGGTTCGCAGCTTCCGTCTCATCCGGTCCGCACGAGACAGGTGCCGGGGTATCCGCCCTTTGGGCGCTGG
>JBLNCQ010000067.1:0-11284 GCA_050260815.1 Bacillota bacterium
ATCAGCGATCCGCACCGGCGCCTCCGTCCGCAGCAGCCAGGCCAGGATAAACTGCTGCCGCTCCGTGGGGGAGAGCACATAGTCGTAGGCGGCACGCGGTGCGAGGTCCTCGGCCAGCCGCTGCGCCTCCGCCCCGGCAGCCTCCACCCACACCCCGACCCGGGGACGCCGGCGCAGGACCAACCCCTGGGCCTTCAGGTAGTCCTCCACCTGGTCCAGGTCGTAGCGCACGGTCCGGGTGCTCACCTGCAGCCGGGACGCCAAGTCTGCCAGCGTCCTCGGACCCCCGCCTTCCAGCAGCACCCCAAGCAACTCTCGGCGGCGACGATTGAGCAACTTTTCCCCTCCCGTCAGCGTCCTGTACGGGATTTCGCCTGAATCATTAAACCAGACGCCGGTCTGTTCCTGCGTCCCTTTCCCACGCAATTTGACCGGGCCAATGTGGCAAATGGCGAACATGCAAATCCCCCACCTGCCCAAAGGCAGATGGGGGGTTCGTGGTTCGTGAGGCGGCCATGGCCTCGGCCGCTACCCTATGTTTTCAGTCTTCGATCGTCAGGAACCGGCGCGGGTTGTCGACGAAGAACTTGCGGACCAGTTCCTCGGAGAAGCCCTCCTCGCGGAGCCGCGGCGCGAACTCCTTCAGCAGGTACTCGAAGCCGGGTCCGCCGCCGTAAGCCTTCAGGTACGAACGTCGCCCCATGTCGCCGGAAATCAGCAGATGATCCTCGTAGCCGGCGTCAACCAGGCGCTTCAGCATGACAACCCGAGCCTCATCGGGCCCATACTTCGTCTTGGACGGCCCATCGAACAGCACGTAGGCGCCGCGTCGGGCGATGCGGCTCAGGTAGTAGAAGTCCAGGTTCTGGTCCAGGTGGCTGAGCGCCAGTCGGTTCGGGTCACCCCCCGCCCGTTCGAAGCGCTCCACCTGGTCCAGACCCAGCGTACCACGGGTGGTGTGGGTAATCACTGGTGCTCCGGTGTGCTGCTGGCCCCTGGCCGCAGCCCGGATGAAGCGATCCTCCACCGGCAGCACGACGTTGTAGCTGGTGCCGAACTTGATCAGCCCCGCTTTGGCATCGGTGCCGTCCATGCCGACGGTCAGGTCGAGCACGATGCGCTCGGCCAACTGTTCCGCCGATGCCTCCTGGATGGATGGGTCGCCATAGTCTCCCCGGTTGAAGCCCGTCAGGGCGATCAGCTGAACCGGAGTCCGTCCGGCCACCTCCAGGAAGTCACGCGCGTTGCGGCCGTAATCGATGGCCGTGCAGTCCACCAGGGTGCGGCCCCCCGCCTCGTAAAAGAGCCGCAGCTCCTCCACGATCTTGTCCTTGCTGTCCAGGACATAGTCCGGGTCTTCCTTAATCCGCCAGAGCGGCGGCCGGGTCAGCAGGTGCTCGTGCACGTAGGTGGTGCCGAGCTGCTCCGGGGCAATGGGGCCGAGAAGCGTCTGAACGTGAGCCACGGTACCCTCACCTCCGGGCAGTGGATGGACTGGCGTTGTTTGGAAGCCGTGCTGACCCCCCGCTACGGCCGATACTCCTCAACCGATTTCAGAATCTCCACGATTCGTTCGGCCATGGCATTGTACATGGCGTCGCCCTTCTCACGAGTGCCCACGGTGGCGTCGCCGAAAACGCCAGTCCTGCAAACCCGCTGGTACCAGGAAAAAGGAAGGTAGTCAAAGTAAGGCGGGAACTCGGGGTACTCCCGGACCGACCGGTCCATGTGCACCCACTCAGGGCGAGCCGCCAGGACGAGGGATGTCTCCGCCTCATCGGCATGAATAATGCCGGGGTGGGCGGGCTCTGATTCACACACCTGCTCCATGGCGTCTTCCAAGCCAGGCAACAGCAGTGGCACCACCTTGAGGCCTGCCTCCAATTGCAGCTCTCGAGCCATCTCCTTCATCGGGGCGTAGTCCGTCATGTGGCCAACGATGATGGCCACTGTCTCGATCCCGTGGTGCTGTAGACTGAGGCAGATGTCCTTGACGTACAGTTTGAAAATCTCGGGCTTGACCCAAAGGCTGCCGGGGAAGTCGCGAAAGGAGTAAAGAGGACCGTACGGAACCACCGGCAGCACCAGGCAGTCGATGCGTTCAGCCACTCGGCGCGTCAGTTCAGTTGCGATGATGTTATCACTGGAGAGAGGCAGGTGCGGACCATGCTGCTCCAGCACGCCCACGGGCAGAAGGGCCAACTTGGCATGCTTGACCGCTTCCCCGACCTCGACCCAGGTGGCGCGCTCCATCTCAAGACTCATGCTGTTCCCCCCGGAAGGGGGACCGCCCGTCAGATGATCGAGCGGTCCCCGCCTGTCTGCGAAATGAGAGCAAAGTTCAGATGCTTTAGTGGCCGAACGCCTTGGCGACCAACTTCATCAGACCCAGGACGAGGACTGCATCCGGGGAGTCCAGGCTCACCCCCGTCACTCCCTTGGCCACGAGGAAGTCGCCATAAAGCGGGTAGAAGAACGATACTGACACTGGGTAGAGGATTCCCAACAGGAAGCCGGCTGCCACCGCGCCCCTGCGGCCGCCCGTGGCATTGCCGAACACGCCTGCGGCGGCGCCCATGAAGAAGATGCCGATGACTCCGGGCAGGGTGACAACAGGTGCCCAGAACCGGGTGATGAAGAGGCTCAGAATCGCGCCGGCCAGCGCCGAGAGGAACCCCACGGTAACGGCCATGGGTGCGTAGGGATAGACGATCGGCACATCGAGGGCAGGCTTGGCGCCCGGGACGACCTTCAGAGCGATGCCCCGGAAGGCTGGCACGATCTCGCCGATGAACAGTCGGACGCCTTGCAGCAGAACGAGGATACCCGCGACGAACGTCAGGGCCTGAATGACGGAGAAAACGATGTAGTTCTGACCATTAGACAGTGTGGCCATGAAGGTCGGGCCGGCCACAATGGCTGTGATGAGGTACAGGAGAAACATTACCAGAGCCATGAAGACCGACATGTCCTTAAAGAACTCCAGGGACGCCGGCATCTTGAGGTCCTCCGTCGAATCTTCGGGCTTGCCGAAGAGCTTACCGATCCAGCCGGACAAGCCAATCATCCAGGTGCCCCAGAAGCCGAAGGCCACTTCATCAGTGCCTGTTGCCTTTCGCATCAGGGGCTGCATCGCCGCCGGAAAGACGACCATCATGGTGCCCTGAATCAAAGCGCCCGTGATGATTAAGGAGGCCCCGCTCATGCCGAAGGAAGAGAGGGCGATGGCCATGGAGCCTGCCATGCTCCACATCATGTGGCCCGTCAGGAAGACGTACTTGAAGGGAGTGACGCGGGCGAGGATGAGGTTAAAGACAAAGGCCAGGACCATGATCAAGGCCGTTTCCCGACCAAGGAACTGCTGTACTGCGGCGACCACAATGTTGTCATCCGGGATGATGCCCTTGACGTGGAAGGCCTCCTCAAACATCGAGCTGAAGGGCACCAGCGCCCCGACGATAATACCGGCGCCCCCGATGATGATGAGAAAGCCGAGAGTGGTCTTCAAGCCCCCCTTGATGACTTCACCAAGGGGCTTCTTCAGGGCAATGAGGCCGATGATGGACACAAGACCAGCAATGAGGGCGGGCTGACTTACGATCTGGACGGTGACGTCGAGAATACCGCTCACAGTACTTCCTCCCTCTGTTGGATACATGTGGATTCATGCCGAACCTATCAAGCTGAGGCTCTGGCGCGACCAGGTCTCCCCCCTTCTTACCACTGAAGCTTGGCCTGAAGCATGGGCAAAAGCTTCTCTTTCAGCTCACTGGAGCTCACGAGGTTGGCAATGAACACTGTGTCCACGCCGGTGTCGGTGAGCTGGGCCTTCATATCCGTTGAGGCTACGATGATATCGGCCTGCTGCCCCTTCATGGAACCAATATCCCAAGCCGCAACTTCAATACTGACACCCTTCGTCAGCTCGGGGCTCGCCTTCAGCAGGTCCTCAATCTGCATCTTCAACATGAG
This sequence comes from Bacillota bacterium, assembly GCA_050260815.1. Lineage (GTDB taxonomy): Bacteria > Bacillota > Sulfobacillia > JAMDAP01 > JAMDAP01 > JAMDAP01. The sequence goes on from JBLNCQ010000067.1 coordinate 3,973, forward strand.
GCTGGTGCCGAACCCCATGCCACAAACGGTGACGATACGCATATCCCTCACCCCCCTCGGGCCGCCTGCCACGACCAGCGCTAATCCTCCAAATTCGGCGAGTACCGCTGCACCACGTCCAGAACCTCATCCACACTTCGGGCTGTCCGGATGCGCTTCAGATCCGCCTCGTTTTTTAGCAGTTTCGTCAACTGCGAGAGGGCTTTGAGGTGGGTGTTGGTATCCACGGCCGCCAGGGGAAAGACCAGGTCAACGGGGTCGTTTTCCTCATTCCCGAACCGGACTGGCTCGCGCAGACGAACCAGGCTCATGCTCACCCGGCGCACAGCCGCTGTCGGTCGGGCGTGGGGCATGGCGCAGCCAGGGGCCACCACCACATAGGGCCCCAGCTTTTCAATTGCCTGAACCATGCTTTGGACATAGGCATCATCCACGTCGCCGGCGCGCACCAGCACATCGCCCGCGGCTATCACGGCTTCCTGCCAGTTCAGTGCGGGCACGTCCAGGGCGATACGGTTCTTGGTCAGCAGATCAGACAGCACTGGAAGATTACCTCCTGCGATGCGGGCGCCCTTTGCGCCGGCCGGAGCCGGCGCCGCCTCCTGCTCGAGGCCGAGGCGCTTCTTAATGATTTGGATTTCTGCTTGGTCCGGGATGCCGCTAACGTAACTGACTCTCATATCTTGCAGGTCAAGGGGAATCGTGCTGATGACGTGGTCCACCCGCAGATGCGAAAGAGCCTCCTCCACTCCAACCGGGGAAGTTGTACCGACTATCTCCACCTCCGGCAGGTACTTGCCTAGCGAAGCCGCCAGCAGGTTCGCAGTGCCGATTCCGCTGCCGCATACCAGGAGCACCCGCCGGCGCGACAACTTCTTCTTTTCCACTGCGGCGGCCAGATGAATGGCCAGGTAGCCGATTTCTTCCTCCGGCAAACGTAATCCGACACGGGACTCTACGACAGTAGCGGCTTGACTGGCGACTTCAAAGAACTTGGGAAGCTTTTGTTTGATCTCGTCCAGTAAGGGGTTTCGAAGGAACAGCCCTTCGCTCAAGCGTTGCCGGATCGGTTTCAGGTGCAGGGCCAGGGCCAGGATGTCGTCTTCATCCATCAGCGGTCCCGCCCCGAGGAGACTGCTTGCGAGACGGTAAAAGTCGCGGGCAATGACCCGAGACTCCGAATCCTGATCGTCCGCCTGTCGCTTCTGAACCACGCTCGCTAGGTGCAGGCCCAGATAGCCCACTTCCGGTTCTGGAAGATGAATCTGGAACCTCTGCTCCAGGGCCTCGGCCAGCCGTTCGGCAGCGCTGTAGCCGGCGGCGCTGCGCTGCTCGTCCTGGTGGGCAGCATTGGCCGGGATGGTCTTGCCTTGACGAACTCGACTTACCGCGATGGCCACATGAACCACCAGGTTGAGGAGGGCCGGTTCTGTCGCGGGCACGCCCAAGTGCTCCGACACCAGCGCGGTGAGGGTCTGCAGTCGATCGGCCTCATCTAGGCCGCTAAGCCGGATCATTGTTCTGAGCGATTCCAACTCGCCAACCGCGTAGTGGGAAGGGTTCTGTCCTGTCGCAGACGCCGTATGCAGGCGCGTCAGCAACTGGCCGCCCTCGGTGTACTCCGCCACCAGATCTGCCACCACCTGACGCCATTGCCGTTCAGTGATTTGCAGGGTGATGGCACCCGCGGGGTCTCGCCGTAGGGAGATCCCATAGCGCCCGAGCCAGTTCTCAATGGTCCTCAGGTCGTTGACCGCGGTGCTGTGGCTGACTCCCAAGCGCTTCTGCAGTAATTCCGGCCCAATCGCCTCTTCACCAGACAGGAGCCAACTAACGGTAAGCCTTTGGCGCTCAGCGGGTCTGGCGACAAACTCGCTCGGCCCGGCCGAAACCAACCTGCGAAGGATGTCATCTCGGGACAGACCGCGTTGGTCCAGCAAGATGCCGGAATGCGGCTTACGTATGAGGTTGAGCCCGTTGCTCTCACACCAGTCGTTTACTTGGCCCAGATCGTAACGGATGGTGCGCGAACTCGTTTTGAGGACCGTCGCAAGGTGGCGGATTGTTATAGGTTGATGTGATTCCAGCAGAATGCGAATGAGAGCCTGGCGCCTTTCGTTGAGTATCGAGCATCCCCCCCGGTTGCCCGGACACCACGGCAGGGTCGGGTTCCATCGCAGCACATCCCTCGGGGAAGTTCTGCCGCCTCCGCCCATGTCCCTGTCGAAAACCGCGTCCTGGCACTCGGAATTTTCCGTCACACTATTGTGGCAAGACGCTGAGAGGGCCGGTCCTGACGGGTTCCGTGCGTTTTGCTGCAGAGCCCCCCGCGCTCTGCCCGGGGCACCCTTTGAGACCTTAAACCTCGCAGCGTCGGGCGCAGGAGATGAGGCCCCCCTCCATCTCTGAGGGCGGGCCTCTCTTGCTTGACTCGGAATGCAGTCGGCTACTTTCGTGCCGCTCTTGCGGCCGCGGCCGGTCGTGGCGCCCAAGGCAAATACTACGGCGAAACGACCGGTAGGCTGCCGGCGATCATGCCGGGCGAACCCTTTGACATATTGCCGATACCGCGCATGACGATGCCGACCCACACGAAGTCCCCATTTAGTCTTCGATGGTCAGGAACCGGCGCGGGTTGTCAACGAAGAACTTCCGGACGAGCTCTTCCGAGAACCCGTCGTCACGCAGCCGCGGCGCGAACTCCCGCAGCAGGTACTCAAATCCGGGGCCGCCGCCGTAGGCCTTCAAATAGGACCGCCGGCCCATGTCGCCGGAGATCAGCAGGTGGTCCTCGAACCCAGCGTCCACCAGTCGCCGGAGCATCTCCACCCGGGCCTCGTCCGGGCCGTACTTGGTCTTGGACGGCCCGTCGAACAGCACGTAGGCGCCGCGGCGGGCGATGCGGCTGAGGTAGTAGAAGTCCAGGTTCTGGTCCAGGTGGCTGAGGGCCAGGCGGGAAGGATCGCCGCCGGCCCGCTCAAAGCGCTCGACCTGCTCCAGACCCAGCGTGCCGCGGGTGGTGTGGGTAATCACAGGGGCGCCGCTCTTCCGCTGGGCGCGGGCCGCCGCCTGGATGAAGCGGCCCTCGATGGGCAGCACCACGTTGTAGCTGGTGCCGAACTTGATCAGTCCGGCCCGGGCCGGGGTGCCGTCCATGCCCTCCTGGAGGTCGCGGAGCATGATGTCCACCATCTGGTCGACGGTCAGCTCCTGAATCCAGCGCTCCCCGTAGTCGCCCCGGTTGAAGCCGGTCAGGGCGATGAGCTGCACGGGGGTCCGTCCGGCTACCTCCAGGAAGTCGCGGACGTTGCGGCCGTAGTCGATGGCCGTGCAGTCCACCAGGGTGCGGCCGCCGGCCTCGTAGAACAGCCGCAGCTCCTCCACGATCTTGTCAACGCTGTCCAGGACGTAGTCCGGGTCTTCCTTGATGCGCCAGAGCGGCGGCCGGGTGAGCAGGTGCTCGTGCACGTAGGTGAGGCCCAGGGCCTCCGGTGCCACCGGCCCCAGGAGGGTCTCAACGTGGGGCAATCGGATCACCTCTGTTCGTTCTCTTCAGCATAGCGGATGATCTCCACCAGGTTGGCCACGGCGGCCTCCAGGAGCGCCCGGCCCTTTTCGGCCGTCGCCAGGGTCGGATCGCCAAAGACGCCGCTGCGGCTCACGGAACCCATCGACACCGGCGAAACCCCGTAGGTCGGCGGCGCGTCCGGGTACTCGCGGACCGCCAGGTCCATCCGGACCAGGTCGGGGCGCACGGCCAGCATCAGCGACGTCTCGACCTCGCAGGCGTGGAAGGTGCCGTGCCACTTGGGGGACTCCACCACCGCGGCGGCTTCGCCGAAGTGGTTGAAGTAGGAGAAATGCAGGACCTTCATGGGGATCTCGTCCGCCAGCTCGCGGACCGCATACTTGAGAGCAGACTCGTTGGCGCCGTGCCCGTTCAACAGCACCAGGGTGCGCAGGCCCTGCCGGTGCAGGCTGTGGGCGATGTCCTTGATGACCTGCTGCAGGGTGGCTTCGTCGACCGTGAGGGTGCCGGGGATGTCGCGCCACACCCAGGCGTAGCCGAGGGGCAGCGGCGGGAAGACGAGGGCCCCTGTGGCCTCGCCCACCCGCCGCGCCACTTCCTGCGCCAGAAGGGTGTCTGTCCCCAGCGGCAGGTGCGGGCCGTGCTGCTCCGTGGAACCGATGGGCAGAATGGCGAGCGACCGCCGGGACAACGCTTCGGCCACCTCCGGCCGGGTCATGGTCTCGGCTTCAAGCACGGACCCCGGAGGGCCGGGGGGCTGGGTCCCGGCCTCACGGCCCGAACCCCGCTCCCCGAAGGAATGACCCGTCATACGCCAAACACCTTGCCGACCAGGCGCATGAGCACCAGCACGATGATCGCGTCAGGCGAGGCGAAGGCCAGGCCCTGCACGCCATACTTGCCCAGATCGATGAGCGGGTAGGAGAAGGCCACCATGAGGGGCCAGGTGAAGCCCAGGAAGAAACCGGCCACAATGGCCGCGCGGCGGCCGCCCAGGGCGTTGCCGAAGACGCCGGCCGCAGCGCCCATGAAGAACATGCCAATGACGCTGGGCAGGACCACCACGGGGGCGATGTAGCGGGTGAGGACGGTGGCCAGCAGTGAGCCCACCAGGGCGGCAATAAAGCCAATGGTGACCGCCACGGGAGCGTAGGGGTAGAAGATGGGCACGTCCAGGGCGGGACGGGCGCCGGGCACCAGCTTCTGGGCAATGCCGCGGAAGGCCGGGATGATCTCGGCCAGGAACATGCGGACGCCCTGTAGCAGGACCAGCACGCCGGCCACGAACGTCAGGGCCTGCATGACCGCGTAGTAGAGGTAGTTCTGGCCACCGGAGACTTTGGCCCCCTCCACGGGGCCGGCCACGGCCGCGGTGACGACGTAGATGAGCACCATGACGATGCCCATGAACACGGCCATGTCGCGGAAGAAGTCCAGGCCCTGGGGCACCTTGACGTCCTCCGTGGAGTCCTTGCGGTTGCCGAACGGCTTCCCGACCCAGCCGGACAGCGTTATCCAACTGCTGCCCCAGAAGCCGAAGGCCACGTCGTCCGTATCCGTGACCCTTCGCACCGTGGCCTGAGAGATGGCCGGGAAGATCACCATAGAGATGCCCTGCACCACGGCGCCGGTGGCGATGAGGCTCCAGCCGCTCAGGCCCATCTGGTCCAGCACAATGGCCATGGTGCCGGCGAAGCTCCACATCATGTGGCCGGTCAGGAAGACGTACTTGAACGGGGTGAGCCTGGCGAGGATGAGGTTGATGACAAAGGCCAGGACCATGATCAGAGCGGTTTCGCGGCCCAGGAACTTGCCGACGGCGGCCACCAGCGCGTTGTCTTCCGCCACCACGCCGGTAAGGTGGAAGGCCTGCTGGAACAGGTTGCTGAAGGGGATGAGGGCGCCCACGATGATGCCGGCGCCGCCGTTCAGGATGAGGAAGCCCAGTGTGGTCTTCAGGGTGCCCTTCAGGGTGTCGCTGAAGTTCTTGCGCTGCGCGATGAGTCCGATGAGGGCGACGATGCCGACGATCACAGCAGGGTTGGACAGGATCGATACGACGAAATCCAACATGCCTCAAGCACCTCCTGCAGATTCGTGCAGTTGCTTCAAGACCGGGACCACCTTGCTGCGAAGTTCCGCCTTGTCAATCAGGTTCTCGATGAAGATGACGGGTGTGGACAGGCCGGTCAGGTGGGTCTTCATGTCCGCCGGGGCCACAATCAGGTCGGCCTGGCTCCCCTTGACGGACCCCAGGTCCGAGACGTCCGCATCGGCCCGGATGTTCAGCTCCTTCAGCAGGTCCTGAATGAACATTTTCAGCATCAGGCTGGTGCCGAAACCCATGCCGCACACGGTCAGGATCTTCAAACGCTTCCCCCCTCTCCTTCGGGCGCGGGTCGCGCGCGTGCCCGGCACGCCGCGGCCCGCTTCACCTGCGTGGGCCACTTCACCCGCGGCCCCGCATCACGCTACCGATACGGCGTGCACCACCTCCAGCACGTCTGCTACCGTCCGCGCCTGGCGCACGCGCTCCACCAGGGACGGTGTGGACAAAAGCCGCGCCAGCTGGCCCATAACGGCCACGTGCGACTGGTTGTCGATAGCCGCGAAGGCAAAGAGCAGATCGATGGGGTTGTCTTCCTTGCCGGCAAAGACCACCGGCGTGGCCAGCCGCACGCAGGCCATGCCCACGTTCACGGCGCCGTCCTCCGGCCGTGCGTGGGGCATGGCGATGCCCGGTCCCACCACGACGTAGGGGCCTATCGCCTCGACCGTGCGGATCATGCCGTCCACGTACTCGGGACGCACCGCGCCGGCCGACACCATCAGCTCTCCGACCTTGCGAATGGCCTCCTGCCAGTCGCTAGCCTCCACGTCCAGGGCAATGGTCTGGTGGGTCAACACGTCCTCCAGCATGAGCGGGGATGCACCTCCGTTGGTGGCTTGGAACCTCCGTGGGTCGCGTGGCTCTCCGGCCCGAGGCCGCCGCAGCAGTGACTGCAGCCGAGCCCGCAGCGCGGTGAGTTCAATGAGGTCGGGCAGCGGATGCACCAGGAAGACGGGCAGGGCTACCGCCGCCAGCGGGCGCGTGGTGAGGATGACGTCGGCGCGACACTCCGCCGCGGTCTGCTCCACGCCGTGGGAGGAGGCGAAACCGCAGACCTTCAGCTCCGGGAGGCGAGCCGCCAGCGTCGAGGCCAGAAGCTGAGCAGTACCTACCCCGTGTTCGCACACCAGCACCGCCCGCAGCGCGTTGCGGCTGGGGTCCGACCGGCGTTCCAGCGCCGCCCCCAGGTGCACCGCCAGGTAGCCGATCTCCTCCTCCGCCAGCCCCGCCGGCAGCATGGTCAGCGACTCGGCGGCCTGGGTGGCCACGGCGTAGAGGCCGCTGTACTTGGCCTTGATCTCGTCCAGCAGCGGGTTGGGCGCCACGACCCCCAGCTCCAGCCGGTCAATGGCCGGCTCCAGGTGGAGGATCAGGCCGCGGATGAGCTCTTCATCGTCGGCCACGTCCACGCCCAGCAGGCTGCCGGCCAGCCGCGCGAACTCCGTCGCCGCCTCCCAGGCCCGGTTGGTTGGGCCCAACCCCGGCTGCCGGTTGTGCAGCTCCGCCGGCCCATAGCGGGCATCCCGGGCGTTCATGGCCAGGAAGGCGGCCTCGTGGGCGGTAGCGCCGCCCTGTCCGAGCCTGCGCAGGACCTCCACCGCCAGGCCGTACTCATTGAGCCGCACGGCTTCCTGGGCCGGCCTCTCCGGCAGGGTCACATAGCGCCCCGCCCG
>JBLNCQ010000068.1:0-42951 GCA_050260815.1 Bacillota bacterium
GTCACCCCGAGGTGACGGCCGCCGTGTCCGCGGTCTCGGCCGTGCCGGCGGTGCGCCAGGCACTGGTGGACCTGCAGCGCGAGATGGCCCGCCCTGGCGGCCTGGTTATGGACGGCCGGGATATCGGCTCCGTGGTGCTGCCGGATGCCGACCGCAAGTTCTTCGTCACCGCCGCCCTGGACGAGCGCGCCCGGCGGCGCCACAAGGAGCTGGCGGCGCAGGGTCACGCCGTCTCCCTGGACGAGGTCCGGGAACTGATGGCCCGCCGGGACCGCATGGACAGCACCCGGCCCGTAGCGCCGCTGGTCCAGCCGCCCGACGCTGTGGTGGTGGACACCACCGGCCGAACCGTGGACGAGGTTGTGCAGACCATCCTTGGCTACTGCCGGAGGTCCTGATGCTGTATAGAATTGTCCGGGCCATCCTGAGACCGATCTGGTTCCTGCTGTTCCGCCTGCACGTGGCCGGGCTGGAGAACATCCCCCAGGCTGGCCCCGTCATCCTCTGCTGCAATCACTTTCTCTGGGCCGATCCCATCACCATGGCCGTGGCTGTACCGCGCTCCGTCCACTTCATGGCCAAGGAGGAGCTGTTCCGCGCTCCGGTGCTGGGGCCGCTGTTGCCGCTTGTGGGAGCCTTCCCGGTCAGGCGCGGCACAGCCGATAGGGCGTCGTTGAAACAGGCTCTGGCGGTGCTGTCCAAGGGCGAGGTCTTTGGCATCTTCCCCGAAGGGACGCGCAGCCGCACTCGCCAGCTGCTCCGGCCGGAGCCGGGCGTCGTCTGGATTGCCGCCCATGCCAGGGCGCCTGTGGTGCCCATGGCCATCAGCGGTGATTACAGGTTCTTCCGCCGGCTGAGCGTACGGGTGGGCCGGCCCGTTGACCTGGGCGACCTGCTGGAGCAGAAGCTGCGCGGCGAGGTCCTGGAGACCGGGGCCAACCGGGTCTCCGAGGCCATTGCTTCCCTTCTGGCGGAACCTGCTTGAGGCCCTGCGGCGCAATTGACAGGGTTAGCCTGCCAGGGTATTGTAGTGAGTGAAAACCCCGAGCAGGACAGGGCCGCCGCGCTTCCCAGACGGGAAGCGCGTTTGCGCCCCTTCTCAATCCTGGCGGCACTAAACGGAAGTCGGCTCCGGGAAGCAAGAGTGGGGTCCGCTCCCGCCAGCGGCACCCGCAACCCGAGCCCGACAGGGAGGTCATCGCTTCGTGACGGACGAGGAAAAGGCTTTGAACGAGCAGGAGCCGGCGCAGGCGGCAGACATGGGCGAGGACGTGAACGACTTCGCCAAGGCTCTCACGGTACCGAAGCCCGGCGATGTGGTCACGGGCAAGGTCGTGCAGGTCTCGCCCGACTCGGTGATGGTGGACGTGGGCTACAAGTCGGAGGGCATCATCCCCTTGAACGAGCTCTCCCACAGACCGATGCAGTCGGCTGACCAGGTGGTCTCCGTTGGCGACGAGATCAAAGTCTACGTCGTCTCCGTCGACGGGCACGAGGGTGGCCTCAAGCTCTCCAAGCGCAAGGCCGATGAGCAGGCCGCCTGGGGCCGGGTCCAGGAGTCCTTTGAGAAGGGCGAGGTCCTGGAGGCCGAGGTGGTTGAGGTCGTCAAGGGCGGTCTGGTGGTGGACATCGGGCTGCGAGGCTTTATGCCCGCTTCTCAGGTGGAGCGAGGCTACGTGGCGGACCTGGGCAAGTACCTGGGCCAGAAGGTCCGCGCCCGCATCATTGAGATGGACCGCCACAAGAACCGCGTGATCCTTTCCCGCAAGTCCGTCCTGGAGGAGGAGCGCAAGGCGGCGCGCGAGCGCCTCTGGGCGGAGCTGGAGGAAGGCCAGGTTCGGGAGGGCACGGTCAAGTCCCTCACCGACTTCGGCGCCTTCGTGGACCTGGGCGGCGTGGATGGCCTGGTGCACGTCTCCGAACTCTCCTACGGCCGCGTCAAGCACCCGTCTGAGGTGCTGAGCGAGGGCCAGCAGGTCAAGGTCAAGGTCCTGCGCCTGGACCGGGAGAAGGGCAAGGTCTCCTTGGGCTACAAGCAGACCCTGCCGGATCCCTGGCAGGTCGCGGTGGAGAAGTACGCTGAAGGCTCCACCGTCACCGGCAAGGTGGTGCGCCTGACCACGTTCGGCGCCTTCGTGGAACTGGAGCCCGGCATTGACGGGCTGATCCACATCAGCCAGCTGGCGGACCAGCACGTGAACAACCCTAACGAGGTGGTCAACCCCGGGCAGGAAGTCCGCGTCAAGGTGCTGTCCGTCAAGCCGGAGGAGAAGCGCATCAGCCTGAGCCTCCGCGAGGCGGAACAGGGCTAGAGCAACATCGGGAAGCAGCAAGGAGGACGGCCCAAGGCCGCCCTCCTTTTCGTTCCCGACGCCTCGGGTCGCCTCAGGGCCACCCCGGAACAAGGGTCTGGCCCCGCCGGGAACGAAGTGTTGGGTGAGGGGGAAGCAGCATGCCCGCCAGGTCCGCAGGGCCCGCAAAGTCCGCCCGGACGGTTCGGCCGGACCGAGCCGCCGGCTCCAAGCCCTTGATCATTGCCGAGAAGCCTTCCGCCGCCCGCGCCATAGCCGAAGCCCTGGGCGGCTTTTCCCGTCAGAATGGATACCTGGAAAGCGACCGCTACTTGCTGTCCTGGGCCCTGGGCCACCTGGTGGAGCAGAAGTCGCCCGAGGAGTACAGCCCTCGCTGGAAGCGCTGGGCGCTGGAGGCGCTCCCCATCCTGCCGGAAGCCTTCGGCCTGAAAGTGGTCGGCAAGACCAGGGCCCAGTTTGAGGTCCTCGCCTGCCTGGCTCGCACGGCGCCGGAGCTGATCAACGCCTGCGACGCCGGCCGGGAGGGGGAGTTGATATTCCGCTACATTTGCCAGGCTGCCGGGGTGGAACGGCCTGCCCGGCGCCTGTGGGTCTCTTCCTTGACGCGGGAGGCCATCCGCCAGGCGTTCGCCGACCTGCGCCCCCAGGAGGACTATAACCGCCTCTACCAGAGCGCCCTCTGCCGCTCCCAGGGCGACTGGCTGGTGGGCATGAATGCCACCCGCGCCTTCACCGTCCGCTGGGGCGACCTGCTCTCCGTGGGACGCGTGCAGACGCCCACGCTGGCCCTGGTGGTGCGGCGGGAGCGCGAGATCGAGGCTTTTGTGCCCGAGACCTACTGGGAGGTCGTCGCGCTGTTTGCGCTGGACGGCCGCCGGACGTACCAGGGCAAGTGGGTCGGCCCGGACGGCCAGACCCGGCTCAGCCGGGAGGCGGCGGAGGCGGTGGCGGCCCGGGTGCAGGACCGGACCGCGCAGGTGGAGTCGGCGGAAGAGAAGACAGTGACCGAACGGCCGCCCCAGCTATACGACCTGACCTCGCTGCAGCGGGAGGCCAACCGGCGCTACGGCCTGACCGCCGCCGCCACGCTGAAGGCCGCCCAGTCCCTGTACGAGGACAAGCTCATCACCTACCCGCGCACGGACTCCCGCCACCTCACCCGCGACCTGGTCCGCACCCTGCCCGGCGTGCTTCAGGCGGTGGGCGCCCAGGCCGCATACCAAAGCCTGGCGAATGGCGCCGACGCCGGCCGGGTTCACCCCGGGAACCGCCGTGTGGTGGACGATTCCCGCGTGACCGACCATCACGCCATCCTGCCCACCCGCGAGATGCCGCGCGATCTGGGCGGCCCCCAGGCCAAAGTGTATGACCTGGTGGTGCGCCGCTTCCTGGCCCAGTTCTACCCGGACGCCCACTACCTGGAATCGGAGGTGGTGACCCGAGTGGACAGCGGCGACGCCCCAGCCGAAGGCGCCGGCGCCGCCCAGAGCACCAGCACCGCCCTGCCCGGAGGCGCACCGGCCGGGCCGGACCGCTTCCGCTCCCGGGGACGCCGCCCGTTGGAGCAGGGGTGGCGGGTGGTGGAGCCGGAACCGGCCTCCCGCAAGAGGGACCGGGGCGGGGACGAAGACGAACCGCAGGCGCTGCCGCCGCTTCAGACCGGCGACTCGGGCCAGGTCAAAGAGGCGGAGGCCCTGGAGCGCACCACGCAACCGCCCCGACGTTACACGGAGGCCACCCTCCTGTCCGCCATGGAGTTCGCCGGCAAGGAACTGGACGACGAGGCCCTGCGCCAGGCCATGAAGGGGCACGGGCTGGGCACCCCCGCCACCCGGGCCGCCATCATTGAGCGGCTCAAGGACGTCGGGTACATGCGGCTGGAGAAAAAGTCCCTGGTGCCAACGCCCAAGGGCCGCCACCTGGTGGACCTGGCGGAGGCCGCCGGCGTGCAGGTGCTGCTCAGCCCGGAGCTGACCGGTGACTGGGAGCGGCGCATCGCCGATATTCAGGCCGGGGGCTACGAGCCGGACCGGTTCATGCAGGAGATCCGCGACCTGACCGTGCAGGTGGTGGACCGAGTCCGCCAGGCGCCGGGATCCGCGGGCATGGGCGCTGCTAGCGCCGGCCAATTGGCGGCCGCAGCCAGTGAGGCGGCCGTGATCGGCGGCGGAAGAGACGTCACGGCAGCCGCACAGGTGTCAGCGTCGGCGTCAGCTGCGTCGGAAGCTGCGGAGGGGCAGGCCCAGCCCGTTGCCGGCCGCTGCCCCCGCTGCGGCCGCGAGGTCCGCCGGGATAGCCGCGGCTGGACCTGCGGCACGGAGGGCTGCGTGCGGGTGCCCCGCTACCTCTGCGGCAAGATCATCGACACGGCCCTGGCGGGCTCGCTGCTCGCCCGGGGCCGCACGCCCCTCATCACCGGCTTCAAGTCGCCGCGCACCGGCAAGTCCTTCAGCTCTTACCTGGTGCTGGCGGAGGACGGCGTTCGCTTTGAGTTCCCGCCCGACCGGCCGCGGCGGTCGCGCCGAACGGCGGGCCGCAAGTCGGGCGGCCAGTCCAGCTGACGCCCTTTCGCAACTCGTCCCGGAGTCCTATAATAGACCAATAGAAAGCATTCAATTGCATTTTGTTCGGTCCGGTCACGCAAGGTCCTGGGCCGACCGATGTGCGCCCAACACGGCCGTGCCTGGCGGCCCGGGAGGGACTGCTGTGGAAGTCATCAAGATCACGCCGCGGGGCTATTGTTACGGGGTCGTGGACGCGGTGTCGCTGGCCCGCAACGTGGCGTCCGACCCGAACCTGCCGCGTCCCATCTATATTCTCGGTCAGATCGTGCACAACCGACACACCGTTGAGGAGCTGGAGCGGCTGGGCGTCCAGACGATGGACGGCGCGGACCGCCTTCAGCTCATTGCCGGGATTGACCACGGCACGGTCATTTTCACGGCCCACGGCGTGTCGCCGGCCGTCCGCATTGAGGCGGCCCGCAAGGGCCTGAAGACCATCGACGCCACCTGTCCGGACGTCACCCGCACCCACGATCTCATCCGTGAGCTGGCTGCCCAGGACTACTACATCGTGTACGTGGGCAAGAAGGGCCACCCGGAACCCGAGGGGGCCATGGGTGAGGCCCCGGACCGGGTTCTGCTCGTCGAGAACCAGGCGGACGTGGCCGCTGTGGACCTGGACGTGCCGCGCCTGGCCGTGGTGACCCAGACCACCCTCAGCCAGTGGGACACCCAGGCCATCATCGAGTCCATTCGCGCCCGTTACCCGCACGCCCAGGTGCACAACGAGATCTGCCTGGCCACGCAGCAGCGGCAGGAGGCCGTGGCCACCCAGGGACGCGAGGCGGACCTGGTGCTGGTGGTGGGCGATGAGCGCAGCAACAACAGCAATCGTCTGGTACAGGTGGCCAGGGAGATTGCCGGGCGCCCCGCCTATCTGGTGGGCACGGCCCAGGACATCGACCCGGCCTGGCTCAAGGGCAAGCGAAAGGTGGCCGTGACGTCGGGCACCTCCACCCCAACGCACATCACGCGCGACGTCATTCAGTTCCTGGAGGACTACCAGCCTGAGCCGTAGCGTCATGGCCGTCGGTGCGCGCCCGGCCGGGGAGGCGCCGCGGACCCGCACCCAGGTCAGCGAATAGAACACCGTTGGTTGGACCAAAGGGAGCGGCTCAGCGCCGCTTCCTGTTTTTGTATGCCCCCGCCGCGGCAGGGCTGCCGCCGTCGCGCGGGCACGCCGTCGTGACGAAGGGCCATCGCCGTCGCCTGCAGGCCCGTCGCATGCCCCACGAATGGCTGGGACAGGCTACAAGAGACGACGGGGAGGTGGCCTATCGTGCCCGTTGGACAGATCGTGCTGGTGCTGGCCATCGTGCTGGTCTACTTTGGGGTGGCCCACCGCGTGGTCGACCGCATGCGCCTGACCGACCGGCAGGCCCTGCTCTTTCTCTTGGCCATGCTGGTGGGTACACCCTTCAACATACGCCTGCTGGCGCGTCCCGAGCTGGTGATCAACGTGGGCGGCGGTGTGCTGCCGCTGGCCCTTGCCCTGTACCTGGTGATCACGGCCGACGAGGCGGCGGAGAAGGTCCGCGCCCTGGCGGCGGCCGCCGTCACCGCGCTGTTCGTGGGCTTCCTCTACCGCGTGCTGCCTTCGGAACCCACGGAAATGACCTGGCTTGACCCGACCTACATGTTCGCCCTCATGGCCGGCCTGGTGGCCTATCTGGCGGGGCGGTCCCGGCGCGCGGCCTTTGTGGCCGGCGTGCTGGGCTTTATCTTGCTGGATCTGTGGCACTACGGGCAGGGCGTGGTGCTGGGGCTGACGCGTACCCGCACCTGGATTGGAGGGGCCGGTGTCTTTGACAGCGCGGTCATCGCCGGGGTTCTCGCAGTGATTGTGGCGGAGGTCGTGGGGGAGAGCCGCGAGTACCTGCAGGGCGGTCCCAAGAAGGAAGGGCGGCCGGCAGGGCTCAGCGCGCCCGCGGGAGGGGCGAAGGGCCGGCCCCAGACGAGCAAGGACGGCGGCTCCGAGGGGGAGGAGATCTGATGCGCGGCCACATACCACGGGGTGCCGCCGCGGCCGCCTGCGCCCTGGCCGCTGTCCTGGCCCTTGGCGGACAGGCCCCGCTGCGCGCGCAGGCGGCTGCTGCCCCGCCCATCGGCGCCGAATCGGACGAGGGGCCGGGCGGCTTTTACAAGCTGGTGGGGCCGGACGGCCTGGAGCTGTTGCGCCTGGGGCTGCGGGTCCGGCTGGGCGACATGTTCCTCAGTGAGGACAACGTCTGGTATGAGGCCACGGCCGTGGGCGGCTTCAAGGTGCAGATGCGGCCGATGCCGCAGGACCGCTGGCCGCTGCCTCCCGCGCCCACGGCCTCGGCGGGCGTCCCGGCGGCTGCGGGCGCTGGGGCTGCAGCGGGCGCCCCTCCGGTGATCGCGTCGGCCCTGCCCGCGCTGGCCTTGACCCCGCCGGCGCTCGCCTTCGGCCCGCGGTCGGCCCCCGCCGCGGCACCGCTGATGCTCAAAGGGGGAGCGAGGATCCGCCTCTACCACTCCCACAGCGACGAGTCCTACGCGCCCACGGATGGCCAGTCCAACATCCCGGAGAGGGGCGGCATCTACCAGGTGGGCGCGGTCTTCCGCGATGCCCTGGCCGCCAGGGGCTACTCGGTGGTCCAGGACGACACCGCCCACGACCCCCACGACGACGCCGCCTACACCCGCTCCCGCCGCACGGCGCTCAAACTGCTGCAGCAGGGGGCCAACGTCCTCTTCGACGTTCACCGCGACACCGCGCCGGCCGAGGCCTACCGGCGCACCATCGCCGGACAGGACGTCACGCAGGTCATGATTGTGGTTGGCCGGGACAACCCCGGCATGCAGGCCAACCTGGGATTCGCCAAAGCGGTGAAGGACGCGGCGGACAGGATCCATCCGCGCCTGATCCGCGGCATCTTTATGGGCGAGGGCGGCTACAACCAGGACCTCTCGCCGCGCGCCCTGCTGTTTGAGGTGGGCTCCTTCGCCAACCGGCGCGAGGAGGCGGAACGCGGCATCCGGCTGCTGGCCGACGTTATGCCCTCCGTGCTGGGTGCCGCGCCGGCGCCCGCCGCGCCCGGCACCGCGGCCGCGGCGCCGCCACCGCATTCCGCGGAGCGCAGCGGGCTGTCCCGGGCCCTGGCCTGGCTGGCGGTCCTGGCCGTGGTGGGAGGCGGCGCCTTCCTGCTCATCGCCGCCGGCGGCGTCCGCCCGGCCGCGGAGCGTCTGCGCCTCCTGGGGCGGGAGTTTGCGGACCTCAACCCGCGCCGGAGGAAGCGGCCTTGAACCCTGCTCCGGTCTTCGACATTCGGGCCTTCCTTCTGGGCCTGGCGGCCGGCGTGATTGCCCGCTACCTGATGCTGCGCATCGACTACCGCCAGTACCCTGGCTACCCCCACGGCTACGTGGCCCACGTCACCCACGGCTTCCTGGCGGCGGGCCTGGGCGCCATCGCCTGGCCGGCCCTGGCCTCCCAGGAGCTGTCCGCCTTCACCTTTCTGGCCCTGGCCGCCACCCAGTTCCGCGACATCCGCCGCATGGAGCGGGAGGCCCTCAGCCAGCAGGAGCAGACCGAGCTGGTCAAGCGCGGCGTCGACTACATCGAAGGCATCGCCAGAGTGTTTGAGGCCCGCAACTACCTGGTGATGCTTGTGGCCGCCGCCGCCAGCGTGGCGGCGCACCAGTGGGGCGTCTTGCCCGGCGTCGTTGCGCCGGTGGTCGCCTACCTGGCCTCCGTCCACCTGGCCCGGGGACAGCAGATCGGCGACATTGCCCGGGTGAGGGCGGCGCCGGTCTCTTTTGATGGCCCGCTGCTCAAGGTGGGGCCCATCGGCCTTATGAACGTGGGCCTGGAGGCAGACCGCCAGGTTATTCTGGAGCACGGCCTGGGTGCCATCCTGGAGCCCGTCACTCCGGACGCGCGGCGTACCCTGGCGGACATCGGGCAGCGGCAGGCCATCCTGCACGACGTCGCCACCGTGCTGGGCCTGCGCAAGGACGTGGACACGGTGGCCTTTACCCCGCTGGCCCGCCGCAACCTGGACACGGGCGAGGTGGGCTTTGTGGTGGTGGTGGAGGAGCCGGACTTTGAGGTCCTGGCCGAGGTGGTCCGCGCCGTGCCGCTGCTGGAGTCGGCCCGGAGCCGCGCGGCGCGCCTGGTGCGGCGCGTGCGCCGGCGGGACGAACGGCTGGGCCCGCGCCCCCAGGGCCCGACCCGCTAAGGAGGAATGGGGTTGCCCAGTATCGAGAACGCCATCCTGGCCGTGGTCACCCTGCACCCGGAGCAGGTGGCGGGCGGCCTTCCTGTCTTCGCCGTGCCGGACGACACCTCGGCCCAGAAGCTGGCCGGCAGCCTCTCCCACATCCTGGACGCCCAGGTGCACGACCTCCAGAACGGCACCCTGATCATCGTCCGCCACTAGGAGGAGCCGACCATGGACTCTGTCCCGGCCAAGGTGATCTATCACTGCTACCACGGCTACCCGCCGTCGCTGCGGGCGGCCTCGGCCCATCTCCGGCGCCCCCTGGCGGCCCCGCGGCCGGGGACGGACCTGACCGGGCGTCTCTGCCTGGCCGGCATCGGGCCGGACGGGGAGGAGGTCTACACCCTGGCGCGGCGCGGCTCGGGGTCCATCGTCTCCCGCGCCCTGACCGGCATGGCCCGGGCCTTTGGCGTACCGGCGGATGGCCTGGTCGTGGTGGACGCGTCGCGCTGGAGAACGCCCGAGGAGGCGGTCTCGGCGGCCTACCAGGCCCTGCGCCGCACCGCACTGCCCCGCCCCCAGCCGCGCGACGAGGTGTGGCCCAAGGTCGTCTACGTCTGTTACGGCAGCGCCCACTCCAGCATCGTCGCCGCCAGCCTCCACCTGGGGCGCCTGCCGCTCCATCGCCGGGCCCTACCGGCGGAGGTCCTGGCGGCGCCGCATTTCGACGAGCTGCCCCACAGTCGGGTGGGGACGCTGCTGGAGATGGGCCGGGACGCCCGGGGCCACCGGGTCTACGTACTGGGACTGGGCCCCTACAGGCAGGCCCTGAGCCGCTGTCTGCAGGATCTGGCGGCAAGCCTCGGTGCACCCCCGGGCAGCCTGCTGGTGGTGGACGCCCTCTCCGGCTCGCGCCCCACCACCCGCGTGGGCGGGTTCCTTTCCCGCCGCCTGGGCCTGGTGGGGGTGGGCAGGCCCCTGGTGACCAGGGGCGTGCTGGCCGACTACGGCCGTTTCACGGCGCTGGTCAGCGGCGTCCTGCACGACCTGGAGCCCTGACGCCGCCGCGCTGTGGCCGCGCGCCGCCGCCGCATTCCTTGACCGTGGCCTTCTCTCCTGGGATAATAAAGTGATTTGAGTGCACTTTGGGACGGGCCGGCCCTGCCCGGCTGCGATCCCCCTTGAGGAGGCCCAGCATGTCCGAACGCAAGGAGCCGCGGGCTACGGTTTCCTCCGTGGAACCCGGCAGCCCCGCCGCGCAGGTCGGACTCGAGCCCGGCGACGTCATTGAGTCGATTAACGGCCGTGTCCTGACCGACATACTGGAGTACCGGTTCCAGATGGCCGCCGACCGGGTGGTCCTGTCCATCCGCAAGCCCGACGGCCGACGGGTGGCCCTGGAGCTTCCGGCGGGAGCCGCCGAGGGCTTTGGCATTGACTTCGAGGATCCGCTCTTCGACGGTATCTACACCTGTGACAACAAGTGCGTCTTCTGCTTCGTCCATCAGTCACCCAAGAAGATGCGCCGGACGCTGTACATCATGGACGATGACTACCGGCTCTCCTTCTGGCACGGCCACTTTGTCACCCTGACCAACCTGTCCCCGGAAGACGTGCAGCGCATTGTGGACCAGCGGATGTCGCCGCTGAACGTCTCCGTGCACGCCACCGAGGATGACCTGCGTGAGATGCTGATGGGCACGCCCAAGGCCCGCGGCGTCATGCGCGACTTGAAGATGCTCATTGACGCCGGCATTGAGCTGAACACCCAGCTGGTGCTCTGCCCCAGCCTCAACGACGGGGAGCACCTGGACCGGTCCATCCAGGACCTGGCCGGCCTTTACCCGGGCGTCCTCACCGTGTCCGCCGTGCCCGTGGGCCTGACCAAGCACCGCGAGAAGCTCTTCCCCCTGGACCCCTACACCCGCGAGCAGGCCCGGGCCACCATCGCCCAGATTGAGGCCTGGCAGGAGCGGCTGCTGAAGGACCTGGGGACACGGCTGGTGTTCGTGGCCGACGAGTTCTACTCCAAGGCCGGCCTGGAGGTCCCGCCGGCCGAAGCCTATGAGGGCTATCCCCAGTTGGAGAACGGCATCGGCCTCCTGCGGCAGCTGTTGGACGACTTCGCCGAGGTAGAGCCGCTGCTGCCGCCGGCCCTGGAGGAGCCCCGCCGCGTCTCGGCCGTGACCGGCGTGTCCGCCGCCTCCACCGTGCGGTGGGTCGTAGACCGCCTGAACCGGATCGGCGGCCTGCAGGTGGACCTGACCGTGGTGGAAAACGACTTCTATGGCCACTCGGTGACGGTGGCCGGCCTTCTGACCGGACAGGACGTACTGCGTGCCCTGCAGGGCAGGGACCTGGGCGAGACGGTCTTCCTGCCCGAGGTCATGTTCCGGGACGGGGCCGACAAGCGCGTCACCCTGGACGAGTACGACCTGGACGACCTGGTCCGTGAGCTGGGCCGGCCCATCGAGCGCCTGCCCCGCAACGGTCGCCTGGCCGCGGAAATGCTGACTGGCCAGGTTTTCTCCGGTGTCCTGCGCGTGCCCGCGCCCACCGGCGCGCTGGCGGCGGCCCGGCGCAGGCGCGCCCGGCACTGCGTCAATTAACTGCACCCCAAGGAGACCAGAGCCTTCATGAAACCCATCGTGGCCATTGTGGGACGCCCCAACGTGGGCAAGTCCACGCTGTTCAACCGGCTGATCCAGAAGCGCCTGGCCATCATTGAAAACGAGCCCGGCATCACGCGCGACCGCATCTACGGCGAGGCCGAGTGGAACGGCCGCACCTTCACCGTGGTGGATACCGGGGGCATCGTCACGGGCGACGAGGAGCCGCTGGTCGGCCAGATCCGCCATCAGGCGGAGCAGGCCATGGCCGAGGCGGACGTCATCCTCTTCCTGGTGGACGCCCGCGCCGGGGTCACTGCCCTGGACCAGTACGTGGCGGACCGGCTCCGGCGCACCGGCAAGCCCGTGGTCCTGGTGGCCAACAAGGTGGAGAACCTGCGCGTGGAGGAAGAGGCGCTGGAGTTCTACTCCCTGGGCCTCGGTCAGCCGTGGCCGCTGTCCTCGGCCCACGGCCTGGGCACGGGTGATTTGTTGGATCATGTCGTCTCCTTCTTTCCGGAGGCAGGAGAAGAGGACGAAGAGACAGAAAACATCACACGAATCGCGGTAGTGGGGCGCCCCAACGTGGGCAAGTCCTCGCTGGTGAACGCACTGCTGGGCCAGGAGCGCATGATTGTCTCCGACCTGGCGGGCACCACCCGCGACGCTGTGGACGCGCTGCTGGAGCACGAGGGCCGGCAGTACCTGCTCATTGACACGGCGGGCCTGCGCCGCAAGGGCAAGATTGACGAGGCGGTGGAGCGCTACAGTGTGCTTCGCGCCCTGCGCGCCGTCGACCGCTCCGACGTGGTCCTGTTGGTGCTGGACGCCTCCTTTGGCATCACCGAGCAAGACAAGCGCATTGCCGGCTACGCCCTGGAGCAGGGCAAGGGGATCGTCTACATCGTCAACAAGTGGGACCTGGTGGAGAAAGATGACAAGACCATGGAGCAGTTCCGCGCCGTGCTCAAACGCGAACTGAACTTCATGCCGCCGGCCCCCAGCCTGTTCCTGTCCGCCCTCACCCGCCAGCGGGTGCACAAGGTGCTGCCGCTGGTGGACCAGGTGATGCAGGCCTACAGCTTCAAGGCCTCCACCGGCGTGCTCAACCAGGTGGTGGAGGAGGCCGTGGCGGTGAACCCGCCGCCCATGGGCGAGCGCGCCCGCAGGCTGAAGGTCTACTACGTCACCCAGGGCGGGCAGTGCCCGCCGGTATTCCTGTTCTTCGTCAACGACCCCAAGCTCGTGGCCCCGCCCTATCGCCGGTACCTGGAAAGCAAGCTGCGGGAGGCCTTCCCCCTGGAGGGCACCCCCATTCGCCTGGTCATGAAGCCCAAAGAGCGCGACTAGGAGGAACGGACGATGTTGCCTCAGCTCGGAGCCGTGCTGGCCGCCTACCTGATGGGCGCGATTCCCTTTGGCTACCTGATGGCTCGCCTGGTCAAGGGCGTCGACATCCGCCGCTACGGCAGCGGCGCCACGGGAGGAACCAACGTCCTGCGCGTGCTGGGCTGGGGCCCCGCCGTCACCACCGCCGTCCTGGACCTGCTCAAGGGGACCGGCGCCACCCTGTTGGGTGCCTATGTGGATCACCGGTTCGGGACCTTCCCGGGCCTGCCGGGCCCGGGCTGGACCGCCTCGCTGTGCGGCCTGGCGGCCGTGGCCGGCCACTCCTGGCCCGTCTACCTGGGCTTCAAGGGCGGCAAGAGCGTGGCCACCGGCGCCGGCAGCATGGTGGCCCTCTTTCCGGCCTATCTCCTGATTGGACTCCCCGTCTTCCTGCTCACCGTGGCCCTCACGCGCTTCGTCTCGCTGGGGTCCATTCTGGCCACCGCTCTGGTCTCCATCGTCGTCCTCATCTGGCAGACGCCGCTCAGCTACAAGGTCTGGGCCCTGGGCGTCTCTCTCATTGTCATCTACCGCCACAACGCCAACATCAAGCGGCTGCTCGCCGGTACGGAGAGCCGCTTCGGCCAACGGGTTGAGACCAAATGAGTCTGCGTGTCGCTGTGGTTCCCGCCGGAGCCTGGGGAACGGCCCTGTCCGTGCCGCTGGCCCTGAACGGTTCACAAGTTCGCCTCTGGATGCGCCGCGACAACGCCGCCGCGGCGTTTTTGTCGTCCCATTCGCATCTCCATCTGCCGGGGGTGACCCTGCCGGACAGCGTGACCGCCACGTCGGACCTGGCTTCGGCCCTGGAGGGTGCCGACCTGATGGTGCTGGCCGCGCCCAGCCGCGCCCTGCGCCAGGTGCTGGCTCTGCTGCGCCCGCTGGTCCGTCCGGAGACGCTCGTGGTCTCGGTGACCAAGGGCATCGAGCCGGACACGCTCCTTCGCATGTCGGAGGTGGTGGCGCAGGAGTTGCCCCACTGCCCGCGGGTGGCCGTGCTCTCCGGACCCAACTTTGCCATTGAGGTAGCCCGCCGCCAACCCACCGCCACGGTGACCGCAGCCCGCGACCCGCGGGACGCCGTCGTGGTCCAGGAGGCCTTCATGACCCCGGACTTTCGCGTCTACACGCACCATGATCTGGTGGGCGTGGAACTGGGCGGAGCGCTGAAGAACGTGATCGCCCTGGCGGTGGGCATCGCCGACGGGCTGGGGGTGGGCCATAACGCCACCGCCGCCCTCATCACCCGGGGGCTGGCCGAGATGGCCCGGCTGGGGGTGGCGCTGGGCGCCCACCCGCTCACCTTCGCCGGCCTGGCCGGCATGGGCGACCTGGTGCTCACCTGCACTGGCGACTACAGCCGCAACCGCCAGGCCGGCCTCTGCCTGGGCCGGGGCGGCACCCTGGAGGAGGCGGAGACCGCCCAGGGCGTGGTGGAAGGCGTGCCCACCACCCGCGGCGCCCTGAGCCTGTCGCGCCGGTTGGGCGTGGCCATGCCCATCACCGAGCAGGTGCACCGCATCCTGTACGAGGGTCTGCCGCCCCAGGAGGGCGTGGCCGCCCTGATGACCCGGGAGCGCACCCACGAGCACGCCGCCGCGGTAGGTGCCGCCTCTGAGACCGAGTACCCCGGCGAGGGCGGGCACTTCAGCCTGTACCTCAAATCGCGCGGGCGCCGCTGACGGCCTGTCAAGTCGGGCCACTTCCCTCTGGCGTCTCCCTGCCAGGGACCAGCCTTCCGTCCCTCTCACGGCAAACTTGAGCCGGTGCGGTTTTCCGCACCGGCTCGGCTGCTTTTTGCCCGTCCCAGTCTGGCAGCGATTTTCGTGGGGCCTGTCATATCCCTTTACCGTCAACGCATAGGTATGGATTGACCTTGGGTACGGGCCTTTGGCGATGGGGGTGAACGCCGATTGTGACGGTCACGGTGCGGCGACGTGGATCCACGAGCACGTAGGGAGGGAAGAGCGGGTGGAGGAGAAGTTCAACATCTACGAAGACATCGCCCAGCGGACCGGCGGCGACATATACATCGGCGTTGTCGGCCCCGTCCGTACCGGGAAGTCAACCTTCATCAAGAAGTTCATGGAGACCCTGGTACTGCCGGGCATCGCGGACGACTACGCCCGGGAGCGGGCCCGCGATGAGCTGCCGCAGTCCGCCGGCGGCAAGACCATCATGACGGTGGAGCCCAAGTTCGTCCCGGACGAGGGCGTGCCCCTCGTCGTGGGCGAGGCCCTGGAGATGCGGGTGCGCCTGGTCGACTGTGTGGGCTACACGGTGGAGGGGGCGTCCGGCTACGTGGACGAGGCCGGCTCTCCCCGCATGGTCATGACCCCCTGGTTCGACTACGAGGTGCCCTTCCAGGAAGCTGCCGAGATGGGCACGCGTAAGGTCATCCAGGAGCACTCCACCATTGGCCTGGTGGTCACCACCGACGGCACGGTGACGGAGCTGGCGCGGGGGCAGTACATTGAGGCGGAGGAGCGGGTGGTGGCGGAGCTCAAGGAGCTGGGAAAGCCCTTCGTCATCCTGCTGAACACCATTCGCCCCTACGCCACGGAGACCATGGAGCTGGCCGGGGAATTGGAGGAGAAGTACGACGTTCCCGTGGTCCCCATGGACTGCGCCAGCCTGACCGGCGATGACATCAACCTCATCCTGGAGCAGGTCCTCTACGAGTTCCCGGTCAAGGAGCTGGAGGTCAACCTGCCCAAGTGGGTGGATGAGCTGTCGGAGACGCACTGGCTGCGCCAGCAGTTTGAGCAGGCCGTGCGCGAGGCCATGGAACCGGTCCGCCGCCTGCGCGACGTCGACCCGGCGGTCAGCCGGCTGTCGTCCTACGACTTCATCCAGGACGTGGCCCTGAAGAGCATGGACATGGGCACGGGCGTCGCCGCGGTGGACCTGGGAGCGCGCGAAGACCTGTACAACCAGGTGCTGGAGGAGCTCACCGGCGTCCCCATTGAGGGCAAGCACACCATGGTCCGGCTCATCCGCGAGTACGTCCGCGCCAAGGCGGAGTATGACAAGGTGGCCGACGCCCTCCGGGACGTCCGCCAGACCGGCTACGGCATGGTCTCGCCGGTGATTGCGGAGATGGCCTTTGAGGAGCCGGAGCTGATCAAGCGGGGCAGCCAGTTCGGCGTCCGCTTGCGGGCCAGCGCTCCCTCCATTCATATGATCCGGGCCGACATTGAAACCGAGGTCACCCCCATCATCGGCACCGAGAAGCAGGGCGAGGAACTGGTGCAATACCTGCTGGACCGCTTTGAGTCCGACCCGAAGAAGCTCTGGGAGTTTGACATCTTCGGCAAGTCCCTGCATGATCTGGTGCGCGAGGGCATTCAGAACAAGCTCTTCCGCATGCCGGAGAACGCTCAGGAGAAACTGCAGGAAACCCTCTCCCGGATCATCAACGAGGGATCGGGCGGGCTCATCTGCATCATCATCTAGCCCCCTCCCAGGAGCCCGAATCGCGAAGCCGCATCCAAGGACCTGCGGCCCCGTCCACTCCGATGGTGGCGGGGTCTTTTCTTGACCTGAAAGCCGAAACCCGCGCCAGGCGTAGGAGGAATTTGGACAAGCCCGCAGAAATACCCAAGGGAAGCGCAATTTGGTGCCTGCGCCGGTGCGCGAAGGTCCATCCAGAATCCGACCACAGCTAGCAATTCTCAACAGATTTTTCGTGTGAGGCTGCCCAATCAGCAGGAGATACAGCAGCCACATCGAATACGATGAATTGGTGGATTGCTACCAATGCCTGCAATCATTGCCACCACTCCATTTTCGCCACCACTCTTCGGAGAAGGAGGTGACATGCGTGAACAAGACTGAACTGATCGAGAAGGTTGCGCAGAAGACCGGTTTCACCAAGAAGGATTCCGGTAAGGCTGTGGAGGCCGTCCTTGGCGCCATCACCGCCTCTCTGAAGTCCGGCCACAAGGTCTCCCTGGTTGGCTTCGGCACCTTCGATGTGCGGAAGCGGGAAGCCCGCAAGGGCCGTAACCCCCAGACCGGCAAGGAGATCAAGATTGGTGCTCGCAAGGTCCCTGTCTTCAAGGCTGGCAAGCCTCTGAAGGAAGCCGTCGCCAAGTAAGCGGGCTTCGGGACCCGCAAAAGAAGCGCCTTCGGGCGCTTCTTTTGTTTGACACCCCTGTGACCCCATGCTATATTCGGAATAACAATTTCAGAGCGGAACTTATCCAGAGTGGCGGAGGGACTGGCCCAATGAAGCCCGGCAACCCGAGAGGACGTCTCGTTGGGTGCCAATTCCTGCAGCCCGGGAGGGCTGAAAGATAAGGCGTTCGGACGTGCCCGGCCGTACCTTATCGGCCGGGCCTTTGCGTAGGAAGGGGGCGGTCGGTTGCTGATCACGGAGCGTCAGACGGTCACGCTGTTTCACCCGCCGGCCTCCCTGGCCCTGGAGTCAGGCGGAAGGCTGGGACCCATCACCGTTGCCTATGAGACCTACGGGACCTACAACGGCGCCAACGCCGTGCTCATCCTCCACGCTCTCACCGGTGACAGCCACGTGGCCGGACGCTACCGGCCGGACGACCCCAGGCCGGGGTGGTGGGACCCGCTGGTGGGACCGGGCAAGGCCTTTGATACCGACCGCTACTACGTCATCTGCTCCAACGTGCTGGGCGGCTGCCAGGGCACCACGGGCCCGGCCTCCACCAACCCGGCTACGGGCCAGCCCTATGGGCCGGACTTCCCTGTCATCACCGTGCGCGACATGGTGCGGGTGCAGCGGGCTCTGCTGGACCGCCTGGGCATTGACCGCGTTCTGGCCGTGGCCGGCGGCTCACTGGGGGGCATGCAGGCCCTGGAGTGGGCGGTGCAGTTCCCGGACCGGGTGGCGGGCGCCATCCCCATCGGCGCCAATGCTCGCTTCCACGCCCAGGGCATCGCCTTCAACGAGGTGCAGCGGCGGGCCATCCTGAACGACCCGGCCTGGCAGGGCGGCCGCTACTACCCCGGCCCCGGGCCCACGGCCGGCCTGGCTGTGGCCCGCATGCTGGGCATGATCACCTACCGCTCGCTGGAGTCCATGGAGGAGCAGTTCGGGCGCCAGGTCCGCAGCGGCGACAGCGACGCCCCCTGGCGCGACTTCGAGCCGCGCTTCTCCGTGGAGACTTACCTGCAGCACCAGGGAGAAGCGCTGGTGCGGCGGTTTGACGCCAACTCCTACCTTTACCTGAGCAAGGCCATGGACCTGCATGACGTCAGCCGCGGCTTTCCGTCCTACCAGGCGGCCCTGGGCCGCATCCGGGCCCGGATGCTGGTGGTGGGCATACGCTCCGATCTGCTCTTCCCGGCCCAGCAGCAGCGGGACCTGACCGCCGGCCTGCTGCGGGCGGGAGTGGACGCGCGCTATCTGGAGATGGACTCCCCCTGGGGGCACGACGCCTTCCTGGTGGACCATCACCTGCTGGCCCCAGCAATTCGCGATTTTCTTGAGGAACTGAGCCAGGGTGAACAGGCCGGCGAGCCCTTACGGCCTTCGGCGGCCCACCCGGAAGGGGGGCCTTGGGAATGAGAATGGGACTACTGGGTCTGGGCCACGTGGGCTGCGGCGTGGTGCAACTGCTGACGGCGCAGCGTGAGGCGGTGGCGGCGCGGCTGGGCGAGCCGCTGGAGCTGGGGCGGGTGCTGGTGCGAAACCCGGCCAAGCCGCGCCCGGTGCAGGTCAACCCGGACCTGCTGACCACCGACCCGTCAGCGGTGTTGAACGACCCTTCCATCGACGTGGTGGTGGAGGTGATGGGCGGCCTGGAGCCGGCCGGATCCTACATCCGTGAGTCGCTGCAGCGGGGCAAGCCCGTGGTCACCGCCAACAAGGAGATCATCGCCGACCAGGGCCCGGAACTGCTGGCCCTGGCCCAGAGGCAGGGCGTCGACCTGCTTTTCGAAGGAAGCGTGGGCGGGGCCATCCCCATTCTGCGGGCCCTGCTGGACAGCCTGACCGGCAGCCGCGTCACCCGCATCCTGGGCATCGTCAACGGCACCACCAACTATATCCTGACGCAGATGGCGGAGGAGGGGCAGGATTTTGCCGAGGCCCTGGGCGAGGCCCAGCGCCTGGGCTACGCCGAGGCCGACCCCACCGCCGACGTGGAGGGCCACGACGCTGCCCGCAAGCTGGCCATCCTGTCCAGCCTGGCGTTCTCCACCCACCTGCGCTCCAGCGATGTGCTGGCCCGCGGCATCACCTCCATCACCGCCGACGACCTGGCGTACGCCGGGCGCCACGGGCTGGCCTGCAAGCTGATTGCCCAGGCGGAAGACCAGGGCGGCTTTGTGGCCGCGCAGGTGGCTCCCGCCTTTGTGGACGCGCGGCACCCCCTGGCCCGGGTGAAGGGGGCCTTCAACGCCATCTACGTCTACGGCGACGGACTGGGCGAGTCCATGTTCTACGGCCTGGGCGCCGGCGGCGTGCCCACGGGCAGCGCCGTGCTGGGCGACGTCCTGCAGGCGGCCCGCAACCGCCGCAGCCGCGTGGCCTTCAGCCGGCCTCTGCCCTCCCGGGGCCTGGCCGTGCGCTCCGCCCGCGAGGCCGTGTCGCGCTTCTACGTACGCCTGGAGGCGGAGACGCACGCCAGCGCCTCGGCCGACCTGCGGCGCCTGCTGCTGCAGCACGGCGTCACCTTGAGCTCGTTCCTGGACCAGCCGGCCCCGGCGCGCGGCCGGGCCCGGTTTGCGCTGGTGACCAACCCCTGCACCCTGGGGGCGCTGGAGGAGGCCCTCCAGGCGGTCCGGTCCCTGCCCTGGATCCTGGACCTGGGCGCACTGGTGCAGATGCTGGACCTGCAGGCGGGCGACCCGGCCGCCGAACTGCCGCCCACCGTCCGCGTCGAGGAGCGGCGGATGCTGGGGCGCCTCGAAGTGGGCGGCCCCGGCGAAGGAGGACAGTAGGGTGGCAGTCCGCGTGCAGAAATACGGCGGCACCTCCGTGGGCAGCCCGGAGCGGCTGCGGGCGGTGGCCGCCCGCATCAAGGCCGTGCACGACGGCGGCGAGCCGGTGGTGGCGGTGGTCTCGGCCATGGGCCCCACCACCGACCAGCTCATCACCCTGGCCCGCCAGGTGAGCCGCGACCCCTCCGACCGGGAACTGGACTCGCTGCTCTCCACGGGCGAGCAGGTTTCCGTGGCACTTCTGGCCATGGCCCTGCAGGACATGGGATGCGACGCCGTCTCGCTCACCGGCGGGCAGGTGGGCATCCGCACCGACGACCGCCACCGCAAGGCGCGCGTCCTGGAGGTCAGTTCGGACCGGCTGAGGGCCGAGCTGGACCAGGGGCGGGTGGTGCTGGTGGCCGGGTTCCAGGGCGTCAACGAGGCCGGCGACGTCACCACCCTGGGGCGCGGCGGTTCGGACACCACGGCGGTGGCCCTGGCGGCGGCGCTGGGCACCGGCTCCTGCGAGATCTTCACCGACGTGGACGGCATCTTCACGGCGGACCCGCGGGTGGTGCCGGAAGCCCGCAAGCTGGACGCCGTGGGCTACGAAGAGGTGCTGGAGATGGCCTCGCTGGGCGCGCAGGTGATGCAGCTCCAGTCCGTGGAGTACGCACAGCGGCACGGCGTGGTCATCCACGTCCGCTCCAGCTTTCACGACAGCCCGGGTACCATCATTCAGGAGGCGAGCCAGGTGCCCCAGCCGCAAATCATCACCGGCGTCAGCTACGACCCGAAGGTGGCGCTTATCACCATGGCCGGAGTGCCGGACCGTCCCGGCGTGGCCTATCAGGTGTTCAGCGCTCTGGCCAAGAACGGCATTAACGTGGATATGATCACCGGCCAGATGCCCCAGGCCACCATCACCAACATGAGCTTTACCGTGCATGAGGATGACCTGGAGCGCGCCGTGGCCCTGGTGGAGCGCGAGGCCGACTACCTGGGCGCCGGCGGCGTTTCCTACGACCGCGAGGTGGCCAAGGTCAGCGTGGTCGGCTCCGGCATTGCCAGCCACGCCGGCGTGGCGGCCAACATGTTCGGCGCTCTGGCTGATGCGGGCATCAACATTGAGCTGATCACCTGCTCCGAAATCAAGATTTCGTGCATTGTTCGCCAGTCGCTGGGCGCAGAGGCGGCGCGGGCGGTGCACCGTCGGTTTCGACTGCACGAGGCTGGAAAGTCCGCTGCTTCCTGACTTGGACGCCAGCGTTGGTCCGCGGGCCATCGGTTGATTTCGGCCGGTGCCTGTTGTATAATCACGAGTGCAAAGTTTCGTCGGGGCGTGGCGCAGCTTGGTAGCGCGTCTGAATGGGGTTCAGAAGGTCGCAGGTTCAAATCCTGTCGCTCCGACCATTTTCTTTACGGAAAGCCCTCCCTGAGCGGAGGGCTTTTTCGTATTTGTCCGCGGAGGCACCCGGCGTTCCCCCGCCGCGTGACGCCATGGGCCAGGCCGCCTCCCGCACCGCCAACGCACACCCGAATCATGGGTGACATAATGATAGACCGCATTCCGGGCGCACTGTCGGCGCGCCCCTCGGCGGAAGAGGCACAGAGGTGGTGTGATGATGAGGATCCTATTCGCCACTTTCTGGACCTTTCCCCACACCGGCGGCATCACCACGTACATGAAGGCCCTGAAGTCCGGTCTGGAGTCCATGGGACACCATGTCGACGTCTTGGCCCACGGACCTCAAAGGCGCTACCTGCGGCTATCCGACGGCAGCTTCCATCTCAACAAGGACGCGGTTACCGCCGCAGTCCGCCATTCCGTGGAGGCCTACTGCCGACGCCACGCCCCGCGAGCCACCCCGTTCGTACGGGACCGTGAGGCGGCGCGCTACAGCCTGGAGCTGGCCGCGTCGCGCCTTGACCTGGGCCGCTACGACGTGATCCACACGCAGGATGTCATTGCCACTTGTGCCCTGGCCCGCGTCCGGCCCCGCCACGTTCCCGTGGTCGCCACCATCCACAGTCCCCTGGTACGTGAAGTCCAGCTTGGAACCAGACTTGGCCGCTCTGCACGCCGGTATATCGCATTGGAGGAAAGAATCGGCCTCCTCTCCGCCCAGCAGATCATCGTCCCGTCCGACTGGCTGAAAGGTATACTGGTGACGGATTATCGCCTTTCCCCCTACGCGTTCACCGTCATCCATAGCGGAGTGGACCTGGCGCACTACCGCCAGCTGGCCGCCCAGCCGCCGCAGCAGCTACCTCAACCTGACGGGCATCCCGTGATCGTCTGCCCCGCCCGCCTGACGCAGGTGAAGGGGCACGACTATCTCCTGAGAGCCCTGAGCATTCTGGCCAGAAGACGCCGCAGGTTCGTCTGCTGGCTGGCGGGGGGCGGCCCGGGCCGGCAACGCCTGGAGGAACAGGCCTGGCGCCTCCGGCTTGGTGGACGCGTGGTCTTCCTGGGTGCCCGCAGTGATGTTCCGGCTCTGCTGCGCCGGGCGGACATGGTCGTCCTCCCCTCGCTGATGGAGGGGGGTCTTCCCTACGCCGTGCAGGAAGCTCAACTGGCGGGAAAACCGGTTGTTGCTTCACGCGTGGGCAGTGTGGTGGATATGGTGGAGGAGGGTGTGACGGGCCTGCTGGTGCCGCCCCGTAGCCCCGCGGCGCTGTCCTCGGCCATCGACCGGTTGCTGTCCAGCGAGGACCTTCGCCTGACACTGGGTGCCAATGCCAGGATTCGTGCGGCAGACCGCTGGAACGCAGAGCGGATGACTAGAGAGACCCTGGCCGTCTACGAGCAGGTGCTGGGCTTGAAACACACATTTGCCGAGGGGGAGACCGT
This sequence comes from Bacillota bacterium, assembly GCA_050260815.1. Lineage (GTDB taxonomy): Bacteria > Bacillota > Sulfobacillia > JAMDAP01 > JAMDAP01 > JAMDAP01. The sequence continues at coordinate 22,816 of JBLNCQ010000068.1, forward strand.
TGGTGCTCAGGACTTTGTCCCTTCGGCCGAGAGGGACTTCGACCAGTCCGCCGTCCTCCAGGGGGACATCTCATGGTCCAGCCGTGCTGCCGCCGGGTTACCAGATCCCTGATCCAAGGTTCGCCCGGTTCTTGCACACCGTTTTCGGATCCAAAGGCGGTACGACTCCGCCGTTGCCGAAGACGCCGCCCAGACGACGCAGAAGGTTGGGGTGAACCGTGACCTGGCGAGTTATCCGCGCCGTATCCTCTAAGCCGCAGGGGTACGTGTGGGAGGTTGAGGAGCAGCCCGAACCCGGGCCCGCCGTGCCGGAAGATTCCGGCAGCCCGCCGCGGCACGGCTTCTTCAAGTTCACGACGGCCAGGAACCGCTATTGGGGCGGGCCGGCCGGCGCCAACGAGCTTATCGCCGCCGGCCTGGCGCGGCGAATCGGTCTGGAAGTGGCTGACCTGGAGCTTGCCCGTATTGAGGGCCACTTGGGCGTTGTATCGCTGGTTCGACCGGCGGTGCGCCGGGTGAACTGGCGCGACCTGCCCGCTCCGGCTCACCGCAGCATCCTGCGCAGCCAGGAAAACATCCGGCAGTTTCGCGCCATGCTGGCCTTCGACGCCTGGACCCTGAACATCGACCGCGGCAGCGGCAAGAACACCATCGCCTACCAGCCCGCGGCCGACCAGGGATGGCGGGTGTACTTTATCGACCACGGCCACACGCTCCACGGCAACTACGACCGGTGGCGATGGGGCGGCCCTTATCGGAGCCGCTACTGGGACGATTTGTGGCGGTACTATAGCGTGCACCCTTCACTCCGCCGCTACCTGCGCAGCTACCGAAGCGTGGCGCCATTCGTCAGGCGCATTCAGCAGATCACCCCGGTTGAGATCCGCCGTGAAGTGGGGGCTGTGCCGGCAGAACTCCTGACGCCCAGGCAGGCCAGGCTGATCACCCACCTTCTTCTCTGGCGCCAGAAGCGCCTCCCGCTGATCCTCCGGCGCTGGTTCCACCGCCGTCGGGCCGCCACCTGACGGCCCACATCGCCATCCCCTGTGCCGTCCTCGTCCACGAGGACGGCCTCCGCTTGCCCCGGCAGGAACTTCTTTCCGCCTCGGAGAATGGGTGTGTACAATCCTGTGCACATTGTAGGCACAGGCGTCAGCCTACCACCATTCTTCCGAGACTGGAAGGTGACTCCCTTTGGCCATTCTGGAGGGCAAGACCCCGAGTTTCCCGCTTCCCGCAGAAGCGGCGCAGATGGTTGAGCAGGCCCTGGGCGACTACGGGGACTACGTCAACGAAAGCATGGCTCGCCTCTATCGCTTTATGGGCTTCACCACCCTGGAGTGGACGGCGCGCGGCGCCACTATCACCGACATTCACGGCCAGGAGTTCATCGACTGCGGCTCCTACGGCGTGTTCTTCCACGGCCACAACCACCCCAAGGTGGTGCAGGCGGTGAAGGAGCAGCTGGACCGCATGGCCCTGTCCGGCCGCACCCTGCCACACAAGCCCATTGCCGACCTGGGCCGCATGCTGGCGGAACGGACCCCGGGCCAGCTCCAGTACACCTTCTTCTGCAACAGCGGCGCGGAGGCCGTGGAGGGCGCCCTGAAGCTGGCCCGCGCCTACAAGAAGAAGCCGGGGTTCGTCAGCACGGAAGGCGCCTTCCACGGCAAGACCTTCGGCGCCCTGTCGGCCAGCGGCCGCGAGCTGTACAGGAAACCCTTTTACCCGCTGGTGCCGGGCTTCACCCACGTGCCTTACGGCGACGCCGACGCCATCGCCCGGGCCATCAACGAGGACACGGCGGCGGTCATCCTGGAGCCCATCCAGGGCGAGAACGGCGTCATCGTGCCGCCGGACGACTATCTGCCCCGCGTTCGGAAGATCTGCGACGAGAAGGCCGTCCTGCTTATCCTGGACGAGGTGCAGACCGGCATGGGCCGGACCGGCAAGCTGTGGGCCTTTGAGCACTGGGGCATCGTCCCGGACATCCTGACCATGGCCAAGGCCCTGGGCGGCGGCGTCATGCCTATCGGCGCCTTTATGTCCACGCCGGAGGTTTTCAGCGTCTTCGACGAGAACCCATACATCCACTCGTCCACCTTTGGCGGCAACCAGCTGGCCTGCTCCGCCGGCATCGCCGCACTGCGCACCATTGAGGAGGAGGGGCTGCTGGAGCAGGCGGCCCGCAGGGGTGAGCGCATCCTGACCACCCTGCGGTCCCTGGCGAAGGACTATCCCGACGTCATCCGCGAGGTCCGCGGCAAGGGCCTGCTCATCGGCATCGAACTGGTGTCCGAGGGCGCGTCCGGCCTGATGATCTCGGAGATGATCGACCGCAAGATCATCGTCATCCACTCGCTGAACAACCCCAGGGTCATTCGCATCTCACCGCCGGCCGTGATCACCGACGCACAGATCGACTACGTGCTGGAGGCCTTGGCCGCGGGCGTGGCCAGGGCCCACGAACTGGGCGGCGACCTGGCCTGAGAGAAGAGGCCCGGGCGGCTCCCCGGCGGAGGCGGCGCTCCCGGCGGAGCAGAGCTCTCGGCAAGGCAGAGCCCCCGGCAGACAAGGAGGAATGAGGCATGCCCCAGGTGGAATCATCCGTTGTGATCAAGGGCGACCCGCAGGCGGTCTATGCCCTGGCCAAGGATATGGAGTCCTACCCGCAGTTCATGGAGGACGTCGTCTCCATCAAGGTCATCGAGCGCTCCCCCGGCCGCACGATCACGGACTGGCGCGCCAAGCTGCAGGGCAAGCCCATGCGCTGGCAGGAGGAAGACCTGTTCGACGACGCCACGCCCCACATCCGCTACCGCCAGGTCGCGGGCGACCTGAAGAAGTTCGAGGGCGACTGGTTCTTTGAGCCGGTGGAGGGGGGCACCAAAGTGACCCTCACCGTGGACTTTGAACTGGGCATCCCCATGTTCGCGGCCATGCTCAACCCCGTGGCCAGGCTGGTGGTCAAGAGCAACACCGATTCCATGCTCAAGGGCATGAAGGAGAAGGTGGAGGGGTCATAGCTTGAAGTATCTGCGCATGGCCCGGAGTGGCGGCCTGGAATGGGCCCAACTGGATGGCGACTGGGCGGTGCCGCTGAGCGCCGCTCCCTGGGAGCCGGGCGCGCACGCTGCCGCGGCGCGCGTGCCCCTGGCGTCCGTTCGCCTGGCGGCCCCGGCGGTGCCCACCAAGGTGGTGTGCGTGGGCCGCAACTACCGTGAGCACGCAGCAGAAATGGGCTCGGACGTTCCCGTCGAGCCCTTGCTCTTTTTGAAGCCGCCGTCGGCCCTGCTGGAGCCGGGCGGAGCCATCGTCTTTCCGCCCCAGAGCCGCCACCTGAGCTACGAGGGCGAGCTGGCCGTGGTCATGGGCCGCCGCTGCCGCGACGCGGCGCCGGACGAGGCCCTGGACTACGTCTTTGGCTACACCTGCGCCAATGACGTGACCGCCCGCGACCTGCAGAAGGCCGACGGCCAGTGGACGCGCGGCAAGGGCTTTGACACGTTTCTGCCGCTGGGGCCGTACCTGGTCACCGGCCTCCCCTGGGAGGGCCTGCGGGTTCGCACCCGTGTCAGCGGTGAGACGCGGCAGGACGGCAACACGCGCGACATGGTCTTTTCGGTGCCCTACCTGATCAGCTACATCTCGCAGGTGATGACCCTGGAGCCGGGCGACCTGATCCTGACGGGCACGCCGCCAGGGGTCGGGTCGATGGGTGTCGAAGACACTGTCGAAGTAGAGGTTGAAGGTATCGGGACGCTACAAAACAGAGTGAGAGCGAAATAGAGCGAGCCAAATCGATTCAACCCGATACCACGGTGCTTTTGCCCGAGAAAATCCTTGACTGCAGGCCCGGATTTGTTACAATGTGAGCTAGTGTTTACAGAGTATAGGTAAGGGGGCTGATCGATGAAATGAACGCTTTGGGCCGTCATGTCCTAGCCGAAGTCCACGGATGCGACCCGAACATTCTCAATGACATCGAACGGGTCGAGCACATCATGGTAACGGCGGCACTCAAAGCTGGCGCCGAAGTGCGCGAGGTAGCGTTTCACAAGTTCAGCCCTCAGGGTGTCAGCGGCGTCGTCGTGATCTCCGAGTCGCACCTGGCGGTTCACACCTGGCCCGAGCTCGGTTACGCGGCGGTGGATGTATTCACCTGCGGCGATACCGTGGACCCGTGGGACGCCTGTAACTACATCTGCGAGGGTATGAAAGCGACTAGCGTGACCGCTACGGAAACGAAGCGCGGTATCATTGAGGACTCGGTGGAAGAAGCAGCCGCCGTCTAGGCGGCGGACCACAGAGGAGGGTGTGCCTTCAGTCTGAATCGTCTCCGGACCGCGTAGCCCACTGCCTGCGGGAAAACAGGCGGTGGGCATTTTGTTTGCCCCGCTGAGCCTGACCTGGCGCCGGCGGACCGGTGACGCGCGGACCGGCGACTAGCGGCGGCGGAACCGCAGGGCCAGCCACAGGCTCAGGCCGCCCACCGCTGTGAGCAGCAGGGCCAGCCCGTTGGCGATGCCGGACTGGCCGGCCTGCACCGCGCTGTAGATGGCCAGGGCCATCGTCTGGGTGCGGCCGGGGATGTTGCCCGCCACCATCAGCGTGGCGCCGAATTCGCCCAGCCCGCGGGCGTAGGCCAGCAGGACGCCGGTCCAGATGCCGGGCCAGGCCAGTGGAAGCACGATGGACGTGGCCAACTGCCAACGGGAAGCGCCGTCCACGCGGGCCGCCTCCACCACGTCGGCGGGCACGTCCTCTAGGGCGTTGCGCGCCGCCTGCACGAAGAGGGGGAGCGCCACCACCGTGGCGGCCACCACCGCTCCTGCCTGGGTGAACACCAGCGTGCTCCCGGACAGCGCCAGGCTCAACCGGCCCACCGGCCCGTCGCGTCCCAGCAGGACCAGGAGGTAGTAGCCAAGAACAGAAGGAGGGAGCACCAGCGGCAGGTTGACCAGCACGTCCAGCAGGCGCTTGCCGCGAAGCCGCGGGCGCGCCAGGGCCCAGGCAAGAGGCAGCCCCACCGCCAGGCTGATGGCGGCCGCCAGCACAGACACCTTGGCCGATATCCAGAGGCTTGAAGTAACGGGGTTCAACGGCTCACCTCAAAGCCGGCCGCCCGGAGAGCCTCAGCCGTCTCCGGACCCAGCAGGTAGTCCAGCAGGGACTGGGCCTCGCGCGGGTGGGCCGAGGTCCTGACCACAGCCAGGGGATAGAGGACGGGCTTGTGAGCCTCTGGCGGAGCCGCGGCCGCCACCCGCACCTTCTGGCTGGTGGCGGCGTCCGTGGCGTAGACCAGACCGGCATCGGCCTCGCCCGCTTCCACGAACTGCAGGGTCTGGCGGACGTCCTCGCCCAGGACCAGCTTGGGCTGGAGGAGGTCCCAGAGCCCCAGCGTCAGCAGCGTCTCCTCCGCGTACTGCCCCGCCGGCACGTGTGCCGGGTTGCCGACGGCCACGTGGCGTACCGCGTCGCGGCGCAGGTCGTCCCATCCCGCCACGGCGCCGCCCCCCGACGCCGGCACCACCAGGACGATCTGGTTGCCGGCCAGGGTACTCACGCCGGCGCCGTCCACCTGACCGCCCCTCACCAGGTCATCCATGGGGGACTGGCCGGCGGCAATGAACAGGTCCACGGGCGCCCCCTGCCGGATCTGGTTGGCCAGGGCCCCGGAGGAGCCCAGGTTCAGGTGCACCCGCACGCCCGGATGGGACTGCTCAAAGCCGGGCAGGACCCTGTTCAGCACATCGCCCAGGCTGGCGGCGGCGGACAGGGTCAGGTCCACCTGCGCCGGTTTTCGCCCCGGAATGGTGCATGACAGCGAGGCCAACGCGGCGAACACCAGGGCCAGGCTGAACAGCGCCGGCAGCCCTGGCTGTCTGCCCGGCTTGATCATGCGAATCTCCCCTTGCGTGGCGGGACCAGACAACCCCCGCCCTGTGCAGACTTTCTTCGACCAAGTTCAGCAGATGACCTGCGTTGTACCGGCTTTTGTCGCGAACGGTGGGCAGGAGGCCTTTGACGGAACCGCGCCGCTGAAGGTATTATCATGGAGGTTCTGAGAAGAGACACCGCAGGGAGCCGCCGCGTACCGGGAAAGGACGTGACCCGCCTGAGCAAGATCCGAGAGGCCGGGGCGCGCACAGCCAGGCAGGCACAGCGCGCCGGAAGGGCCTTCGCCTCCAACTTCAACCCCTTGCGGGAGCGCAACCTTCGCATCTATCTGAGCGGCCAGGCCGTGTCGCTCATGGGTACCTGGATGCAGAACACCGCCCAGTCCTGGGTGGTGTGGGAGCTGAGCCGGTCCGAGGCCGCCCTGGGTCTGGTAGCCATGATTGGCTCGCTGCCGCTGCTCATTCTCTCTCCCTGGACCGGCGTCTGGGCGGACCGGCTGAACCGGCGCCGCGTCCTCATCGGCACGCAGACGATGGCCATGCTGCTGGCCTTCACCCTGGCGCTCCTGGTTCAGACGCACACGGTCCAACTGTGGCACGTGTACGCCCTGGCCTTCGGCCTGGGCATTGTGGGCACACTGGACTTTCCCTCCCAGCAGGCCTTCATTGGCGACCTGGCCGGTCTCACCCACGTCCGTCAGGCCGTGGTGGTGAACGCCATGATCGTTCAGCTCAGCCGGATGTTGGGCCCCTCGCTGGCCGGCTGGGTGGTGGGAACCCTGGGCACCGCCCCCGCGTTCTGGGTCAACGGCGCCAGCTTCCTGGCCGTCATTGGCAGCCTCCTGGCCGTGCGGTCCCACCAGGTGACGCGGCGGCATGAGGGCGGCGGGCTCAGCGAATTCGCCGAGGGCCTCCGCTTCATCGCCGGCAGGCCCCGCATTCAGGACCTGCTGGCCTTCACTTTTCTGTTTACCCTTTTCGGCATCTCCAACATGCAGCTCATGCCGGCCATCGCCACGGACGTCCTGGGCCGCGGCCCCGAGGCCCTGGGCCTGTTGCTGGGCGCCTCCGGCGCCGGCGCCCTGGTCTCGGCCCTCATTGTGGTCCCCATCGGGCAGCGTCTGAAGCACACCGGACTCATGCTGGCGGTGGCCGTGGCCTGGTCCGGGGCGGCCTTCTTGATGTTCTCGTTTTCCCGGTATTTCCCGCTGTCGGTGGCCACCCTGTTCCTCACGGGCCTCACCGGGCCCCTGGTGCTCACCACCGCCAACGGCCTCATCCAGACCCTGGCACCCGTTCACATGCGGGCGCGTATCATCAGCACCTGGCTGATGGTGGGCTTCGGCATGCAGCCGCTGGCCGGCCTGCTGGTGGGCACCACCGGCAAGCTCTTCGGCGCTTCCGTGGCCGTGAGCATCAACGCCCTGGCCATGTTGACCGGGGCATTGGCCCTGGTGCTCTTCCGCCCCGGGCTGCGGGAGTGGTCCGCCAGCCTGACGGCGCCGCCGCCCGCCGCCGGACCGCCCACGGGTCCGGCGGGCCGGGAAGGGCCCTCCGGCACGGCGATCGATCCCACCCCGGCCGGCTCCTGAGTTCGGGCTCCTGTCATAGCTAACCCACGCGGACCCGGAGCGGCGCCGCGCCGCATCAGGATATGGCGCGTCCCACAGGCGCGCAGCAGGGATTCCCGGGCCTGTCTGGAGAAACACTACTTCTAGCATGCAATAGACGGAAACGGGGGATACGGTTGGAACGCAGCTTTGTTATGGTCAAGCCCGACGGCGTGCAGCGCGGCCTGGCGGGTGAGGTCATGCACCGCCTGGAGCGCCGCGGCCTGAAACTGGTCGGGTGCAAGCTGATGCGGGTCAGCCAGGACCTGGCCGAAAGGCACTACGCGGAGCACAAGGGCAAGCCCTTCTATCCCGGCCTTATCCAGTTCATCACCTCCAGCCCGGTCCTGGCCATGGTCTGGGAGGGAGAGAAGGCCATCACCATCATCCGCACCACCATGGGCACCACGGACCCGGCCCAGGCCGCGCCGGGCACCATCCGCGGCGACTTTGCCGTAGACAAGGGCCAGAACCTGGTGCACGGTTCGGACGGCCCGGAATCGGCGGAGCGGGAGATTGCGCTCTGGTTCAGGCCGGACGAGCTGGCCGAGTACCGCCGCGACATTGACAACTGGGTCTACCCGGCCCGCTAGAGGCGAGACAGGAGAAGTCCCCCCAGGCCGGGGGACTTCGCTTTTGCCGCCGGTGGCGGCCCGGCTCCCGGCGGCAGGCCTGGTTCCCGGCTCCCGGTTAGAAGGAGGTACGCACGTGAAGATCGCCATCATCGGCGGCACCGGTGTCTATGACCCGCGCATCCTGGAGAACACGCGTGAGGACGTGGTCCTGACCCCCTACGGTATGGCCGCGGTCAAGGTGGGCACCTACCAGGGGCAGGAGATCGCCTTCATGGCGCGCCACGGGGTGCAGCACTCCGTCCCGCCGCACCTGGTCAACTACCGCGCCAACATCTGGGCCCTGCGCAAGCTGGGGGTGGAGCGCATCCTGGCCACCGCGGCCGTGGGCAGCGTCAATCCGCAGATGAAGGCCGGCGACTTCGTCATCGTTAACGACTTCCTGGACTTCACCAAGACCCGCGTCTACACGTTCTTTGAGGGCGGCGACCAGGGCGTGGTGCACACCGACTTCACCCAGCCCTATTGCCCGAAGATCCGCGCCACCCTGGTGCGGGCCGCCGGCGAGTTGGGCATCCCCGCCCACGACGGCGGCGTCTACGCCTGCATGGAGGGGCCGCGCTTCGAGACCCCGGCCGAGATCCGCATGGTGGGAAAGTTGGGCGCCGACCTGGTGGGCATGACCAACGTGCCCGAGGTGGTTCTGGCCCGCGAGTTGGGCCTGTGCTACGGGCTCATCGCCATGGTCACCAACCAGGCGGCGGGCATCTCGCCCACGCCGCTGACCCACCAGGAAGTGCTGGATATCATGGCCCAGAACGGCGAGAACCTGCGCCGGCTGGCCATGCGCACCATCGAACTGCTGCCGCCGGATCGCTCCTGCGGCTGTTCGCCCACGGGAGGCCCGGCGGCCCTGTAGGCCTGCCGCACGGTTCGCAGAACTCGGGGGTGGCCGCGCTCTGCAGCGTGGAACAGGCCGCCCGCACAGAGACAGAACGAGCAAGGGAGAGGAGACCATGGCCCAGGCGCCGAGCGTGGTGCGCGATCCCGGGCTGGCCCCGGAGGGACGGCTGAAGATCGACTGGGTGGCCCGGCACATGCCGGTGCTGAACGAGATCCGGAGGGAGTTCGAGCGGACCCGGCCTCTGGCCGGCAGGCGGGTGGCGGTCTGCCTCCACCTGGAGGCCAAGACCGCCTACCTGATGAAGGTCCTGGCGGCAGGCGGGGCGGAGGTGGCCATCGCCGGCTCCAACCCCCTGTCCACCCAGGACGACGTGGCGGCGGCCCTGGCGGAGGACGGCGTCTCCGTCTACGCCTGGCACGGCGCCACTTCGGAGGAGTACTTCGGCTTCATCCACCGGCTCATCGACAACCGGCCGAACCTGCTGGTCGACGACGGCGGCGACCTGGTGGCCACGCTGCACGGGGCGAGGCGCGAGGCCCTGCCGGACGTGATCGGCGGAGCGGAGGAAACCCGCACCGGCGTGATGCGCCTGCGCAACATGGAGCGCGACGGCGTCCTGGCCTTCCCCATGGTGGCGGTCAACGACGCCCGGATGAAGTCCCTCTTCGACAACCGCTACGGCACCGGCCAGTCCGTCTGGGACGGCATCATGCGCACCACCAACCTGGTGGTGGCCGGCAAGACCGTGGTGGTGGGCGGCTACGGCTGGTGCGGCAAGGGCGTGGCCATGCGGGCCAAGGGCCTGGGCGCCAGCGTGGTCATCTGCGAGGTGGATCCCATCGCCGCCAACGAGGCCCTGATGGACGGCTTCCGGGTCATGCCCACCCTGGATGCGGCTGCCATTGGCGACTTCTTCGTCACCGTCACCGGCTGCAAGGGCATCTTCACCGAGCCCCACTTCCGGGTCATGAAGGACGGAGCCATCCTGGCCAACGCCGGCCACTTTGACGTGGAGGTGGACGTGGCCGCGCTGCGCCGCATCGCCAGGGGCACCCGCGCCGTACGCAAGAACGTGGAGGAGTTCCGCCTGGGCGACGGCCGCTGCCTCTACCTCCTGGGCGAGGGCCGGCTGGTCAACCTGGCCGCGGGCGACGGCCACCCCACCGAGATCATGGACCTGTCCTTTGCCGTTCAGGCCCTGACCCTGCAGTACCTGGCGGCGGAGGGCAGCGGTCTGGGCGGCCGGGTGCTGCCCGTGCCCCCGGCCATCGACCGGCGGGTGGCGGAGCTGCGGCTGCAGGCTCTGGGCGTTCGGATTGACCGTTTGAGCGAGGATCAGGCTGCCTACCTGGCCAGCTGGAGGGAGGACTGACATGCGCCTGCTCATTGAGGGCGCCCTGGTCCTGACCATGGACCCGGTGCTGGGGGAGATGGCGGAGGCCCGCGTGGGGGTGGAGGGGCAGGACATCGCCTTTGTGCTCCAACAGGGGCAGCCGCTGCCCCCTGGCTGGAAGCCGGACCGCACCCTGGACGCCTGCGGGCGGCTGCTGATGCCGGGCCTCGTCAACGCCCATACCCACGTTCCCATGACCCTGCTGCGCGGCTACGCCGACGACCTGCCCCTGCACACCTGGCTGTTCGACCACGTCATGCCGGCGGAAGACCGGCTGACGGCGGACGACGCCTACTGGGGCACCCTGCTGGGAGCGGCGGAGATGATCCGGGCCGGCATCACGGCCTTTGCCGACATGTACTTTTTTGAGGACGCCATCGCCCGCGCCGTGCTGGACAGCGGCATGCGCGCGTCGCTGGGGCGCGGCCTGGTGGAGCAGGGCGCCCCCGGCAACCTGGAGGATGTCCGCTTCCTCCAGCGGGATTACGAAGGGGCCGGGGAGGGCCGGGTGACCACCATGGTGGCGCCCCACTCCGTCTACACCTGCTCGCCCGCCTTCCTGGAGCGCTGCGCCGCCCTCGCCCAGGAGCTGGGCACGGGCGTCCACGTGCACCTGAGCGAGACCACCCGCGAGGTGGAGGAGTGCCTGTCCACCCACGGCGTGACGCCGGTGGCCCTGGCGAAGAAGACGGGCCTGCTGGACGGCCACACCCTGGTCGCCCATGCCGTGGACCTGCGGGAGGGGGACGCGGACATCCTGGCGGCCATGCGGGGCGCCGTGGTCCACAACCCGCAGTCCAATCAGAAGCTGGCCTCAGGCATCGCCCCCGTGGCGGAGCTGCTGGCGCGAGGCGCCACGGTGGCTCTGGGCACGGACGGCGCCTCGTCCGCCAACACCCTGGACCTGCTGGAGGCGGGCCGCTGGGCCGCCTACGCCCAGAAGGCGGCCGGCCGGGACGCCTCCCTGCTGCCCGCGCGCACTGTTCTGGCCATGGCCACCACCGGCGGCGCCGCCGCGATGGGGGTGTCCGACCGGGTGGGCCGCGTGGCCCCGGGCTTCCAGGCCGACCTGGTGCTCCTGAACCTGGACCGACCGCACCTGGTCCCCAGTTTCGATCCCTACTCTACGGTCGTCTACAGCGCCCGAGCCGACGACGTGGAGACCGTCCTGGTGGCCGGCCAGGTGCTCATGGAAAAGCGGGCGCTCCTCACCATCGATGAGGAGCGCGTAGTGGCCGAAGCCCGTGAACGAATCCGGAAGTTCGCCCGCTGATCCGGATCTGCCCCGCTGCGCCGCCGCGGGGCTGCCCATCTGACTTCCCGTCATCCCAGACTGATGCTCTCGGCGTCCAGGAAGTGCCCGTCGGCGGTGGTGAAGACCACCGCCAGGGACCCCTTGGGCAGTCGGGAGCGTTTGATTTCCACCACGTGGTGCCCCTTGCGCCGGGGTTTGACGGTGACCGTCAGGACCCGGCTGCGGAGGGTCACCTGGTCCACGGTGGCGGAGATGGCGCCCAGCACCACCTGCGCTCCCGGGTCCACTCCTCCCGGTACGGCCAGCCCAAACGGACGCAAGGCCTCCCGCAGCTGACCCTCGGAGACGGCGGCGAAGAAGCGGCCGGCGGCCGGTGCCTGGGTGACAGGGCGGTCCGCCTCCAACTCCAACGTCCCGAAGTTCAGTGTACGGCTGCGGGACTGACCGTTGCCGCCGGGAATGGTAATGACCTGGCCGGGGTAGATCAGGTTGGGGTTCTCCAACTGGTTGACGTCAATCAGGGTCTTCAGAGGGACGCCGTAACGCCTGGCCAGGCGCCACAGGGTGTCGCCCGGTTCCACGACGTAAGTATCACGGTCAATGAAGGCCATCCTATGTCTCTCCTCCCATCGCGTCAGCGCAGGACCTATGAGGTGTCCGGCCGGCCCGCGGGAATGACCAGCGCCTGTCCCGGGTCCAGGCGGTACGGGTGCTGCAGGTCATTGGCCTCCACCAGGGCCTGGACACTGACCCGAAACCGCCGCGCGATGCGCCAAAGGCTGTCGCCGCGCCGCACCGTGTACAGCGTCTCGCCCTCGCGCGGCAGCAGAGCGATGGGAACGTATACGTCCACGTATCCCTCGGTTGTGCCGGCCACCACCTGGCTCTCCGCGCCTGAACCCTCCACGTCCACCAGGCCACCCAGGTACACGCGCCCCAGTTCCTCCAGCCGCCTGGACCGGTCCTGCAGGGTCCAGAGGCCGAAGAAGTAGAGGGTCTGCGCCCCGGAGGCCGCGCCGATGATCTCCAGCTTGCCGTCCCCGTTGACGTCGCCCACGGACACCTTGCGGAAATAGGCCTGTGGGTAGAGAAGGGACTGGTAGAGCATGGTCAGCCCCGATTCGGCCGGGGCGTAAACCAGAATCTGATCCCGGGTCCCCATCAGAATTTCGGGCCGGTCGTCCCCCAGCAGGTGCGCCGAGGTCAGGCTCAGGATGTCCTGCGGCGCCTGGCCCGCCGCCGCCACCACAAACGTTCCCCGCTGCCAGTCGAAGACCTTGTACTCACGGCCCGCCGCCGCCACGACCTCCATTTGCCCGTCGCCGTCCAGGTCGACGGTCGCCACCATCACGTGCCTCCCCAGGTTGCCGCTGCGCCAGCGTCGGATCAGCCGCGGCTCGCCGGGCGCGCCGCCGCCTGCTTCCTCACCCTGGTCTGACGCCTTCCTGGGCACCGCACTCCCCCCTTTGGCCCGCGTTCACCTACTCCCCTGCACTATATGCGGTTTGTCGCCCGCGGGCGACATAAGGAGTGGCCTGGACTGCCCGTGGCCGGGCCGGCATAAGCTACGAGGGGAGGTACAAAACTACCGCCATGGAACTGCGTCTCTGCTACCTGGAACCGGATACGCCGGGCGTGCATCCGGGCCGCAGCAACCTGGTGGCCCTGGTGAAGCGTTGCCTGTGGCGGGGAGTGGACCTTCGGCTGGCGGAAGTAACCACCCGCGACGAGCCGGACTTCCGCGTCTACGACCTGGTCATCATCTCCGGGCGGGGCGACCTGGGCCGGCAGTTCCTGGCGCGCGACCTCCGCTGGCTGCGCCAGTCGACGCTGGCGGAGGCGGTGGAGGAGGGTGTGACGGTCCTGGCTCTGGGGGCCGCCTTTCAGTTTATGGGCCGGTACCACCAGGGACCCCGCCGGACCATCGAGGGGCTGGGCCTGCTGGACATGTGGACCGAATCCGGCGAGGACCGGCTGGCCGGCCCCCTGGCCACGGCCGTTCGCCTGCCCGGCCTCACCACCTACCTGCTGGGCCACGAGAGCCACCGCGGCCGGACCTGGCTGGGCCCGCGCGCCCGCTCGCTGGGCCGTGTGCTCACGGACCAGGGCAACAACGGCCGGGACGCCACGGAGGGTGCCGTCTACAAGAACCTGTTCGGCTCCTACCTGCAGGGGCCGCTGCTTCCCCGCAATCCGGAGTTCGTGGACTACCTCTTTCAACTGGCGCTGGAGCGCCGCTACCAACAGGAAATCTTCCTGCCGCCCTTACCCAACCTGGTGGAGGACAGGGCCCACCAGGCCCTGCTCCGAAGACTCCGCCTGGACCCGGGCACGCCCTCGCCCCAGAGTGCGCTGTAGGCCCCTCTCTTGAGAGGGACCTCTGTCGTCGGCAGGAGTGCGGCCTGGCCGGGTCGAAGCCATGGGAGAGCCCTGCAGGAAGCAAACCGGCCGCCCGGGTCATGCCCAAGCGGCCGACGTTTTTGTCCTGTCCGGGGCGGCACCCGGACCCCAGCTGGAGGAGGAGTACCCATGCCCGTAAACCCGTATGACGCCGCGCACAATCTGGCCCGCGCCCTGAGGGACAGCCAGGAATTCCAGCGGTTCCGCCAGCTTCGTGTTGGGGTGGAGAAGGACCCCAAGGTCAAGGAGATGCTGGACGACTTCCGCCGCCGCCAGTTTGAGCTGCAGGCGGCCCAGGCCATGGGCAAGGATCCCGACCCCCAGACGGTGGAGGCGGCGGAGCGCCTGGGTGAAATCCTCAGCCAGCATCCCAGCATAGGCGAGTACTTCCAGGCTGAGTTGCGGTTGGCGCAGCTTCTGACCGACATCCAGAAGATCATCGCCGAGGCGGTGGAGGTCCAATGAGGCTGGCCAAGCAGCCGTGAACTGACTCAGGCGCGCGGCGCCGTGGGGTCCGTGGAGGGCACCAGTCGCCCGTCGCTCCAGCGAGGCACCACAGCCACCGTATCCTCCTGGGCGCAATAGACCAGGTCGTCCCCCAGGCCCAGGGCCACCAGGCGCTGGCCATGGTGGCACTGGTACATCAGTTCCGGGAGCCTGCCGCGGTGCAGGCCGTACAGCTCACGCGCCGCCAGCGCCAGGTCGTTCAGCTCGCTGGCCACGGCGGGACCCGTCAGGGCCTCCACCAGGAGCCCGGCGCAGACCGTGTCCGCCAGGTCGAAGCGTCCCACCGTTCCGGCGCAGATGATGGCCACGTCGCGGCCCGTGGCGGCCACTTCGCGGGCCACGACCCGGGCGTTCAGAAAACTGGCGGCGAACAGGGAGGCCGCACCCCTTGCAGCCAGCAGGGCCCGGGTGCCGTTGGTGGTGGTCAGCACCACGCGCCGCCCGCCGACCCGCTCGGCGGTGTACTCCAGCGGAGAGTTGCCCACGTGGAACCCGGGAATTGGCAGCGCCTGGCGCTCGCCGCCCAGCAGGTAGGTATCCTGCGGCCAGTCCTGGGCCAGGGCCAAAGCCTCCTCCGGCGTGGCCACGGGGACCACATCCACCGCGCCGTGGTCCAGCGCGGCCGTAATGACGCTGGTGGCGCGCAGCACGTCAATGACCACGGCGGCCCGCGATTCGAATGATTCGCCCTCGGCGCTGGCGGCTGTGGGGTACACGTCCAGGTGCATGGCTTCCTCCTGTTCCGCGGTTGCGAGTCGCTCTCCAGGCGCCCGCGGCCGGCCGGAACAGCCGGTCAAGCCGCAGCGGGCGGGAGCATAGCCTGTACGGGTGATGCCCGTGGGCAGGCTGCCGACTCCACGGACGCTGCCGCGTCCGATACCTTTTCGTCTGCATCAGGCTGCGTGGTGGGCGGCCTACCTGTCCCTGGCGGCGTTGGGGAGCGCGTTCTCCCTTGCCCTTCTCACGTGGGCCTTGGACAGGCCGGGTGGCGACTTCTGGCCGCGGGTCTCCGCCTACTGGCTCAGCCGCCACGCGCTGCCCTTCTGGATCTCCGCTCTGGCGCTGGAGACGGCGGGAGCGTGGCTGGCGGCGCCGCTTGCCTGGCCGCCCGGCCGGCGGCACCTGCTGGCTGCGCCGGCAGGATGCTTCCTGGCCGGCGTGGCCTGTTCGGCACTGCGGTTTCTTCGCCAGAGCCTGGGCGGCACTCCTTTCTGGGGGCAGGTGGCCGCCTTCTGGCCGGACGCCGTGGCCCTGGGCCTGTCGCTGGCGGCCGGTGCCTTCCTGGCGCTGTTGGCCCTCGGCTGGGTATCGGCCGGCGGCGGCGCCCGGCCGGCGGTGCGCGGTGGGCGGCGGGGGAGGGATTCGGGACGCCCCCGGAGAACCTAGGGACCCAAGGAGTGTGAGGCGTGGACGAATTCGTGGCGGTCGACCTGGAGACCACGGGCGTGGACCCGGCCGGCGACGCCATCATTGAAATAGGCGCCGTGCGGTTCGCCGGCGGCGTGGAAGTGGGCCATTTTGAAACGCTGGTCCGCCCGGGCCGGCCCCTGCCCCCGGCGATTTCACAGCTCACGGGCATTACCGAAGAGGACCTGGCCGGAGCCCCGGAGCCCGATGAGGCGCTCCCCGCTCTGGCCGATTTCATTGGCTCCAGCCCGGTGGCGGCGCACAACGCCCCCTTCGACCTGGGTTTCCTGCGCGCGGCCCTGAACCCCAGGGGTCTGGCGTTAACGGGTGCGGCGCTGGATACCCTGACCCTGTCGAGGCTGCTGCTGCCGCTGGCCCGAAGCCACCGGCTGGCCAGCCTGGCCGAGACCCTGGAGCTGCACCTGCCAAAGGCGCACCGCGCCCTGGCCGACGCCCGGGCCTGCGGCCTGCTGCTGCTGCGCCTGCAGGCCGAGGTGGATAAGCTCAGCCTGCCGGTCCTGATGGAGCTGAACCGTTTGCTCGAAGCCACCCGCTGGGACGGCCGCGCGGTGTTTGCCGCCGCCCTGGCCAGGGCAGCTTCTAGCTTTCCCGACAAGCCCCTGGGTTCACGCAGTGCGGTGCCCACGCCGCCGGCCCGGCCGGCCCGGGAGCGCCGGCTCAGCGGCGAGCCCTTCGAAACCGACGACTGCGTGGCCCTGCTGGGGCCGGCCGGCCCGCTGGCCAGGGCCTTCCCGGGCTACGAGCACAGGCCCGGCCAGATGGCCCTGACCCAAGCCGTCGCCGACGCCTTTCTGGAGGACCGCCACCTGCTGGTGGAGGCGGGTACGGGCACGGGGAAGTCGCTGGCCTACCTGGTGCCGGCGGTGCTCTGGGCCAAAGCCCGCGGGCAGCGGGTGACCATTGCCACCCATACCATCAACCTGCAGGAGCAGCTCTGGGAGAAGGACCTGCCCCTGCTTCGCAATGCCCTGGGACTGGACTTTCAGGCCGCGCTGGTGAAGGGCCGCAGCAACTACCTCTGCCTGCGCAAGCACCGGGAAATCGTGGAGCACGATGCCGACACGCTGCCGCCGGAGGAGCTGCTGTTTCAGGCCCGTCTGGTGAGCTGGGTACAGCAGACCCAGACCGGCGACCGGGCCGAGCTGGGCCTGTTTGGCGAGGAGGAGGAGTTCTGGTCCCGGGTGGCCAGCGAGACCGAGACCTGCCTGGGCCCCAAGTGCCCCTTCCACGCGCGGCACTGCTTCTACTATCGCAACCGTCGCGAGGCGGAGGAGGCCGACATCCTGGTGGCCAACCACGCGCTGGTTCTGGCCGACCTGCAGTTGGGGCGCCAACTGCTGCCAGACTACAGCCGCCTGATCCTGGACGAGGCCCACCACCTGGAGGAGACGGCCACCAAGCAGTTGGGCCTGGAGGTCACCCAGTACGGGGTGCAGAGGCTGCTGAACGGGCTCTCCGCCAACGGGCGGGGGCGGGGCAACGGCCGGCCCGGCTTCCTGCCGCAGCTCCGGCGGTCCCTGCGTCTGGACGGCAGCGATGGCGCGGAGGTGCGGGAGTGGCTGAACGACATCGGTGACCTGGCCCGTGATGCGCGGCGCGGCGCGGATGACCTCTTTGCCGCCCTGACCGTGCTGGCGGGGCGTCTCGCCCGCGCCGACGAAGAGGAAGGCAGCCGCACCCTGCGCCTGCGCGAGGAAGTTCGGGAATCCGACGGCTACCGGCCGGTGGAGGTGGCCCGGGCCAACCTGGTGGCGCGCCTGCGCCAGCTCGGCCGCAAGCTGGGCGACCTGAGCGCCCACCTAGCCGAATCGCCCGTGCCCTCGGGCCGGCTAGAGGGCCTGCTGCTGGAATTGGATCGGTATGCGGCGGCAAGCTACCAGTATGCCACGGATATCGACTTCATTCTCTGCGGCCACGGCGAGGGCTACGTCCACTGGCTGGACGTGGGCCGCAGCGTGGTGATGCATGCCGCCCCCATCCACGTGGGCGCCGAGCTGCAGAGCAAGCTGTTTGATCAGCTCTCCTCGGTGATCATGACCTCGGCCACGCTCACCGTGGCCGGCCAGTTCGACCACCTGAAGGAGCGCCTGGGCCTGACCGACTACCCGGCGGACAAGGTGGCGCAGCTCTCCGTACCCTCGCCCTTCCGCTACGACCGGCAGGTGCTGCTGTGTATCCCCCAAGGCCTGCCCACACCCCGGGATGGGGAGGCCGTATGGACCCAGGCGGTGGAGGAGGGCCTCAGGCAGGTGCTTCAGGCCACCGGCGGGCAGACGCTGGTGCTGTTCACGTCCCACCGCATGCTGCGCCAGGTCTACCAGCGCCTGCGCCCGGCCCTGGAGCCCGCGGGCATCACGCTGCTTGGCCAGGGGCTGGACGGCAGCCGTGGCCAGGTGCTGGGGTCCTTCCTGGCCAATCCGCGTTCCGTGCTGTTCGGCGCGTCCAGCTTCTGGGAAGGGGTGGACGTGCCCGGCGAGGCCCTGTCCTGTGTGGTGATGGTCCGGCTGCCCTTTGCCCCGCCCGGCGAGCCGGTGACGGAAGCCCGGCTGGAGGACCTGGAGCGGCGGGGCCTTTCGTCCTTTGAGCACCTGTCGCTGCCGCAGGCCGTGATGCGCTTCAAGCAGGGGTTCGGCCGCCTGGTGCGCACCGGCCAGGACCGCGGGGTCGTGGTGGTCTTTGATGGCCGCCTGGGTTCGGGCGGAGCCCGCTACGGGGCGCGCTTCCTGCAGTCGCTGCCGGGCCCGGCCATGATGAACGGCCCGCTGGACCAGGTGGTGCTTCGACTGCGGCAGTTCCTGGACGATGCGGCCGCCGCCCGTGCCGGGTAGGTCAGGCGGGGCCCAGCACTCATAAGGAGGAATCTTGGTGCGCGTTCTGCTCAGCAACGACGACGGGGTGTACGCCGAAGGGATCCTCTCCCTGGCGCAAGCCCTGTCCGACATCCCCGACATCGAGCTGTTTGTGGCCGCTCCCGACCGGGAGCGCAGCGCCAGCGGCCACGCCATCACCGTCTTCCGCCCGCTGCACGTGGACGAGATTGAGCTGCCGGGTGTGACCGGCACCGTCTGGCGCATCAGCGGCACTCCGGCGGATTGCGTGAAGCTGGCCCTGGACTCGCTGGTGCCCGCCAAACCCGACCTGCTCATCTCCGGCATCAACCGCGGGCCCAACCTGGGCACGGACGTCTTCTACTCCGGCACAGTCTCCGCCGCCATCGAGGCCACCTTCTCCGACGTCCCGGCCATTGCCGTGTCGCTGATGGCCCATGACAACCCGGACTACTCCGTGGCCGCGGCCTTCTCGCGCTTTCTGGCGGCCAAGGTCCAGGAGCATCCGCTGCCCCCCAGAAGCCTGCTCAACGTCAACGTCCCGGCGGTAGCGCATAAGCACCTGGCCGGTGTGGCGGTGACCAAGCTGGGCGTGCGCCTGTACAACAATCAGTATGACCGGCGCGTCGACCCCCGGGGCCGCGTCTACTACTGGCTGGCCGGCGACCTGGCGGAGCTGCACAACGACCCCGACACCGACGTCAAGGCGGTCCAGCAGAACCTGATCTCCGTCACGCCCCTCTACCTGGATCTGACACACCACACCTTCATTCCCGAAATGGACGCGTGGGGCCTGGGGGCCTTCACTACGGGAGGAAAGCGCTGAGCCCTGTCGAATAACGAAGGGTCACGGGGGGCCTGCGGCCCACCCCAGTGCGCTAGGAGCGAGGCATTTGCAGCGATCACCCATTGTCCGCGAGGGCATGCCGTACGTCCTGGGGCTGGCGGTATTCAGCTTGCCGGCCTTCTTCTGGAACCTCTGGCTGGGCCTTGTGGCCCTGCTTCTGACAGGCTTTGTGGCCTTCTTCTTTCGCGACCCGGAGCGGCCTATCCCCACGGGCCAGGTGGTGGTCTCCCCCGCCGACGGCCGCGTCATGAGCGTGGCGCGCCTGCACGAGCCGCGGTTCATAGGCGGCGAGGCCACCGTGGTGACCATCTTCCTCAGCATCTTCAACGTGCACCTGAACCGGGCGCCGGTCGCGGGCCGCGTTGCCTACCACGAGTACGTTCCCGGCAAGTACCTGGTGGCGTATGCTGACAAGGCCAGCGAGATCAACGAACGCAACTACCTTGGTCTGGAGACCGAAGGCGGCCGGCGGGTACTGGTGGTACAGATTGC
>JBLNCQ010000069.1:0-50960 GCA_050260815.1 Bacillota bacterium
TTGTGGGCCCCGCGCGGGGGCCGCCCCTTGGCTGGCGGCGCCCCCGCCCGGGGGTGGGGGCGGGCTTGCCCGCCCGCAACTTTGTTTATGTCCCCCCCGTCTGAAGGGGCGTCGGGGTGGGCAAACTAGGGGAAACAAGCGGCAGTCGTGCGCGGGGGGATGGGGGAATGCCGGTGCGGAGAATCTGGGTAGCGGCTCTTCTGGTCTTTGTTCTGTCAACCGCGGGCGGCGCCGCGGCCGCCTCGCTGCACTTCGGCCGTACCGCGGCCCAGCCCCCGGGGGCACCTCCGCCGCCGCCGCCGCACACGGTTACGGAAGAGGAGCCTGAACTGCGGGGCGAGGCGGCTCCCGAACCCGAGTCGCAGCCGGGGTCCACCCAGCCCGCCGCCGTCCCTGAGGAGCCCCTGCCCAAGGGCGAGGGCAAGATTGCCATCATCATCGATGACATGGGCCAGAACCTGCCCGGCACCGCCGACTTGCTCCAGATTGACCGGCCTCTGACGTTCTCCTTCCTGCCGCACACCCCGCACTTTGAAACCGAGGTCAGCAAGGTGGAGGCCCGCGGCCAGGACGTCTTTCTGCACCTGCCCATGGAACCGCTGCCGTCCACCGGCGCCAACCCTGGGCCCGACGCCATCACCACCGCCATGACGGACAACGAGATCCAGCAGCGCGTCCGCGAACTGGCCGCCACCCTCCCCGGTGCCAGGGGCGCCAACAACCACATGGGCTCGCTGGCCACAGCCGACGGCCGTGTCATGCAGGACGTGGTGGCCGCACTGAAGTCCGTCGACCTCCCATTTGTGGACAGCCGGACGCAGCCCCAGTCGCTGGGGTATGAGACCGCCCGCGCGGCGGGCCTGCCCGCCGCCGCCAACAGCCTCTTCATCGACCGGGAGCGCACCGTCCCGGCGGTCAAGGCGCGGCTGCGGCAGGCCGCACTGCTGGCGCAGAAGCACGGCGCCGTGATCATCATTGGGCATCCGCATCCCAGCGTGGCCCAGGCCATCCGCGAGATGATCCCCCTCTTCGACCAGGCGGGCATTGAACTGGTCTTCGCACGCCAACTTGCCCACTAACAGACTCAAACAACGCCCTCTCGGGCGTGGACTGTCGTCGCCGTCCGGGAGGGCGTCTTTGTTCTACGGTTCAGAACGTTAAAGGGACACATGGGGGGCTGCAACCGCGGAGCCACAACAGGGGTGGCGATGGAAGGGCGCGGCGGACGGTCCTTACGGCACAACCATTTAGAGAAATTGAGTGAACCTGCAGGAATTTGGTGTCGACGACTCGAATCAACAGACCCAATATTCTCGCCACAGGTGTCCGCGGCGCGCACACAGGGGGTGAAGGAGCGCCAAGGGCGACAATCCAAGTCCGTGCGTGTGTTGTGCAGAGACAGAGACCAACGCCAAGAGGGGGACGCAGTGTGAGGAAATTGGGCGCAAAGGGATTTCTTGCCCTGCTGCTGGTTGCGGCCATGGCCGTCACCTTGGCGGGCTGCAGCACTGGCGGCAGCTCCGGCGGAAGCAGCGACAAGGGCCCCATCAAGATCGGGTTCCTGGGTGCCAAGACGGGTAACGTTGCCATCTACGGTCTCAACGGCCTCAAGGGCCTCTACATGGCCCGGGATGAGATCAACGCCGCAGGCGGAGTTCTGGGGCGCCAGATCGAACTGCTGGAGGAGGACAATGCCGGCACCAAGGAGCAGGCCCAGAACATCACCACCAAATACGTGACGCAGGACAAGGTGGCGGCCATCATTGGCGACCCCACCACGGGCATCACGCGCGTGGCCGGCCAGATCGCCAATGACAACCAGACCGTGATCATGTCCTTCGGCTCCACGGGCCAGGGCGTGGTGGAGATCGGTCCCTACGTCTTCCGCGACACCCTGCTTGACGCCGTCGCCGCTCCGGCCACGGCCAAGTGGCTGGTGGAGAAGAAGGGGTGGAAGAAGGCCGCCCTCATCACCTCCAAGAACAACGACTTCTCCGTCAGCGTCTCCAACCTGTTCCGGGACGCTTACAAGAAGGCGGGCGGCGAGATTGTCATTGAGGAGTCCGTTCAGGACGGCGATACCGACTTCTCCGGCCAGGTAACCAACATCAAGGCCAAGGGCCCGCAGGTCATCTTCTACTCCGGATACTACACCGAGGCAGCCCTGATCATGAAGGAAGTCCGCAAGCAGGGCATGGCGGACATCGTCATGGCCGGCGCGGACGGCCTGCAGGGTGCGGACTTCTGGAAGATCGGCGGCGAGGCGGTGGAGGGTTCCATCTCCTACGCCGGCTTCTCCCCGGAGCAGGCTTCGGGCAAGACCGCCGAGTTCATCCAGAAATTCAAGGCCAAGTACAATGAGGACCCTGACCTGTTTGCGGCCCAGGCCTACGATGCTTTGTACCTCATCGTCAACGCCATGAAGGCCGCGGGCAGCGCCGACCCCAAGGTCTATCATGAGAAGCTGGCGCAGACCAAGGACTACGACGGCGTCTCCGGCAAGATCAGCTTCCGTGAGAACCGGGAACCCCTGAAGAGCCCGGTCTACCTCCTGCAGGTGACCGGCGCCAAGGACCCGGCCACGGCCAAGTTCTCCCTGCTGGAAAAGGTTCCCGTGCAGTAGCAACGGCTCGTCATGAGGGGCGAGGCGTCCTGGCGACGCCCCCCTTTTTGTCTGGACCTGGCGCGGGCGGCCGGTTCCTACCCCGCCGCCCGCGGCGGTTTCGGAGCCGCGGCCTCCGGCAAGCCCGAAGGAGGGAAGTGTGTGGCCCAGATTCTGCAGCAGTTGGTGAACGGCCTGGCCTTGGGCAGCATCTACGCCCTGATTGCCCTTGGCTACACCATGGTCTACGGCATCATAGCCATGATCAACTTTGCCTATGGCGAAATCTATATGTTCGGCGCCTTCACCGGCCTCTTTCTGGCCCTGACCTGGAAGGCGAACCTGTATGTGGCCATCCTCGGCGCTATGGCCTTCACCACTGCACTGGGCCTGGTGGTGGAACTGGTGGCCTATCGCCCGCTGCGGCGGAGCCGCCAGGCGGGGCGTCTGTCAGCTCTGATCAGCGCCATTGGCGCCTCGATCTTCCTGTCCACGCTGATGGTGCTGCTGCACGGACCCAGCACCACGTCCTTCCCCGCCCTGTTCACCAACCGCAACTTCAGCCTGGGCGCGGCCAGCGTCTCGGTCTACCAGATTCTCATCGTCGGGGTGTCAGCCCTGCTGATGGCCGGACTTGAGCTCTTTGTGCGCTACACCAAGACCGGCCGCGCCATGCGTGCCGTGGCCCAGGATACGGATGCCGCGGCCCTGATGGGGGTCAACAACGACCTGATCATCGCCATCACCTTTGCCGTGGGGTCGGCCCTGGCTGGTGCCGGCGGCGTACTGGCCGGGATCTACTTCAACGCCGTCCAGCCCTACATGGGACTGATGGCCGGCCTGAAGGCCTTTGCGGCGGCCGTCCTGGGCGGCATTGGCAGCATCCCCGGCGCCGTGGTGGGCGGCCTGCTCATCGGCATGGCCGAGATCATGGGCGTGGCCGCCAAACTGTCCCAATGGAAGGACGCCTTCGCATTCACCATTCTCATCATCGTTCTGCTGGTCAAGCCCTCCGGCCTCCTGGGCAGGAGCAGCATCAAGAAGGTGTAGGTGAACACCGTGGAACAGAGCGTCATCTCTCCAGCACCCGGGGCACCTACGTCTCCCCGGTCTCCTTCCTGGCTGCTGCTCTGGCCGGTCCAGGCGGTCCTGGCACTGGTTGGCCTGATGGTGGTTTGGCTTGTGGGCGAGATGCTGCAGCAGGTCATTCCCGCCTACCAGCGCCAGATCGTGCTCTTCATGGGTATCAACCTGATCGTCACGCTGGGCCTGAACCTGATCACCGGCGTGACCGGACAGCTCTCTCTGGGGCATGCCGCGTTCATGGCCATTGGCGCCTACACGGCCGCCATCTGCACCGTTGCCTACCACCTGCCCTTTGCCCTGGCGCTTCTGCTGGGCGGACTGGTGGCCGCCCTGTTCGGTGTGGTGCTCGGTTTCCCCACTCTGCGCCTCTCCGGCGACTATTTGGCCATTGCCACTCTTGGCTTCGCGGAAATTGTGCGAGTGGTCAACACCAATCTGACCATCACCAACGGCGCCATTGGCTACTACGGCATCCAGAGGCAAGTGGACCTGGCCCTGGTCATGGCCCTGGCGGCCGCCGCCGTGGCGTGCCTGGCGTGGCTGGAGAATTCCCGCAACGGCAGGGCTATGCGGGCCGTGCGCGAGGATGAGATCGCGGCCACCGCCTCCGGTGTCAACACCACCTTCTACAAGATCCAGGCCTTCGCCGTGGGCGCCTTCTTCGCGGGCGTGGGCGGCGGACTGTATGCGCATACCACCTCCTTCATCCAGCCCACGGACTTTGGATTTCTCAAGTCGATAGAGCAACTGAGCATGGTGGTGCTGGGCGGGATGGGCAGCATTGCCGGAACAGCCGTGGGCACCGTTGTGCTGACCGCGGCCCCGGAACTCCTGCGCTTCATGAGCAATTACCGCATGCTGGTCTACGGCGCGGTCCTGATTGTGCTGATGATCTTCCGACCGAGCGGTCTACTGGGCGGGGTTAACCTTCGGGAAGCCGTTCGCCGGGCCCTGCTGTTGGGCCGCTCCCGCACGGCCCGGACCACTGTGGGGGGTGACGGCCAGTGAGCGAAGCCATTCTGGATCTTCAAGTCGTGACCCTCCGCTTTGGCGGTCTGGTGGCAGTCGACAGCGTCAGCATGGACGTCCGCCAGGGCGAGATTCGGGCCCTGATCGGCCCCAACGGGGCCGGCAAGAGCACCATCTTCAACCTGGTCACCGGCGTGTACCGGCCCAACCAGGGGTCCATCCGCTATGGCCAGCAGCCGCTCAACGGCGTGCCGCCCTACCGGCTGGCCGGCCTGGGCATCGCCCGCACCTTCCAGAACATTCGTCTGTTCCCCAACCTCAGCCTGATGGAGAACGTGCTCATTGGCGAGCACTCCCGCGGGCGCAGCGGCCTGGCAGGGGCCGTGCTCCGGCTGCCCTCGTTCCGCCAGGAGGAGGAGCGCCTGGGCCTTCAGGCGTGGGAGGCACTGGCCTTCATGGGCCTGGACGGTAAGGCCGACGAACTGGCCAAGAACCTTCCCTACGGCGAGCAGCGCCGGCTGGAAATCGCCCGCGCTCTGGCCTCACAGCCGCGGCTCCTGCTGCTGGATGAGCCGGCGGCGGGCATGAACCCGCAGGAGAAGTCCACGCTGATGGAGACGATCCGGCGGATTCGCGACACGGGCATCACGGTCTTCCTCATTGAGCACGACATGCGCGTGGTGATGGGGATTTCCGACCGGGTAGCGGTGCTCAACTACGGCAAGAAGATTGCCGACGGGCTTCCGTCCGAAGTGCGCCAGGACCAGGGCGTGGTGGAGGCCTATCTGGGCACGGGCGGCGGCAGGCGCGAGCGGCGTCGCCGGCAGCCCGCTCCCGCGTCGCCCGGGGCTGCCATGGAAGGAGGTGCGGGCCATGTTGGTGATTGAGGAGCTGCAGGTCTCCTATGGGGCCATCACCGCCCTGCACGGCATCTCCCTGGAGGTGCGAGAGGGCGAGATTGTGGCCCTCATTGGCGCCAACGGCGCCGGCAAGAGCACCACACTGCGCACCATCTCGGGCCTGGTTCGGCCGGCGCAGCAGACCAGCCGCATCTCCTTTCGCGGCGAAACGCTCTTCGGCCACGACGCCAGGGGGAGGCACCACAGCACGCCGCCCCACCGGCTGGTAGAGATGGGCATTTCTCACGTCCCCGAGGGAAGGCGCATCTTTCCGGAGATGACGGTGCGCGAGAACCTGCTGATGGGCGCCTACTCCCGCCGCGATCGGCGGCTGGGCGAAGCCTTTGAGCGCGTTTATGCCCGCTTTCCGCGCCTGAAGGAGCGGGAGGGCCAGGTGGCCGGCACGCTCTCCGGCGGCGAACAGCAGATGCTGTCCATGGGCCGGGCCTTGATGTCTCGCCCCCGCCTGATGCTGATGGACGAGCCGTCCATGGGCCTGGCGCCCATGCTGGTGGAGGAGATCTTCTCCATCATTGACGAGATCAACGCCGACGGCACCACGGTGCTGCTGGTGGAGCAGAACGCCCAGATGGCCCTGTCTATCGCCGATAGGGCCTACGTGCTGGAGACGGGACGCATCGCGCTGGCCGGTGCGGCCGAGGAGCTGGCCCGGGACGAGAGCGTCCGCAAGGCCTACCTGGGGGAGTAGCGGACAGGGCACCGCGCGGCAGACGCTGCACGCAAGACAAAGAGCGCAAGCGCGAACGGGACCGCCTGGGGCGGTCCCGTTCCGTGACTTTGGCGTTCCTATCTCCGCTGCCGCCGGAGTTGTCTCGGTCTACCTCCTGGCCACCGGCCTGGGTGGCCTGGCCCTGGGTCGGCTGGGCGACCGCATCGGCAGGAAGAGCGTGATTCTCCTCTCTCTGGCCGCCTTCGGCCTGTTCAACGCTCTGGTGGGCTACGTCCACACTCTCTGGTTGGTCGGCCTGCTACGTGCTGCGGTGGGATTTACCGTAGGCGGACTCTGGTCCGCGGCGGCCTCTCTGGTATCGGAAACATGGCCCTCGCAAGGCCGCGCCACCGCCGTAGCCGCCATGCAGACCGGCTGGTCCGTGGGCAGCCTCCTGGCTGCCTTGTTCGCCTTCACCCTGCTGCCCCGCATAGGGTGGCAGGGGCTCTTCGCCACTGCTGCCATGCCGGCCCTGGCTGTGATGTTCTTCGCCACGTTCTTCGTCAGCGAATCGCCCCTGTGGCTCCGACTTCGTCTGGAGAGAGACGCGTCGGGCGGCGGCTGGACGCAGCTGTTCGCTCCGGTTCACCGCAGCACTACGCTGCTGGGGCTGCTGGTGTCCGCCTGCGGCATGTACGGTTTCTGGATCCTGACCACCTTCCTGCCCAGCTACCTGGACGCCACCCTCCAGGTGGGCATGGCCCGGTCCGCCACTTTCCTGGTCTGGCTGGGCGTGGGCGGCAGCGCCGGGTACCTGGGATTCGGCCTGCTGGCCGATCGCTTTGGGCGCCGCCGGACGTTCCTGGGGTTCTTCCTCGGCATGGCGTTGATGGTGCCCCTCTACACCTGGCTGGTCAGCCGCTGGGGCGTGACCTTCCTGGCCCCCGCGACGTTCGTGCTGGGGTTCCTGACCGGTTACTTCTCGGGCTATGGCTCCTGGTTCGCGGAGCTCTTTCCCACCAGCCTGCGGTCTACCGCCAGCGGCTTCTGCTTCAACGGCGGCCGCGCCGCAGCCGCCGTTGGTCCCATCGTGGTGGCGCGGCTGGTGCCGGTGATAGGCTTCAACCTGGCGATCGGCACGGCGGCTGTGGGCTACGTCCTGGCCGCGCTGGTGGTCCTGGGTCTGCGAGAGACCCGCGGCCAGGAGCTCGGACTGGACTAGGGCGGAGATTGGTTATTCACAGGTGAAGACCCGGGCCTGGCCCGGGTCATGGTGCGATGCGTACTCTTGCGTGCCGTACCTGCCTGCCGCCCGGCTACATCTCCGCTGCCGGGTTCCCTGCACCGCCTTTATGCTATAATTGGGCCAGTCCGCGCAGCCGTGGAGGTGACGGGACGTGCCTGAGTTCAAGCTTGTAGCTCCCTTTGAGCCCACCGGCGACCAGCCCCGGGCGATCCACGAACTGGCCCGAGGCATCCAGGCGGGCAAGAAGGATCAGATTCTGCTGGGCGTGACCGGCAGCGGCAAGACCTTTGTCATGGCCAACGTCATCCAGAAGGTTCAAAAGCCCACGCTGGTGGTGGCCCACAACAAGATTCTGGCCGCCCAGCTGGCGGCGGAATTCCGCGAGTTCTTCCCGCACAACTCCGTGGAGTACTTCGTCAGCTACTACGACTACTACCAGCCCGAGGCCTACATCGCCACCACCGACACCTATATCGAAAAAGACGCCCTGATCAACGACGAGATCGACAAACTGCGCCACTCCGCCACGGCGGCCCTGTTTGAGCGACGTGACGTCATCATTGTCGCCTCGGTCTCCTGCATCTACGGCCTGGGCTCGCCGGAGGACTACCGCGACCTGTCCGTATCCCTGCGCGTGGGCATGCAGAAGGATCGGGACGAGGTCCTGCGCAAACTGGTGGAGATCCAGTACGAGCGCAACGACATCAACTTCACCCGCGACAAGTTCCGGGTGCGGGGCGACGTCCTGGAGATCTTCCCCGCCAGCTACACGGAGCGGGCCATCCGCGTGGAGTTCTTCGGGGACGAGATTGAACGCATCTCCGAATTTGACGTCCTGACCGGCGAGGTGCTGGGCGACATGAAGCACGCCCTCATCTTCCCCGCCAGCCACTACGTGACTACCAGCGACAAGCGCGAGCGGGCCCTGGCCAGCATTGAGGCCGAGCTGGACGAGCGCTTGAAGGTCCTTCGTCAGCAAGACAAGCTGCTGGAGGCCCAGCGGCTGGAGCAGCGCACCCGCTACGACCTCGAGATGCTGCGCGAGGTCGGCCACTGCAGCGGCATTGAGAACTACAGCCGGCACCTGACCGGCCGACAGCCCGGCGAGCCGCCCTACACCCTGCTGGATTTCTTCCCCAAGGATTGGCTGCTGATTGTGGACGAGTCGCACCAGACCATCCCGCAGATCGGCGCCATGTACAACGGCGACATGTCCCGCAAGAGCGCCTTGGTGGACTACGGCTTCCGCCTGCCCTCCGCCAGGGACAATCGGCCGCTGAAGTTTGAGGAGTTCGAGAGCAAGCTGAACCAGTCCATCTTTGTCTCCGCCACGCCGGGGCCCTACGAGCTGGAGCGCACCCGGGACGTGGTGGAGTTGATCGTGCGCCCCACCGGGCTGCTGGACCCGGAGGTGGAGGTGCGGCCCATCAAGGGCCAGATCGATGACCTGGTGGGAGAGATCCGGCAGCGCATCGCCAGGTCCCAGCGCGTTCTGGTGACCACCCTGACCAAGAAGATGGCCGAGGACCTTACGGATTATCTGAAGGAACTGGGCCTGAAGGTCCGCTACATGCACTCGGACATTGACACGCTGGAGCGCATGCAGATCGTCCGCGACCTGCGGCTGGGCGTGTTTGACGTGCTGGTGGGCATCAACCTGCTGCGCGAGGGCCTGGACCTGCCGGAGGTCACCCTGGTGGCCATCCTGGACGCCGACAAGGAGGGCTTCCTGCGCGGCGAGCGCTCGCTGATCCAGACCATTGGCCGCGCCGCCCGCAACGTGGAGGGCAAGGTCATCATGTACGCGGACACCATGACCGACTCCATGCGCAAGGCCATCTCCGAAACGAATCGCCGCCGCCTTATCCAGCGCCAGTACAACGAGGCCCACGGCATCACGCCGCGGACCATCGTTAAGCCGGTGCGGGACGTCATTGAGGCCACCAAGGCGGCGGAAAAGCCCGACCAGTATCTGGTGGACTTCGACCTGGACAAGATCAGGCCGCGCGAGGTGCCCAACCTGGTGGAGCGCCTGAAGAAGGAGATGAAGGAGGCGGCCAGGCAGCTGGAGTTCGAGCGGGCCGCCGAACTTCGCGATCTCATCATGGAGCTGGAGAAGAAGAGGTATGCTTGACTTCCTCCCCACGGCTGAAGCCGGGGCGAGTTCACTGCGGCCTTCTTGTGACTTCGCAGGGCTGTTGGCTCCTCCCGGCGAAGGGAGACGTACAAGTCGGAGATCAGAGAGATGACACGCATGTTGGAGGAAGCTGCGGCGCGTCGGGTTCTGGACTACTTCGCCTCTCACCCCGTGTTCGATCGACACCGGGGTGATATCTGCATCGCCCTGACGGGGTCGTTTGCCTTCGGGTTGGGAGGGAAGGGCGCCGACGTCGACGTCAAGGCGCTGGCTCCCGGTGCCGCCTTTGACGCCATTCGAGCCGAATTGGCCGAGGCGGGTAGGATTGCGAAGGACGGCGCACCTGAGGAAGACCTCACAGGCGTCGTGGGTGACTACAGCCTGGAATCGCTGGAGGCGGTCTGGGAGCGTGTTCAGCGGTACGGCGACCTGACGCAGGTTTTCATCTACGGCAACCTGGTGTACCTGGACGGCCGGCGGGACTTTCTGGAATCGCTCGTGCGGCACTGCCAAAGGATTCCGGATGCTGTCCTGAAGCGGGCGGTGGCCGAAGAACAGGCCTCCCTGTCACAAGCTCTTTACGGGTTTCTGAGGTCTTTCCAGAACGAAGACCCCGTGGCCAGGAACTTGACCCGGGCCGCCCTGGCTCGTGCCGCCATGCGTCTTGCGTTCCTTACGGAAGGGCAGGCGCCACCCTATGACAAGCACCTCTTTCGACTGTTGACCCGACTCCGGTGCGGGAAGCCCGTGGCCGAGGCCGTCCTGCAGTTCCTCACGGAATCCGGCGAATCAGTCGAAGCAGCCCTGTACGCCACGGTTGCAGCCGCTGACGATTGGCACGACATGTACGCGGCGGCGCTGGAGACGCCTGCCCTTGCCTTCCGCCGATCCGTCCATGACCTGCTTGGCCTTGCCCCGGTGTAAGCAAGCTTGCGTTCTTCAGCCCCGCAAGCGGCGAATCAGTTCCACGGCCCGGTCCGTCAGACGGCAGCGATAGCGGAAGAGGCCCTTCCCCGTATTCAGCAAGACTCGCCGCACGGGACCCTGGAGTTCCTCCAGGGTCATGAATTTTGCCTCGCGGATTTCGTTCCGGTCGTGGGGGCTGAGGGTCGGCTCCAGCGTGGAGGCGGTTACCACGTAGCTCGTCCAGGCCAGGGCGTCGGCTCCGTGGGTGAAGGTTGCGTCCACCCGCAGGATGTACTGCTCAACGGTGATTTCCAGGCCCGTCTCTTCCCAGGCCTCGCGTTGGGTGCCCTCGATGAAGTCCTCGCCCGGAGTGAGCCCCCCGCTGGGGGCGCGATACGCGCCAGGCGGGAAGAAAGGCTTGGCGATAACCGCCACCCGGCCCTCCGGGTTGAAGATGAAGAAGGTCACGTCGTGGGCCCGCCCATTCTTCTGGCTGGCCCTGACCATGGCCATTTCCTCAGGGGAGATGGCCTGCTCCAGGCGCAGGATGTCAGGTTCGCCGTAGCGGGATTCCACCTGTTGCAGCATCTCTTGGGTGATGTACACGGCGGCTCCTCCAAAAGTCGATGAACAAACTGATTCATGCAGGAATGTCGTCTGGACAGGCTTCCTGCACCGTGCTACTCTACGATAGTAATTCGTGACACAAAACTACCTGCCGCGGCCTGAAGGACTGGGAAGTGATAGTATTGCAGCAGCACTGGCAGCGCAGTCTCTGGCTCCTCTGGATCGCTCTGTTCATCGTGCAGGTCGGGTTCAGCCTGATCATGCCCTTCCTCTCCCTGTACGTTCAGGAGATGGGGGTTGTCTCCGACCACGCAGTCGAACTCTGGTCCGGGGCCATCTTCTCCGCTAACTTTATCACAGCTGCGATCTTTCTTCCTATCTGGGGCGCTGTTGCTGATCGGGTCGGCCGCCGGGCGATGATGCTGCGCGCCGCCTTCGGCATGGGTATCGTGGTGGGGGCCATGGGCCTGGCCACGCATCCCTGGCAGTTGGTGCTGCTACGCCTGCTCCAGGGGACAACGGTTGGCCTGGTGCCCGCGGCCATCGCCTACATGACCCACGTGACGCCCAAGCGGCACACCGGTTATGTTCTGGGCACCCTACAGGCGGGGACCACCGCCGGCACAATCATCGGACCGCTGGTGGGCGGACTCCTGGCAACCTTCATCGGCCACCGGCCGATTTTCTATTTGACGGGACTGGCCTGCATCCTGGGCGGTGTCGTCATTTTCCTCTTCCTCCCGCCGGACGAGGTGACGGAGGAGGCTCGTACCCAGCGCACTTCGGTCATCGGCGACTTGAGGACGGTGGCACAGAATCCGACGCTCCTGGCCATGATGGTGGTGCTGATGCTGACCACCTTCTCAGCCATGAACGCGGAGCCCATCATCCCGCTCTACCTGCAGACCCTGGCCCTGCCGCTCGGGTACGTGTCGCTGCTCTCCGGCTTTGTCTTCTCCGCCACCGGCATCGCCGACATCATCGCCTCGCCCTTCCTGGGGCGCCGCGGCGATCGCATCGGCTACAAGAAGGTCCTGCTCATTTCCCTGGCCGGTTCGGCCGTGATGTACACCGCTCAGGCCTTTGCCCTGACCTGGTGGCACGTCCTTATTCTTCGCTTCCTGCAGGGCATCTTCATGGGCGGCGCGCTGGCCGCCGGCAATGCCCTGATTTCACTCTCCGTACCGGATGAGTTCCAGGGCCGCGCCTTCGGCGTCTCTACCGCGGCCATGCAGATGGGCAATTTTCTGGGCCCCCTGACCGGCGGCGCCGTCTCGGCCTGGTTCGGTTTCCGGGCAGTCTTCCCGCTGACCGGTCTGCTGCGCATGATCAACTTTGTCTGGGTCTACATGGTGGTGCGCGAGGTGACGGGTCTGCAGCGCCTGCAGCAGGAGGCCGCCACGGCGGACTAGCCCTCCTGGCGCAATCGTGAAACAACAGCCGCCCGGCCTTGCCGGGCGGCATCTTCTTGGGTGGAGCGCCAGGGGTCCGGCTCATACTGTGCATGGAAGGCTTACGCAAAGGCGGTGTTCCTCGTGGCCGGACTCCTCTTCCCGCTCCTGGGCGGGTCAACCGTGCCCGTTGAGATCCTTTCCGCACAGCGCCTGGTGACGGCTGTGCGTCAGGAAGCCCAGGTCCTGTTGCCTGTGGCGCAGGCCACCGGCAGCGCATCGATTGGCGAAGCCCAGTTGAGAAGCTGGGACGCGGCTCTCGTTACCGCGGTTAACCAGCTGGGTCGGGTCCCCAATCCGCTGATCTTCCCGCCGCCGCTCTTCATCACGCTGATACAGCAAGCCATAGTCCAGATCAACCTCGCCTTGGAGATCATCCGCTCGATTCCCATCGCCGCCCCGCTCATCTTCCCGCCTCAACCCGGTCAGGCTGTGGCATCTTTGAGCGTCCTTCAGTCGCTCCTCGCCGCCCTGCTGCGCGCCGAGGGCCTTCTCGTCCAGGCGGCTCAGGCTGCGGCGACAGTATGACGCGCCGGATGAGAACTGCGCATGAATGCGCGACTTTGCCGGCCGGGACGGCGGGTGCCCCCCGCCGTCTCTGCCTGTATCCGCCTCTGTTCGATTGACAAACGCCTGTTCGCTTCGGGTATAATCTGGATGTGACGGAGATGCTCTTCCCGATGTGTTATAATCTTGGTCGAATGCCGCAGCGGCGGCCCTTTTTCATCTAGTGGAATGGCCCTTAGGCCGCCCGGAATGGGGCCCGCCCTTCGGGAGTGGAGGACAGCACGTGGCAAAGGACAAAATCGTCGTCCGCGGGGCACGCGAGCACAACCTGAAAAACATTGACGTGGAGATTCCCCGCGACCGGCTGGTCGTCCTCACCGGCCTTTCCGGCTCGGGGAAGTCCAGCCTGGCGTTTGACACCATCTACGCTGAGGGGCAGCGGCGCTACGTGGAATCGCTCTCCGCCTACGCCCGCCAGTTCCTGGGGCAGATGGACAAACCGGATGTTGACTATATTGAAGGCCTCAGCCCGGCCATCTCCATCGATCAGAAGACCACCAGCCGTAACCCGCGGTCCACCGTGGGCACGGTGACGGAAATCTATGATTACCTGCGTCTGCTTTATGCCCGCATCGGCCGGCCTCACTGCCACAAGTGCGGTAAGCCCATCACCAGCCAGACCGTAGAGCAGATGGTGGACCAGGTGCTCACCCTGCCGGAGGGCACTCGCATCCAGGTGTTGGCGCCGCTGGTGCGCGGGCGCAAGGGGGAGCATGAGAAGGTGCTGGAAGAGGTCCGCCGCGGCGGCTACGTCCGCGTCCGGGTGGACGGCGAGGTCCATGAGGCCACGGAGTCCATCCCCCTGGAGAAGAACAAGAAGCACACCATTGAAGTGGTCGTGGATCGGCTTGTGGTCCGGCCCGACATCGACAAGCGTCTGGCGGACTCCTTTGAAACGGCCCTGGGCCTGTCCGGCGGCCTGCTGACCGTCAACGTCCTCAGCAAGGAAGGGCCGGGGCAGGACGTTCTGTTCTCCGCCGCGCTGGCCTGCCCGGATTGCGGCGTCAGCATCGACGAACTGGCCCCCCGCATGTTCTCCTTCAACAGCCCCTACGGTGCCTGCCCCTCCTGCTCCGGCCTGGGAGCCAACCTGGAGGTGGACCCGGACCTGGTCATCCCGGACAAGGGGCGGACCCTGGAGGAAGGTGCTGTGGCGCCCTGGGCGCAGAGCACCTCCAACTGGTATCCCAACCTGCTGTCGGCCCTGCACAGACAGATGGGCGTGCCGCTGGACGTCCCGTGGAACAGGATGAGTCGCGAACACCAGGACATCATCCTGTATGGGCTCCCGGCCGGACAGAAGATCAAGGTGCGCCATGAGACCTCCAAAGGGGTCACGGCCACCTATGAGGTTCACTATGACGGCGTCATCAAGCAGTTGGAGCGTTGGTACCGCGAGACCTCCAGCGAGTGGAGCAAGGAGCGCATCGAGGAGTACATGAGCAGCCGGGTCTGCCCGGTGTGCAACGGCGCACGCCTGAAGCCCGAGGTGCTGGCGGTTCGCATTGGCGGCAAGAACATCTCGGAAGCCACCCACCTGACGGTGCTGGAGGCCCGCGAGTTCTTCACCACGTTGGACCTGACGGAGCGGGAGCTGACCATTGCCCGCCAGGTGCTGAAGGAGATTAACGAGCGGCTGGGCTTCCTGGTCAACGTGGGCCTGGACTACCTGACCCTGGACCGGGCGTCCGGAACGCTCTCCGGCGGCGAGGCGCAGCGCATTCGCCTGGCCACGCAGATTGGGTCCCAGCTGATGGGTGTGCTCTACATCCTGGATGAGCCCAGCATCGGACTGCACCAGCGTGACAACGAGCGCCTGCTGGCCACCCTCAAGCAGCTTCGCGACGTGGGCAACACGCTGCTGGTGGTAGAGCACGACGAGGACACCATGCTGGCGGCGGACTACATCATCGACATCGGACCGGGGGCCGGCGTCCACGGAGGGCACGTCGTCGCCGCCGGGACGGTGGAGGCCATCATGGCCTCCAAGGAGTCCATCACCGGCGACTACCTGTCCGGCCGCAAGACCATCCCCGTTCCCGAAGTGCGCCGCAAGCCGAACGGCAAGTGGCTGGAACTGCGCGGCGCCCGCGAGAACAACCTCAAGGACATCACCGTCCGCTTCCCGCTCAACCTCTTTATCTGCGTCACCGGTGTCTCCGGCTCCGGCAAGTCCACGCTGGTCAACGAGATTCTGCACAAGCGGCTGGCCTCCACGCTCAACGGCGCCCGCAGCAAGCCGGGCGCCCATGATGAGCTGCTGGGCCTGGACTATCTGGACAAGGTCATTGATATCGACCAGTCGCCCATCGGGCGGACGCCGCGCTCCAACCCGGCCACGTACACCGGCGTCTTCGACCTCATCCGCGAGGTCTTTGCCAGCACCCCCGACGCCAAGATGCGGGGCTACCGGCCCGGCCGCTTCTCCTTCAACGTCAAGGGGGGGCGGTGTGAGGCCTGCTCGGGCGACGGCATCATCAAAATTGAGATGCACTTCCTGCCGGACGTCTACGTGCCGTGCGAGGTCTGCAAGGGCAAGCGCTACAACCGCGAGACCCTGGAGGTCCACTACAAGGGCAAGACCATCGCCGACGTCCTGGATATGAACGTGGATGAGGCCACGGAGTTCTTCCACCCCATCCCCCGCATCTACCGCAAGCTGAAGACGCTGCAGGACGTCGGCCTGGGCTACATCAAGCTGGGCCAGCCGGCCACCCAGCTCTCCGGCGGCGAGGCGCAGCGAGTCAAGCTGGCCACGGAGCTGTCGCGGCGGTCCAACGGCAAGACGTTCTACATCCTGGACGAGCCCACAACCGGCCTGCACACCGCCGACATCCACAAGCTGCTGGAGGTCCTCCAGCGCCTCGTGGATGCGGGCGACACCGTGCTGGTCATCGAGCACAACCTGGACGTCATCAAGACGGCGGACTACATCATCGACCTGGGACCGGAGGGCGGCAACCGGGGCGGCGAGGTCATCGCCGTCGGCACGCCGGAACAGGTGGCCCGCAGCCCCCGGTCCTACACCGGCCACTTCCTGCGCCGTGTGCTGGAGAAGGCGGGACGGGACCTGGGCAAGGAGGAGCCGGCGGAGAAGAAGCCGCGGCGCCGCGCCCGCGCCGCGGGAGACCGTGCCGGGTAGGCACCCGCTATCACGTCGGCTCGGGCGTGTCGAATGGTCCCCAGGTTATGAGCGTTCTGGCGGTTCCTCCGGATAAAGGCGCTTCAGGGAGCATGAGCTTGGATTCAGGAGTTCGTTGCTGTAGCCGCTCGTTGGCCCCGGTCCCTCGTTCTCGTACACTTGTTCTTGGAAGTCGATGACCTGCCATGCAGTGAGGCAGTCTCCTCCCGCTTTGCCGGACGGCGCAGTTAGCGGGAGGTGAGAAGTACGCAGCACGATATTGTAGCGGTCATTGTAGCGCTGATCTCTGCCGCAGCCACTATCCTGGCTGCGCATATCAACAGTCGCAACAGAAAGCCCAAGAAATAGCGAAAGGACCTCGTACAAAGGTCCTCTCGCCTGGATCTAACGGTCTCAGGTTGTAGAAACTGGACTGCGCCGTCCACTTCCGGGTAGGGCCCTGTGACAGCAGGTGCCCTACCCTTATTGTCTGCCGGTCACCTCTTGTTGTCAATAGCGCCACCTCTTGCCGCCAATTGCAGTCGTGGGAACGCGCCCCACAGCTCACAGGTCACCTTATGCTGTCAATTCGTCCACCTCCTGTTGCCCTGTCGACGCCCTGTAGAGGCAGCAGATGGCTGCCAAAAGGTGATGGGTAAGGGACCCAGCAGAGCGGATCATACTAGGCCCGGGAGGTGACGGGCGGTGAACTGGCGGCCCTTAGCGCAGCAAGTCCTGCCGGGCGCTGTCATGCTGCTGGCAGGCATGGCCCTGACCCGCGTGGGAAGTCAGCGCCTCCGCCGAGGCATGGCGGAAGTGACGGGCTCCCGGCGGAGAGGTTGGCTATCGTAGACGCATCGGGCCCCCACCGTCAAGGTGGGGGCCCGAACATTCCAGGCCTCACGGCCGCTCCATGCCCACGTATTCCGGATGGGGGGCCGGGTCCTTGGGCTCCGGCGGGTGATCGCCGCCCGCCAGCCAGTGGCCCAGGGCGCGCTCCCAGGTCTTGGGCATCACCTGGGGCGCCTCGTTGGCCACCACGTCCAGCCGCTTCAGGAAGGAATGGTAGAAGAACTCCACCACGCCGACCAGCGCGCCCGCGGCCAGGGCCCGACCCAGGCCCACCCGCGACCCGGGCAGCACGAACTGCAGCCCGTACAGCAGGAAGGCCGCCATGAACCCGTCGGCCACGGAGGCCACCAGGTTGCCCATATGGGGGAAAACGTACAGGTCGCCGCTCATGTACAGGGAGACTGTCAGCACGGCCGCCGCCACGGCCAGGTGCCGCCAGGGCCAGTAGCCTGCCCAGGGCAGTGTGGCGGCCAGCAGCACGCTCATCAGACCGAATTTGGTTACCAGGGCCTTGGTATGATTCAGGTTGATGGACACAGCGCATCGCCTCCAGTGGCAAGGTTGCCCGGCGGCGAAAGCGTTATGCAGTGGCGTGCTATAATCGGGATGATGTGCTGTTGCGAGTCCCGGCTGGAGCGGAACGCGGCCGGACGGGGGTTGGGAAAACGTCGCCCGGCCCTAGGAAAGGGGGGACACGGATGGAGCGCATACCGCTGTCGGAGCAGCTGAAACTGCTGCCGGAGAAGCCCGGCGTCTACATGATGAAGAACCAGGAAGGGAAGATCATCTACATTGGCAAGGCCCGGTCCCTCAAGAACCGGGTGCGGCAGTACTTCCAGTCGTCGCGCAGCCTGACGGCCAAGGTGCTGTCCATGGTCTCGCAAATTGCGGACATCGAGCTGATGACCACCGACACGGAAGTCGAGGCGCTCATCCTTGAGTCCAACCTTATCAAGAAGCACAAGCCGAAATACAACATCCGCCTGCGGGATGACAAGAACTACCCCTACCTCAAACTGACGGTGCAGGACAGGTGGCCGCGCCTGATGGTGGCGCGTCAGGTGAAGAAGGACGGAGCCAGGTACTTTGGCCCCTACACCACCACCACCGCGATGTGGGATACCCTCAGACTGTCGCGGCGCCTGTTCCCGCTGCGCACCTGCAACCGGGTGGAGGCCCACACTCGGCCCTGCCTTCAGTACCACATCGGCAGGTGCCTGGGCCCCTGCATCAAGGACTTTGGCGGCCGTGCCGAATACGACCAGGCCGTCCGCGACCTCACTCTCTTCCTAGAAGGCAAGTCTGACGACCTGGTGCGCCGACTGCGCCGGCGAATGGAGGAGGCGGCCGAGCAGCTTCAGTTTGAGCGCGCGGCAGAGCTGCGGGACCAGCTCAAGGCCGTGGAGTTTGTGACTCAGCAGCAGAAGATTGCTTCGGTTACGCTGGAGGACCAGGACGCCGTGGGCTTTGCCCAGAACGAAAGCGACGCCTGCGTGCAGGTCTTCTTTATCCGCGGCGGCAAGCTGATGGGCCGGGAGCACTTCATCCTGCCCGGCGCCGGCGACCTGACCGGACCCGAGATCATGGACGCCTTCCTGCCGCAGTTCTACCACGAAGCCACGTTCCTGCCGCGCGAAATCCTGGTCCAGGAGATGCCGGAAGACCGGGCGGTCATTGAGGAGTTTTTGCGGCAACGGCGCGGCGGCCCGGTGCACCTGCACCGGCCGCAGCGGGGCGAGAAGAAGGACCTGCTCCACATGCTGGCGGACAATGCCCGCCTGGTGCTGGAGGAGCGGCGCGCCCAGCAGGACCGGGACCTGGAGGCGACGGCCCAGGGACTGGCCGACCTGCAGGAGTCGTTGGACCTGCCCCACCCGCCGGTACGCATGGAGTGCTTTGACATCAGCCACACGCAGGGCAGCGAGGTCGTGGCCTCCATGGTGGTCTTCGAGGGCGGCCGCCCCAAGAAGTCCGATTACCGCCGCTTCAAGATCCAGCATGGCATGGGCAACAACGACTTCCTCTCCATGGCCGAGGTCATCCGCCGCCGGTTCCGGAAGGGCCTGGACGAGCGGGCGGCCCTGGCGGACGCCGGCCTCCTAAGATCGTCTGAAGCCAAGAACGAAGCCAAATTCGCCGACTTCCCCGACCTGCTGATCATCGACGGCGGCAAGGGCCAGCTCAACGCCGCCAGGGAGGTCCTGCGCGCGCTGGGGCTTGAACATATCCCCACCTTCGGTCTGGCCAAGGAAAATGAAGAGCTGTACCGTGAGGGGCAGCCCGACCCCATCATCCTCCCGCGCGGTTCCCACGCCCTGCACCTGCTGCAGCGCCTGCGGGATGAGGCCCACCGCTTTGCCATCACCTACCACCGCAAGCTGCACGCCCGCGCCGCCACGCACTCGGCGCTGGACGACATTCCCGGCGTCGGCCCGGTCAGGCGCAAGGCCCTTCTGCGTCACTTCGGCTCCGTAGCCGCCATCCGGCGGGCCACCCCGGAGGAGATTGCCCAGGTGGAGGGCATAGGGCCGGATCTGGCCGACGTGATCAAGGACCACGTGGGGGGTGGACGCCATTCCACCTGATGATCCAACGGACCCGTGGGCGGAAGAAGACAGGCAGCCCCCGGAACCGCCATGGCCGGACCCTCCGCCTGAGCCCGACCGCTGGCGCCCCTGGGTCACCTACACCCTGGTGGGCATTGATACCGCCGTCCTCCTGCTGATGACCCTGGCCGGCGGCGCCACGGATACCTCCGTGCTCATGCGCTTTGGGGCGCAGACCTCCGCCGCCGTCTGGAGCGGAGACTGGTGGCGCCTGTTCACACCGCTCTTTCTGCACGCCGGCCTGACGCACCTGGCCTTCAACATGTGGGCTCTGTACAGCCTGGGGCCTGTCGTCGAGCGGTTCTTCGGCCGCCTGCGCTTCCTGGGCATCTACCTGACGGCCGGCCTGGCGGGAAATGTGCTCTTTCTCCTGGCGGGCGATCCGTTTGTCCCGTCCGTGGGGGCTTCGGGCGCCATTTTTGGGCTCTTCGGCGCTCTGGTGGTCTTCGGGTTGGCGCACCGCCGGCACCTGCGCCCGTCGTTCTGGCGGTCCGTGCTGGTGCCTATCGCCATCAACCTGGCTTACGGCCTGGTGGCCCCGGGCATCAATAACTGGGCCCACCTGGGCGGTCTGGCGGGCGGCATGGCGGCGGCCGCGGTCATTGGCCTGCCGGCCCGCCGTCCGCTTCTTCCCCGCTGGATGGGTGCCGTCCTGGCCGCGCTGCTGGTGGCGGGCGCCATTCAGGGGACCCGGCCGCCGGGATGGTACGTGGCCTTTAACAGCGGAATCGATCTGGCCAACGCCGACCGCTGGCAGGAGGCCGTGCCGGCTTTCGAAGCGGCCGTGGCCGGCCGGCCGGACTGGGCAGTCGCCCACTATGACCTTGGCCTGGCCTATGCCCATTCCGGCCGCCCCGCCGACGCGGTGGCGGCGTTTCAGCGGGCGCTTTCGCTGGACCCCGCGTTTACCCCCGCCCGCGACAGACTGAAGGAGGTACTAGGCCCATGAGCCTGCGGCAGATAACCCTGATGACGGCCCGCTATGCTTACATGATCGCCGGCTTCTTTGTACTGGCGGCGGGCGTCCAGACCACCGTTCAGGCTGGGCTGGGCGTCAGCCCCTGGGACGTCTTCCACCTGGGCGTGGCAGGCCGCACGGGCCTGACCCTGGGTCAGGTCTCGGAACTGATCGGTCTGATCATTGTGGCGGTAACCTGGCCTCTGGGGGTTCGCCCCCGCCTGGCCACCATTCTGAACATGGTCCTGATTGGCGTCTTCATCGACTGGATCGCCCGCCTGGGCATCGCGCCGCAGCCTCAGTCGTTCCTGGCGGCCCTGGTGCAGGTGACCGCCGGCTACCTGCTTCTGGGCGCCGGCACCGGCTTCTACCTGTCCGCCGGCCTTGGCGCCGGCCCTCGAGATTCGCTGATGCTGGTGCTGACGCGGCGCACCCACCGCACTGTGGCCCTGGTGCGCACGATCATGGAGGGGTCGGTCCTCGGCGTGGGATGGCTACTGGGCGGACCGGTGGGCTGGGGCACCGTCATCGGCGTCCTGCTGGTGGGGCCCGCCACCCACGGCGCCCTTGAGGCCTTCGGCTGGCTCAGCCGCCTTCCGGGCCTGCGGCTGGTGATTCGCACCGGCTACGCGGTGGCGCGGCCGGCGGGTGAGGACGCAGGCTGATTCCGCGACCTGTTACGACGACAGAAAGAAAGCGGGCGCCCGGTGGGCGTCCGCTTTTGGCATGCGGCGGGGGGAGGCGGGGGCTGATTCACAGGACCAGTTCCAGGCCCTGCTGGACGCACAAGCGGCGAACCTGTTCGCGAGCGCGCACCGCGTTGAGAGCCGAACCCCTGACAATCAGGCCCGACCGGTTCCGGTTCTGGACCACCCGCATGAGGACGAGGGACGGCTCCACGCGGGCTCCTTCGCACAGGGCGGAGACGGCACGCCGGTAGGCCTTCATGGGCAGCACGTGAAAGACCACACGCCGATCCTGGCACCAGTGCTGTGCAATGATCCAGCACAGGCTCTCCGGATCTTCCGTGGCGAACAGCGAACGCGGGCGGTCGTCTGCGGACGGTGTGACCTCGGCAATAACGCCCACCACTTCTTCGTTCAGGGTGAAGAGCAGGCTGGACATCACACGCGGCAGAAGGTTCCCCGGCCCGGCTCCGGGGGTCAGTTCCAGGGCAACGCTGAACGCCGCGCGCCCCGCCGCGGTGCGGCGGTCCGTGGGCACCAGGGTCTTGAGGAACAGGCGCCCAACATGGCCGCATGCCGGCGCAGCGGCGGGCGAGGATGACAGCACAACCTGCGCGGGGTCCACCACGGGGCACCTCCCTCACCAATCGGCGTCCTTCTTCATTATAAGGGGACAGCCATGTCGATTGGGCACGTTCCCTGTCTCTGGAAAATCCGGCAGGCCCTGATTCACGAGATGAACGATTTCAAGTCGGAACTCAAAAAGATTAATGATCACCTTGACAAACTGGTTGGGCGGGTACATAGTGGAAGTCGCGAAGGAACCTCAATATATTTAAGCTCCGAATTAAACAATTTAATGGACTGGCCGATTCGACGGCAGCCGAGGAGGAGTGCAGTGTGGTCTTGATGGTCGGCAACTATCAGATCCGTGTTCAGGTTCTGCGCGCATCGCAGGACAGTCCGGCAGAGGGCAAGGTCAGGCGCCTGACCGCGGAGCGCCAGGTC
Source organism: Bacillota bacterium (assembly GCA_050260815.1). GTDB lineage: Bacteria > Bacillota > Sulfobacillia > JAMDAP01 > JAMDAP01 > JAMDAP01. Next base: position 22,332 of record JBLNCQ010000069.1, read on the forward strand.
CAGTTGACCCGGGAAGCGGTGCTCAACCGCTACCGGGAGCTGTCAGGCCAGACTCGCATGTACTAGAATTCGCGGCCCACGCCCAACCGCTTGGAGGAGGCTGATCGTATGGATCGTCATCGCCTGCCCGGCAGGTGTCCCGTGTGTGAGAGCGCCATGGACGTGGTGCGGCTGCAGTGTCCCGAGTGCGGCACCGCCGTGGAGGGGCGCTTTCAACTCTGCAAGTTCTGCAGCCTGACCCGGGAGCAGCAGCAGTTCATCGAGGTGTTCATCAAGTGCCGCGGCAACATCCGCGAAGTGGAGCGCGAACTGGGCATCTCGTACCCCACCGTTCGCGGGCGGCTGGACCAGGTCATCGAGGCACTGGGTTACAAGGTGGAGAGCGTCGCCGAAGAGGAGCGGGGGGCCCGGCGCAAGGAGATTCTCGACTCCCTCAGCCGCGGCGAGATCTCCGCGGATGAGGCCGTCAAACTGCTGAAACAGGCGTAACGGGGGTTGAGACGGATGGAAGAGGAACGCAAGCTGATCCTGACCATGGTCGCGGAAGGAAAGATCACACCGGAAGAGGCCGATGCCCTTCTGACTGCACTGGAAGAAGAGGAGGCCGCAGAAGACCTGCGTGCGTCGCAGGCGGCCCAGGGCACACCCGGACCTTCCGGCGCGCCCAGCCCGCCGCCGCAGGAGGAGCCGCGCTCCTACCTGCAGGAGATTCTGGGCTCGGACCTGAGCACATTGGGGAGCACCCTGGAGAGCGTCATGGAGCGCGTGCGCGATGAGCTGAAGCAGGTTCCCGATCAGCTCTCGCGCCTGGGCCTGGACAAGAGGGCCTGGGTCTGGGGATGGACGTCCCACCCATTCGTGGTGGAGTTCCACAGCCGGCAGCAGTGGACCGCCGGGCCCGTTCACGTGGTCAACGCGAAAGGTGACGTCCACGTGGAGACGTGGGATCAGGCGGCCGTGGACGTTGGGGCCGACCTGGTGGCCGGCGGCGACCTCACCGACGAGGTACGCCGGGCGCTGGCGGAGGAGGGCGTGACTCTGGAGCATCGAGGCGATGCACTGTACGTTCGTGCCCTGGACGCTCTGCGGCGCAAGTACCCCGGCGTCCGCCTGGGCAGCGCCACCATGCGGCTGAAGGTCCCACGCGGCTGCAGCCTGGATATTTCCGCCATCCGCGGCGACGTGGACGTCTCGGGAGATCCGGGCGAAGTTCGCGCCGAAGCGGTGCACGGGGATCTGAACATCCGCGGCGGCGCCGGCCGGCTGCGCGCCTCCACTCGCAACGGCGACATTGACGTGGAGCGCTTCCGGGGCGAGGAGGCGGAGATTGACTCCACCAACGGCGACATCACGCTCAAGGTAGCGGCCGGCGCGGTGAAGGCCTCGGCGGTTCGGGGCGACGTTAACGTGGACGTGGACCAGGCCCGTCAGGTGCGGGTGGATACGGTGAGCGGCGACGTGTCGGCCTCGGTGCGCCTGGCCCCCGCCGCCACCTGCGAGGTCCATACGGTCCGCGGCGATGTGGACCTGCGCCTGCAGCCGAGCGGCGGCCTCCAGGTAGCGCTCGAGACCACGTCGGGCGACCTCAGTTGCCAGCTTCCCCTGGACCAGGTCCAGAAGGGGCGCGGCAGCCTGAAGGGCTCCCGCGGCGACGGCGCGTCACTGATTCATGTCAGCAGCATGCACGGTGACCTGACCGTCCGCTAGAGAGCCGGAGAGCTCCGGAGACTCCGGAGAACACGAGAGGATGTGGCCCATTGGGTACCTATGTCCGCCTTCTGCACAACAGGCCGTTCGTCCTGCTGTGGCTGGGGCAAGTTGTTTCGCGGCTGGGCGACGTCCTCTCCTACGCCGGCATGCTGTGGCTGGTCAAGGAGCTGACCCGGAGCAACAGCCAGTCCCCCTGGCCTGGGGCTGTCGGGCGTGCTGGCAGACTGGCTTTCGGTACCGGCCGTCTACATGGCCGCCGGCGTGGTCACCATGATCACGGGCCTCCTGCTCATTCGGCCGGCCCGCCGCATGATGGCCAAGATGCCGTCGCCGGAGGGCGTGCCGCAGGCGCAACTGTCCACGGACCTTGCCTGAAGCGGAAAGGAAGGTATTATGATGAATGAAGAGCGGATGCAAATCCTGAAGATGCTGGAGAGCGGCAAGATCAAGGCGGACGAGGCCGCCCGCCTGCTGGAGACCATGGAGCCTCCGGCCGCATCGGCTGAGCCTGCGCCCAGGGCCCGCTGGATTCGCGTCAAGGTGACGGAGGGCGGGCGCTCCGCGGTCAACGTCCGCGTGCCGGCAGCGCTGCTCAGCGTGGTCAACCGCTTTCTGCCCGAGGATGTCAGGGATGCGCAGGGCAACCGCATTGACCTGCAGGCCCTGGTGCAGGCCGCCCGCGAGGCCGGTGACGGCCGCCTGGTGGAGGTCCTGGACGAGGGCCGCGGCGAGCGGATTGAGATTACCCTGGAGTGACCCACTGCCGGCCGAAGCCGGCGTACTACGGCCCCATACGCAGCAAGTGAAGGAGGCGCGTGCATGACCCGGCTGGTCATTCGGTGGTTCGTCAGCGCGCTGGGCCTTTTCCTGACGGCCATGATCGTCCCGGGTATCCGCGTGGACAGCTTCGGCGCGGCGCTGGTTGCAGCCCTGGTCATCGGCATTCTCAACGCGCTGGTTCGTCCCGTCCTGATCATCCTCACCCTGCCGGTGACGATTCTCACCCTGGGCCTGTTTCTCCTGGTCATCAACGGCATTACCCTGATGCTGGCGGCCGGCCTGGTGTCCGGCTTCCACGTCAGCGGCTGGCTGGCAGCCACCATGGGCGCGGTGGTGATGACCATCATCAGCGGCGTGGGCAACCGGCTGCTCAAGGATTAATCGGCCAACCGAAGGGGATGGCCGGCCCTCCCGGGGCACTCCACTGGTGCAGTCGGCGCAGGAGTTGGGGGTGCGTCGTGACGAAGTTATAGCGGTGGGCGACAGCCAGGGCGACCTGGACATGCTAGAGTTTGCCGGGGTGAGCGGCGTTATCGCCGGCGCGCCCAGGGCGGCACAGCAAGGATCCACGGTCGGGCCCCAGCCTTGGCGTCGCCGAGGCGATTCAGAGGTTTGTGCTGGGAGGCGCATCATGATTACCCTGTCCCTGCAGGTCAACAACAAGAGTGGGCTGCACGCCCGCCCCGCAGCCCTTTTCGTCCAAACGGCCAAGACCTTCCAGAGCTCGGTGAAGGTGAAGAAGGACGCCAAGCAGGTGGACGGCAAGAGCCTGCTGTCATTAATGACGCTGGGAGCCGGTCCCGGCAGCCAGGTTGAGGTTACCGTGGACGGGCCGGATGAGGCGGACGCCGCCAAGGCCATCCAGGACCTGGCCAACGACAACTTTGGCGAGCACTGAGGTCGGGCACTCATGCAGTTGCAGATAACCCCCGCCGCCCTGGCGTTTCTGAATGAGCACGGCTCCGGCGGGGACCGGGCCCTGACGGTGACGGCCCAGTTTGTCACCTCCTGCTGCGGTCCCAACCTTCCCCCCGCGGTGGCCGTGGGCCGGCCCTCGGACCCGGAGGGCTTCCGCCTGGTTCAGGTCGGCGGAGTCGACGTCTATGTGGATGGGCTCCTGGAGCCCGCGCCGGAATCCCTGGTGCTGGACCTGGCCCGGTACGAAAGGTACAGCGAGCTCATCGCCCGTGTCTCCTGACGCGGGATGCGGCCGTGCCCCCGGGCACGGCCGCGCTGGTGTACGGCAGACCTGAAGGAGTGAGTCCCCTTGCGCGTGCTCTTTCTCACAGCCTCCTTCGGCACCGGGCACACCCGTGCGGCCCGGGCCGTTCAGCACGCCCTGCTGGACCGCGAACCCAACGCCGTCACCCTGCTGGTGGATCCCCTGGCGGCAGCGCGGCCGATCCTGAGCCGCATGGTCTCCCAGGCCTACTTGAACGTGCTGAAGGTCACGCCCTGGGCCTTCCGCTACCTGTACACCGGCGCGGAGCACCCCCGCCTGGCCCGGGTGGGGCGGACCGAGGTGGGCCGGCTGCTGTTCCTGGCCATGTCCCAGCAGGTGGAGGCCCTGGTGCAGCAGTTGAACCCGGACGCCGTGGTCTGCACGCATCCCTTTCCGCTGAGCGTGGCCGGTTCGCTTCGAGCACGGGGCAAGCTGGGAGACGCCGTCCTGGGGGTCATCATTACCGATTTCCACGCCCACCCCTTTTATGTAACGCCCGGTACCGACTTTTACGCCGTGGGTGCGCCCGGCCTGCTGCCCGACCTGCTCTCTGCCGGCGCCACGTCGGAGGAGGCGGTGGTTACGGGCATTCCCATCGACGCCGGGTTCGGGCAGCCTGTGGACCGATCCCAGGTGCTGACGCGCCTGGGCCTTAGCGAGGACCGCCTGACCGTTCTGGTGATGGGAGGCGGCCTGGGCCTGGGGCCCGTGATGGACGCCGTGGAGGCCATTGAGATGGTTGGCTCCGGCGTGCAGGTCATCGCCGTGGCCGGCCGCAACCGGCGCCTGCGCCGCGAACTGCAGCGGCATCGTCCGCCTGCGGGCTTCCCCCTGGTGACGCTGGGCTATACCCGGCGCGTGCCGGAGCTGATGGGTGCCGCCGACCTGCTGGTCAGCAAGCCCGGCGGGCTCACCTCTGCGGAAGCCCTGGCCGCCCGCCTGCCCATGTGCTGCGTGGCCCCTCTGCCCGGACAGGAGGAGCGCAACCTGGACTTCCTGCGCCGTGAGGGCGTGCTGGTGGCGGCCAACGAGGCAGCGGACCTGACGCGTGAGATCAGGTCGCTGCGCGACCACCGCTCGCGGCTTGACGCCATGCGCCGCGCCGCGGCTGGCCTGGCGCGGCCCGAGGCCGCCCACGCCGTGGCCGACCTGATCATCGCGCGCGTGGCCGGCCGCCGCCGCACCCGGCCCGCCTGATTCGCCGGGCACAACTCCACCCACGAAGATCTTCCGGCCGTCCGGTGAAGGGATTGGAGCCGGGCCGGCGTCTAACCTATCAGCAGGCCAGGGCGGGAGGGGGGAGCGGCGCGGATGACCGACGAGGAACTGGTGCAGCGGTGTCTGCACGGTGACGCCGGTGCCTTCACCCTCCTGGTTCACCGATACAGGGGACCGGTCTACAACCTGGCCGCCAAGATGGTCCAGAACCCGGCCGACGCCGAGGACGTGGCGCAGGAGACCTTTCTTCAGGTTTACCGGGCCCTGCCGGGCTTCCGCCGGGAGGCCCGGTTTGCCACCTGGATCTACCGGATCGCCGCCAACCGGGCCCTGGATTGCCTGCGGCGGCGACAGAACCCCGCGCGGCAGACGGTGCCCTTGGACCAGGACGACGACGAGGCGGGCCGCAGCCTCCTGGCCCGGTTGCCCTGCCGTGACCCCAGCCCGGAGGACCAGGTCCTGCGGTCCGAAAGTCAGGCCCGGCTGAAACAGGCACTGGAGGCGCTCCCCGACCACTACCGCGTGGTGCTGGTGCTGTACCACTTCCAGGGGCTGTCCTACCGCGAGATCGGCGAGATCCTGGACCTGCCCGTGCGGACCGTGGAAACCCGCCTCTACCGGGCCAAGCATAGTCTCAAGGAGTTCCTGCTGCAAGCCGAGGGAGGAGGTGCCGAGCGTGCGCTGTCAGGAAGCCGAAGTGCAGTTGCTTCTCTGCCGCAGTGACGACGACCTGGCGGCGAGGCCGGCCCTGGGCCGCCATGTGGCGCAGTGCCCGCGGTGCCGCGCCGCCTGGGAGGAGGCGCGGGCTCTCAACCAGCTCCTGGCGGACCTTCCCGCCGATGTGCCGGATGAGGGCTTTGCCTGGCGCGTGCTGGACCGGGTCAGGCAGGAGGAACCCCTGCGGCCGGCCGTCCAGGGTAGCGCAGACCGGCGCCGCTTCAGCCCGGCCGCGATTGTCCCCCGCCTGACGGACTGGGCCCTGGCCATGGCCACCACGTTTGCGGTCTTCACCCTGGGCTTTTCCCTGGCCCTGAACAGCCGCGTGGATCTGACGGCGCAGGCGGGGCCCGGCGCCCTCAACGCCGTTTCGTCCTGGTTTCCCCGCCTGGGCTGGCTCATGGTCGACTACGCCCAGCAGATCGTCGCCCTGCTGGGAGCTTCCTAGGCCGTCAGCGCACCGCGAACCCGGAAGGGCCGCTTGATCTTAGGTAGGAGGTATGTACCGTGAATTGCGTCAATCACCCCGACCGGGAGGCGGCCGACCCGTGCGCCCTCTGCGGCCAGCCCCTGTGCGAGGAATGCGCCGTCTCGCTGCCGGGCGGCAGTTACTGCCGGGACTGCCTGCAAGAGGCGGTGGCACAAGAGACCGCGTCTCCCAGCGATGCGGGTGCTGCCGCCGGTCCGGTGGCGGCCTCCGCCCTGGACGGCGGCGATCAGGCCCCGCCGCGGCGGGTGTCCCCCAAGAGCCCCTTCCTGGCCTTCGTGCTGTCCCTGGTGCCGGGCGTGGGGCACATGTACCTGGAGCTGATGCGGCGCGGCCTGTCCTTCACCGTCATCTTCTTCGGCGCCGTGACTCTCTCCGTGGTGCTGCAGACCGGGGAGCTAATGGCCTTCCTGGGGCCGGTGATCTACTTCTACAGCATCTTTGACGCCATGCAGCACCGCCGTCGCATCAACGCCGGGGAGCCGGTGGCCGATCGTCCCGTGGCCACCTGGCGCCAGGTGGAGTCGTGGCTGCGCCTCCGGCCCGGCCAGACGCAGACGCTTGTGGCCTACCTGCTGATTCTGTTCGGCGCCCTCAAACTGCTGCAGAACCTGACTCCCTGGTACCGGATCTTCCCCTATAATCCCATCTCCAGCCTCTCCCCGCTGCTCATTGTGGGCATTGGGCTCTGGCTGCTCCTGGCCGGGCGAGAGCGGACCAGTGACGGCGCCCCGCCTCCCGGCAAGGAATCGAGCGCTTCCTAGAGTCACGGCTGACCGGCCGGTGCACGGGCGAGAATCCGTCACCCGCCGGTCAGACTTTTTTGGCGGCCCGGGCGTAGACCTGACAGACGGCAGCCGCACGGCGGCTGCGTTCCCAACTTTCAGGAGTGATAAGCATGCAAAAGCGCCTCTACCGTTCCCGCAGCGAACGGGTCATCGCCGGCGTGTGCGGCGGCCTGGCCCAGTACTTTGCCGTGGATCCCACCCTGGTGCGCATCATCTGGGTGCTGCTGGCCCTGTCCGGCACCGGCATACTGCTTTACCTGATTGCCCTGCTGGTCATCCCCGAGGAGCCGCGAGCCCTGGCGGAGCAGCCGCGGGTTCTGGCGGATGAGCCGCGGGCCGCCGCGGAGCAGGCGGCAGGTAGGGAGGAGCGCCCCGCCGATGCGCCGGAGGCCCCTTCGGCCACCGGCCAGGCCGGCCCCGCCCCCACCAACCCCGCGCCCACCTCAGAGCCAGCCAGCCCCGAGAGCCGCATGTGGGCGGGTCTCATCCTGGTGGCAGTGGGCCTGTACTTCCTGGGCCGCAACCTGTTCCCGCACCTGTTCTTCCTGCAGGGCCGGTACCTGTGGCCTCTCCTGCTGGTTCTGGTGGGCGCCGTGGTGCTGGCGGGCGGATTACGGAGGAGGGGCTAGGATGAACCTGGATTGGCGAAGCGTCAGCCGGGGACTCCTCCTCATCACCCTGGGCGTCGTCTTTCTGCTCATCAACCTGGGGATGCTGCCGTGGACCTTCTGGCTGGACCTGGGCTACTGGTGGCCGGTTCTGCTGGTCGTCCTGGGACTGGGCGTGCTGGTCCGGGGCCGTGTGCCGTTCTCCTTCGTGCTGCTGGTGACGCTGTTGGTGGTCCTGGCTTTGAGCCTCACCGGTTGGGGCACCAGCCTTCAGACCCGCTTCACCACGTCAGGCCCGGTGACCCGCTTTGTGGAGAGTTACGCGCTGCCGGCGGGAACGTCCAGCGCCCGGGTTGAGGTGAACGCCGGCGCGGTCAACCTGAACCTGGATGGCGCCGCTTCCGGGCTGGCCGACGTGGACCTGACCCACCCCACCGCCTGGGGCGCGGGGCTGAACGTCCGGTCAGACTCTGGAAGCAGCGGCAGGGTGACGTTTCGGATTGAGCAGTCGGGGTGGAGCGGCTTTGCCGCTCCCGGCACCGGAACCCGGATCAACAACTGGACCGTTCACCTCACCAACCAGGTTCCGGTGGACCTGAGGGTCAATGCGGGTGCGGTCAAGGGCGAGCTGGACCTCTCCCAGATCCGCCTGAAAGCTCTTGACCTCAACGGCGGAGCCGGCGACGTGCGCGTCCGGTTCGGCCGGCCGGAGGGCAAGGTGCCGGTGTCCGTGGACGCGGCCGCGTCCCACGTGGTGCTGGCGGTGCCCAGCGGCGTCCCGGTTCGGGTGGAAACCAAGGGTGTGCTGGGCAGCACGCAGGGCCTGTCCGACCTGACCGAAGGGGCAGGAGACGGCGCCGTGGCCACACCGGGCTACAGCGCCTCCGATAGCGGTCTGGACATTGCCATTCACGGAGCTCTATCCAACGTGCGCCTGGAGCGGTACTGATCAGCGATGCCGCAGGGCCCGCCGGACCCAGCGCCGGGGCAGAAGTCCCAGCACCAGGGCGGCTGCCAGCATGGCCGCGGCGGCTGAGGGCGAGCCGGCCACCGTCAGCAGGCTGACCGTCAGCGACACGGCCAGCAGCGCAAGGCGTAGGGGATGCACGTTCAGTCTCCTTCTTCCGTCGCGTTCCAACGTAGCGTATGCAGAGAAGAAGCCCGTGCCATTCCGGCACGGGCTATTGCTCTCTTCCGTCTATTCGGCGGAGCCGCTCCAAGCGGAAACCTAGCCGCCGGTTCCAACGTCAAAGATGCGACGGGCGCCAAGGTAGCGGCGAGCGTAGTAGGCGGAGTCCAGGTCGGTGATGCGCACCCGGCCGCCGGTGGAGTTGGCATGGATGAACTGACCGTTGCCCAGATAGATGCCGGCATGGGACGCGCCGCGTGCGTAGGTGGTGAAGAACACCAGGTCGCCGGCGCGCAACTGGTCGCGCGGGACGGGCTTGCCCACGGTGAACATCTCAAAGGAGGTGCGGGGAAGCTCCACATCCATGGAGCGGGCCACGTAGGAGATAAAGCCGGAGCAGTCAAACCCGGTCTGGGGACTTGTCCCGCCCCAACGGTAGCGGACGCCCAGGAGGGAGCGGGCCAGGTCGACCACCTTCTGCAGGGCGGCCGGCAGCCGCTGACTGCGGCTCACCGTTCCCGGGGGCAGCCCCGTCTCTACGCGAGCCGTCTGGCCGTCCCACGTCACCTTGCCGCCCAGGGACTCGGCCACAAAGGAGAGCGGCGCAAACGTGCGGTCGCCCACGTACTCCGGAGCGGCGGGAAGCTCCACGGCGGTGGAACCGACGAATGCCTGCGACTGCCCCACCACCAGCCCGGCGCGAAGGCTCTCGCGGCTGGCGCGGACCGTCCGGGTTTCGGCATCATAGGTCACCGTGGCACCCAGCAGTTCCCAAACCTCACGGACCGGCACCCAGACCTGACCGCCCCGGGCGAACGGAGCGGGGTCGGTCTTCAGTTCAACGTCATCCAGCCAGACCTGCGCGGGCCTCTGCTGGACGTCGGCCGAATCGGCCGTGGGCAGAGCCAATGGGGCCGACAAGGCTTCAGCCGGTCCGCCCGTGACGGCCATCTGCGGGCCCTCGGCCAGGGCGGCCAGGGGCGTCAACAGAAGCAGCGCCCCGGCACAGATGGCTATCGACAAGCTTTTCCTCATTTTCTACCTCCGACTGGTGTACCCTTAGAATTACGTTATGCAATCCGCTTTATCCTTCCCGAACCAGGGCCGGGGGAGCTCTGGAGCACCTTCTATATATTTCTTGGAACCCTGCTTGGTTACGGGGGTCTGAAGGGAGGTCGCCGCCATGCGTCGCGGTCTGTCGGGATGGGTCGCCCTGCTCGTTTCCCTGGCGACGCTGTCGGGCTGCGCCGCGTACGAGGGGCCTCGGGCCGCGCCGGCGTCCGGCGGAAATGCTGCGGGGCCGCGGGTCATTGCCGCCTCGCCGGCGCCTTCGCCAGGGCAGCTGCCTCCGCCCGCGCCTCCGGCCTCGTCCGAGAGTGAGCCGACGGCCACGCTGGTCTTCGTCGGCGATATCCTGCTGGCCGACCGCATCGGTGACCTGATCCGGCGCGACGGCCCCGACGCCCCCTGGGGCGACATGGGGTCGGTCCTGGCCGCAGCCGACTTCGCCGCGGGCAATCTGGAGACGTCCGTCGGCACCGCCGGAACGGCGCAGCCGGGGAAGCAGTACACCTTTCAGGCCGCGCCCGACGCCCTGCGCGGGGTGGTGAATGCCGGCCTGGACGCGGTGGGGCTGGGCAACAACCACGTGCTGGACTATGGTCCGGATGGCCTGAAGCAGACCCTGGCGGCCCTGGACCAGGCCGGGATCCCGCATACCGGGGCGGGCCTGGATGAGGCGGAGGCGTTCAGCCCCGTTCTCGCCGACGTCAGGGGGCTGACCGTGGGCTTCCTCAGCTTTTCCCGCGTGGTTCCGGAAGGTTGGGCGGCGGGGCCCCGGCGCCCCGGCATCGCCTCGGCCTACGATGAGGCGTCGATGCTGAGAGTGGTGCAGGATACCGCGGCGCGCTGCGACGTGCTGGCGGTGTCCGTCCACTGGGGCGAGGAGAGCCGGCAGGCGCCGCCGCCGGCGGTGGAAAAGCTGGCACGGCGGCTGGTGGAGGCCGGAGCGGACGTGGTGGTGGGCCACCACCCCCACGTCTGGCAGGGGCTCACCGCCTACCGGGGAGCGCTCATCGCCTACAGCGTGGGCAACTTTGTCTTCACCACGTCCAACCCGCTGGGGGTTCAGACCGGCGTACTGCAGGTCCAGGTGAACCGGCAGGGGGTGGTGGGAGGCCGCATTGTGCCTGCCGTCATTGACTGGGGACGAACGGTTGCGGCCGACCCCGATCAGGCCGAGGCGTTCTTCCAGCGCATCCGGGCCCTCTCCGACCTGCCGCTGGACCGCGCCGGCGCGTTTCGGCTGACGGAACCGCGCCGCGGCCTGGAGGGTCCGCTGCCGCCGACTGCGGCGCCCTAGCGAACCTCTGCCGGCCATCCCGTGCTCGGGGCTTGCCCGCGGCGGAGGGGGCAGACTACAATAGGTCTGGACTTGCGGCTCTCTTTCCGTGAACCTGTGCAGCCGTGCGCCCGAGCCGCCGGGTCCGGAAGGAGTGCTGGGTGTGGAGAAGGACTTGCTGGTCGGCATTGACCTTGGCGGCACCAAGGTGGCCGCCGGAGTCGTGGACCAGAAGGGGCAGATCCTCGCCAAGGCTTCCCGCGACACGCGGCCCGAACGGGGCCCCGCCGCAGTGGTGGCAAGCATCAGCGAGGCCGCGGAGGCCGCGCTGGCCCAGGTCAAGGATGGGCCCAAGCGGTTGGCGGGAATAGGCCTTGGTGTGCCGGGACTGGCGGACGTGGATTCGGGCGTAGTGCTCTTTGCACCCAACCTTCGTTGGGACAACGTGCCCGTGGCCGCCATGCTGCGGCAGTACCGCGAGGCTCCCGTCTACGTAGACAATGACGCCAATGCCGCTGCTCTGGGCGAACAGTGGGTGGGCGCCGCCCGCGGCGTCAAGGACATGATCCTGCTGACCCTGGGCACTGGCGTGGGCAGCGGCCTCATTTTCGACGGACGCATCTACCAGGGCGCCGCCGGTTACGCCGGCGAGGTCGGGCACATCACCATGGATGAGAACGGCCCCCTCTGCGGCTGCGGCCGGCGCGGCTGCCTGGAGACCTACGCCTCGGCCACGGCGGTCATCCGTCAGGCGCGCGAGGCCATCGAATCCGGCCGCGAAACCTCTATCAAGGCCCTGGCGGACGCATCACCCAAGGGGCTGGAGGCACGCACCGTCTTCATGGCGGCGGCCCAGGGCGACGCCGTGGCGCAGGTGATTGTGGACACACTGGTCCACTACCTGGGCCTGTCCATCGCCAACCTGGTCAACATCCTCAACCCGGAGATGGTGGTCATTGGCGGCGGGGTCGCGGCCGCCGGCGACCAGCTGCTGGTTCCCCTGCGCCGCGAGGTGCACCAGCGGGCCCTGCCCGGGCCGGCCAGGAGCGTGGCCATCATCGGCGCGCAACTGGGCAACGATGCGGGCATCATTGGGGCAGCGTCGCTGGTGCTCCGGGGCCGTTCGCCCAAGTTCCAGCTGAGCGTCTAGAAGGAGATGATCCTTGCGTGACGGATCTGAGCAAGGTCAGCGGGCTTCCCCTGGCCGTGGATGAACAGGGCCGAATTCACTTTTCCGGCGGGCTTCCGGCCGTGACGCCGACGGTGCGCCGCCTGGCCGACGTGCGGGATGTCCTGGCCGACCCGGATGCTTCCGGCCCCGAGGAACTCTACTACATGTACCGCGACGTCGGTTTCGAGGCCGAGAAGGCACTCTGGAAGCCGCGTTCCCTCCGCTATGACGTGACGGTCATCCCCCCGGGGCGCGTCGGCGACGAGTTTGTCAAGACCGCCGGCCACTATCACCCGCTGGTGCCGGGCCAGTCCGTGGCTTACCCGGAGGTCTACGAGGTGCTGCACGGCGTGGCCCACTACCTGCTGCAGCGCCGCAAGGGCGAGGGACTCGAGTTGGACGACGTCATCCTGGTGGAGGCCGGGACCGGCGACAAGGTCATCATGCCGCCGGGATACGGGCACATCACCATCAACGCGGGGCCCGAAGTCCTGGTCATGGCCAACCTGGTGGAGGGCACCTTCGGCTCCATCTACGAACCCCTGCGCCAGACGCAGGGCGGCGCCTACTACGAGGTGCTGGAGGACGGCGAGGCCGTCTTTGAGGAGAACGAGGAGTACGGCGACGTGCCCGAACTGCGCATCTTCCCCGTTCGGCCGCGGCCCGAACTGGGGCTGGTCGCCGGCCTGCCGCTGTACACCGCAGCCAAGCAGAACCCGGACCAGTTCCTGTGGCTGGTGCGGCCCCAGGACTTCCCGGCCCTGCGGGAGGAGTAGCCGCCGTGCCGCAAGGCAACGCGTCCCCTGCAGAACGAAAGGCCCCGCTGCCGTGAAGAAGCAGCGGGGCTCTGCTCTGTTCGAAGCACTTTGGCGCCGCATCCAGGGAAGCTTCCTGCGGCGAGCCTACCGCGCTCGCGCCGGCGCGCCCTCCCGGGCCAGAGCCTGGCCGCGCCCGAGGGCCTCCATGTTCAGGGGAACCAGGGAGGCCTTCAGCACCTTGGGTAGGGAGTCAGCCAGAGACTGCATCGAGACCATGCCCGTCAGCTCCACCAGGGCGCCCAGGGCAATCATGCCGGCCACGCGGACGTTGCCCATCTCGTTGGCCAGGTCGGTCGCGGGAATCTCCAGAGCCGTGATGTCCTTGCGTTCAGCGGGCCTGCCCGACAATGAGGAGTTGACCACCAGGACTCCGCCCCGCCGCACCGCCGGCTCGAACTTTTCGAGGGAGGGCGCGTTCATGACAATGGCGGCGTCCGGCTCGGAGACGATGGGCGAGCCGATGTCCTCGCCCTGGGCCAGCACCACCGAACAGTTGGCGGCGCCGCCCCGCTGCTCGGGGCCGTAGGAGGGCATCCACGAGACCTGTTTGCCCTCGGCCATGCCGGCGTAGGTGAGCAGCTGGCCGAGGGACATGATGCCCTGGCCGCCGAAACCGGCAATCAGGACCTCCTGCATGCTACTTCCCTCCTTCCGCGGGCTTCGCGCCTGAACCGGCCGCGGCCGGCGGCCTGGCGGTCTCGGCCTGCCAGTCCTTGAAGACGCCCAGCGGGTAGACCGGCACCATCTTCTCCTCCACCCACTTCAGGGCCTCCACCGGAGTCATCCCCCAGTTGGTGGGGCAGGTGGACAGGACCTCCACCAGCGAGAAGCCCTTGCCCTCGAGCTGCGTCTGGAAGGCCCGCTTGATGGCGGATTTGGTGCGGCCCAGGTGGGCCGGGTTGTGAGTGGAGGTGCGGGCGATGAACGCCGCGCCTTCCTGCAGGGCCAGCATCTCGCTCAGGTGAATGGGCGAGCCGGACCAGGACTTGTCGCGCCCAAAGGGGGTCGTGGCTGTCTTCTGGCCAAGCAGCGTGGTGGGGGCCGCCTGGCCGCCGGTCATGCCGTAAATGGCATTGTTGATGAAGATGATGGTGATCTTCTCGCCGCGCAGCGCCGCGTGGATGACCTCGTTGGTGCCAATGGAGGCCAGGTCGCCGTCGCCCTGGTAGGTCCAGACCACCAGGTCCGGACGCACGCGCTTGATGCCGGTGGCCACGGCCGGGGCGCGCCCGTGGGCCGCCTGCTGCATGTCACACTCAAAGTAGTTGTAGGCCAGCACCGAGCAGCCCACGGAGGCGATGCCCACCGCCCTGTCCGTCAGGCCCAACTCGTCCATGACCTCGGCCACGATGCGGTGGGTAGCGCCGTGGGTACAGCCGGGGCAGTAGTGGCTGGAGACGTCGGAAAGGGCCTTGGGGGGCTGGTAAACGGGAATGCGATCGACGATGGTGCTCAACGCGCCACACCTGCCTCGTTGCCGGCGGCTTGCCCGACTTCCCGGCCGGCGGCCTTCTTGATCTCGGCCAGCACATCGCGTGGAATCGGCCACATGCCGCCCATGCGGCCGTAGAAGTGAACCGGCAGCCGGCCGTTCAGGGCCAGCCGCACGTCCTCCACCATCTGGCCGGCGCTCATCTCCACAGTGAGAACCGAGCGGACGGTATCAGGCAAATTGGCAAAGGCCTCGTCCGGGAACGGCCAGAGGCTGATGGGCCGGATCAGGCCGACCTTGATGCCTTCCTGCCGGGCCATGGCAATGGCCGACTTGACGACGCGGGCGGTGGTGCCGTAGGCGACGCAGACGACCTCGGCCCCGTCTGGAATGATGGACTCGTAGATGACCTCGTCGGAGTGCATCTCCGTGAACTTGGCCTGGAGCCGCAGATTGTGCGCTTCCAGTTCCTCCGCGGCCAGGTAGAGCGAGTTGACCACGTTGCGGCTGCGCGTGCCCTGGCGCCCGGTGGTGGCCCACGGCTTGGCGACCTCGGCCGGCTGCTCGGTGGGGAAGACGACAGGCTCCATCATCTGACCCAGGATGCCGTCGCCCAGAATCATCACCGGGCTGCGGTAGCGGTCGGCCACATCGAAGGCGCGGATGGTCAGGTCAACCAGTTCCTGCACCGTGGCGGGGCCGTACACGACCAGCCGGTAGTCGCCGTGCCCGCCGCCCTTCGTTGCCTGGAAGTAGTCCGACTGGCCGGGCATGATGGATCCCAGGCCCGGGCCGCCGCGCATGATGTTGACGATGACCGCGGGCAGTTCCGCGCCGGCAATGTAGGAGATGCCCTCCTGCTTGAGGCTGATGCCCGGGCTGGAGGAGGAGGTCATGACGCGGACGCCGGCGCCGGCGGCGCCGTAGACCATGTTGATGGCCGCCAGTTCCGACTCGGCCTGCAGGAAGACGCCGTCCTCCTCGGGCATGCGCCGCGCCATGTAGGCGGGCAGCTCGGACTGGGGGGTGATAGGGTAACCGAAGAAGGCCCGGCAGCCGGCGCGAATGGCCGCCTCGCCCAGGGCCTCGTTGCCCTTCATGAGAACCGGCACGCCGCCGGCCGGGGCGGAAGACGCGGACTTGGTCACGATGCCTTCCTCCCTTCTCCGGCCGGGGCCGGCTTGGCCGGCCTGGCCGGGCGGTAGACGCTGATGACCGCGTCCGGGCAGACCCGGGCGCAGAGGCCGCAACTGGTGCAGGCCTCCTGGTCCGTCACCGTGGCGGGACGGTAGCCCAGCTTGTTGATGCGGGTGTCCAGCGAGATGATCTTCTGCGGGCAGACGGAGATACAGACCTCGCAGCCCTTGCAGCGATCCTCGCGGAACACCACGCGCTCCATGACAATCTCGCCCATGCGGCTGACGCCTCCCTTGAGCTGACGTGGGCCCGGGCTCATGCCGGGCCTGGAAGGAACAGGCGGCGGCAGGCCCGCCGCGGAACACCGGCTCTATTCCCAGGGCGTGAGCAGGTAGCGGTGCAGGGGCCAGACGGGAACGTCAAAGTCGGCCGGAGACAGGCCGGACGCCAGGTGCTCCGGCACGACCACGGCCACCAGGGGGAGGCCCGCCTGTCCCGCCACCTCACGCAGCAACTGGTAGTCCTCCCGGACCTGCGCCAGTTCCGTCGCCGCCGCCAGGTTGCCGTTGGCGATGAGGCCGGTCAGGGCCAGGCCGGACATGGACTCCAGCCAGGCGCGGAAGGCCAGGATGGCCTCCGGGGTGGCCGTCTGAGGCCGGCGCGGGTTGACCACCAGGAAGGCCTCGTACTGGCCGGGCGGGAAAAAGCGCCGGAGCCCCGCCAGGGCCCGGGCGCCTTCATCGCCGCCAACGTCCACGAAGGTGTGAACCTGGGGGTTGTCCAGGGAGCGGTCCAGCGACATGGGAAGGATGGGCAGGTCCGCCTGGTCAAACCCGGTCTCCGGCGCAACCAGGCGCACGCCGGCTTCCTCCAGCGTCTGCCGGAGGTCCCGGGAACGGAAGAAGGGCGTCACCACATCCAAATCCACCAGCGCAGTGGGGGTCCCCCGCGCGGCCTCGGCCAGCGCCCGGTTGATGGCCAGTTCCGTCTTGCCGCTGCCGAAATGCCCCAGGAACAGCGTCCGGCGCACATTGCGGGACACGGCCTTCACCCCCGTTTTCATTGTAGGGTTGCGGTTCCCGCCGTCTCAATAACACAAAGTGACTAGCGATTTGACCCATTGGGGCTAGTGGCGGGCAGGACTTTTGCCGTACGGGTCAGGCAGATATTTCCTTCGCGTGTGACAGAAGGAGTTTGCCATACCCGACGAGAATACGTGCAATCGGTTGCACATGAAATCGGTTGCACAAGGGAGGGACAGTCCTTGGCCATTACCATCCGCGAAGTGGCGGCACGGGCTGGCGTCGCTCCCTCCACCGTCTCCCGGGTTCTGGCCGGCAGTTCCCGCATCAGCCCTGAGACCCAGGAGCGGGTGCGCCGGGCCATGAAGGAACTCAAGTACCACCCGCACGCCCTGGCCCGCGGCCTGGCCCGCAAGTCCAGCGGCACCCTCGGCCTCATCATCGCCCGGCCGGCGGAGCAGGCCTTCTCCAACCCCTTCTTTGCGGAGGTCATCCGCGGCATCGGCTCGGTGCTGGAGGGGGAGAGCTACAACCTCCTGCTGGCCGCCGTCTCCAGCCCGGAGAAGGGCCGGCAGGAATGCCTCAGGATGCTGCGAGGCCGTCAGGTGGACGGGGTCATCCTCAGCAGCTCGCGGGTCGGCGACCGTCTGGTGGAAACGCTGGTGCGCGACCAGATGCCCTTCGTCCTCATTGGGCGCGCCCTCCGTTCCGACCTGACGGAGTTGTCACCGGTCCTGTCCGTCAACAACGACAACATCGAAGTCGGCCGCACCGTCACGGCCCACCTGCTGTCCCAGGCGCGGCGCCGTGTGGCCTTCCTGTCCGGACCCCAGGACCTGGTGGTCAGCCAGGACCGCCGGCGGGGCTATGAGGAAGCCCTGACCGCCGCCGGACTGGCCGTAGACGAGCGGCTCATCGCCTGCTGCGACTTCGCCCGCGAGGGCGGCTACCGGGGCATGCAGGCCGTCCTGGACAGCGGCGTCAGGCCTGACGCCGTGTTCGCCGCCGATGACATGGTGGCCCTGGGAGCTCTGAAGGCTCTGACCGAGCGGGGACTGGACGTGCCGGGCGACGTGGCCCTGGCCGGCGTGAACGATGACCCGGCCGCCTCGCTGGTCTCCCCCGGGCTGACCACGGTGCGCATCTCGGTATTCGACATGGGCGTCAGGGCCGCCCAGCTTCTTCTACAGCGCGTGCGCCGCTCCGGCGAAGCGCCGCTTCACCAGAGCGTGCTGCTGCCGACCGAACTCATCGTTCGGGGGTCAAGCCTCACCCATCACCGGGAAAGGGGGTCGAGATCGGAGCAGGCTGGCGGGCTTCCCGGTCTTGAGATCCTTCCATAGGATGCTGAGAGAAGCAAAGGAGAGGGAAAGAAGCATGAAGCGTTGGCAGAAGTCCCTGGCACTGGTGGCAGTCCTCGCGCTCGTGGCCGGCGTGCTGGCCGGCTGCGGCGGCGGCAGCACCACCCCGGCACCCACGGAACAGCCCAAGCAGAAGGTCTCCCTGACCGTCTTTACCCACCTGACCGACCCCGAGATCGAGGCCCTGAAGAAGATCGGCGACGAGTGGGCCAAGCAGACCGGCAACGAGGTCAAGGTGCTCAAGAGCACCGCCGACTTCCAGGCCGAGTCCACCGCCGCCATGAACAAGAAGTATGACATCATGTTCGGCCTGGCCCACGACAACCTGGGCACCTTCCAGAAGGCCGGCCTGCTGGCCCAGGTTCCGGCCGGCATCATGAACGACGCCGACTACGTGCCGGTCGCCGTCTCCGCCGTAACCATCGGCGGCAAGAAGTACGCCGTGCCCGTCGCCCTGGAGACCTACGGCCTGTTCTACAACACCGACAAGGTGAAGGAAGCCCCCAAGAGCTTTGAGGAACTGGTCACGGTTGCCAAGGCTAACGGCGGTTTCGCCTTTGACATCAACAACTTCTACTATAGCTTTGCCTTCCTCTCCGCCAACGGCGGCTATGTCTTCAAGGACAAGGGCGGCACCCTGGACCCCAGCGACATCGGCCTCGGCAACGAGGGCGCCGTTAAGGGCTGGGACTTCCTGCAGAAGCTGGTCACCCAGGAGAAATTCATGGATAAGGCCATCGCCGGCGACATCGCCGAGGGCCTGTTTACCAAGAAGCAGACCGCGTTCTTCATCTCCGGCCCCTGGTCGGTCAACGGCCTGAAGAAGGCCGGCGTCAACTTCAGCGTTATCCCGCTTCCCACGCTGGCCGGCGGCACCCCCAAGCCCTTCGTGGGCGTGCAGGCCGCTTACGTCAACAGCAAGAGCGACAACCAGGAGGCCGCCTGGGAACTGATGAAGTTCATGATGGAGAAGACCTCCACCCTGTACAAGGTCGGCAACCGTCTGCCGGTGCTGAACAGCGTCATCGGCAGCGACGAGGTCAAAAACGACCCGGTCCTGTCGGGCTTCATCAACTCCTCCAAGAACGGCGTCCCGATGCCCAACATTCCTGAGGTTCAGGCCATGTGGACGCCAGGCGCCAACGCCCTGAAGGCCCTCACCGCCGGCCAGCTCACCCCCCAGAAGGCGGCTGAGCAGGTTGTGGCCCAGGTGAAGGACGGCATCGCCAACCAGCAGAAGTAGCACCCGTACGCAGCAAGCAGCGACGTCTCTGCGGGGGCGGGACGGACTCCCGCCCCCGCACTACCTTGTCTGGAGGTGACGCGGCGTGAAGGCTACGGCCGGCCGGCGCCCCCGCTGGCGCTCCCTGGTGCCCTACGCCTACCTGAGCCCGGCGCTCCTCACCATTGCCGTGATCAGCCTGATACCCGTTATCTACACCTTCTATATCTCCATGACTAACTACAACCTCAACCACTTCAGCGACCCCAGCTTCATCGGCCTGGCCAACTACAAGGAGATCATCGCCGGCGACCTGCTGAAGGAGATGGCCCCGGCCTTCGGCTGGACACTGATCTTCGCCGCCGTCGGCACCCTGCTCGCCTATACCGTGGGCCTATTCCTGGCTGTGCTGCTCAACAACCCCTTCCTGCGGGAGAGCAGCCTCTACCGCGCCATCCTCATCCTCCCCTGGGCCTTGCCGGGTGCCATTGCCATCCTGGCCTGGTCCGGACTGCTGAACGACGGCTACGGGGCCATCAACGCCGCGCTGACAGGCCTGGGGCTGCCCAAGGTGCCCTGGCTGGGCGATCCCCTCTGGGCCAAGATATCCGTCCTGATGGTCAATACCTGGCTGGGCTTCCCCTTCATGATGAGCCTCGCCCTCGGCGGGCTGCAGGCCATTCCCGACGAACTCTACGAGTCGGCGGAACTGGACGGAGCGGGCTGGTGGTCCTCCTTCCGGCACATCACCCTGCCCATGCTCACCGGCTTCTCGCTGCCTCTGATCATCAGCACCTTTGCCTATAACTTTAATAACTTTGGCGCGGTTTATCTGCTGACCCACGGCGACCCGCAGGTGGTGGGCCAGACCTACGCCGGCAGCACCGACCTCCTGGTCTCCGTGGCCTACAAACTCACCCAGACCCACTTCCAGTGGGGGCTGGGGGCCGCCCTCAGCGTCTTCCTGTTCCTCCTGGTGGCCACCCTGTCCATGATCAATTTCACCGTGGCCGGCACGTTCAAGGAGGTGGACTAGATGGCGGCGGTCAGCGAACCTCGGGTGGGGGCGCCCGCCATGGGCGCTGATCCCACGGCCATGCCCCAGACGCGCGCCCGGACCCGTGCCCGCATGTACCGCAAGCCGCGGCGGCACGAGGTGATCCAGCTTTGGATCAGCCGGGTCATCATCTGGCTCGCCGTCATCGGCGTGCTCATCCCCCTGGCCTGGGTGGTGTCCGCCTCGTTCTCCGCCGGCGACGCCTTCTTCTCCGACTCCATCATCCCGACCAGGTTCACGCTGGAGAACTACCAGGTGGTCTTTGGCCAGACCGACTACCTCATCTGGCTGAAGAACACCCTCATCCTGGCAACCATCGTTGGCTTTATCCAGATGTTCGTCACCGCCCTGGCCGCCTACGCCTTTTCCCGCCTGCGTTTTCCGGGCCGCCGCTACGGCCTGATGGGACTCCTGCTGCTGCAGATGTTTCCCAACTTCCTCTCCGTGGCCGCCCTTTACGTTCTGTTCAGCAAACTGGACCTGATTGATAGCCTGCTGGGCATGGGCCTCATTCTGGTGGCCGGCAACGCCTTCAACATCTGGATTATGAAAGGCTATATCGACGGTCTGCCGCGAGCCCTGGACGAGGCGGCCAAGGTGGACGGCGCCACGGACTTTCAGGTGTTCTGGAAGATCGTGCTGCCGCTCAGCCTGCCCATGCTGGCCGTGCAGTTCCTGTGGGCCTTCATGGGTGTGTTCAACGAGTATATCCTGTCGTCGCTGCTCATCCAGAGCCCGGAGAAGTTCATCATGGGCCCCGGCATGCAGAAGTTCATCTACAACCAGTTTTCCGTGCACTGGACGCAATTTGCGGCGGCCGCCGTGGTCACGTCGCTGCCCCTGGTCATCCTCTGGATGGCCCTCCAGCGCTACATTGTCGCCGGCCTGGCCAAGGGCGCGGTGAAGGAGTAGTGACCCCATGAACAGGGCAGCCGTCTTCCACCGTGTCACTGCCCCCTACGCCTACCCCGTGGGCTCCGATCACCTGCGGGTGGTGCTCCAGGCGGCGCGGGGCGACCTGGTCCGGGTCACCGTCACCTTCCGGGACCGCTACGACCCGGACACCGCCAACCAGTTCCTGCCCATGACGCGGGAGGCCCACGATCGGCTGAACGACTATTGGGCGGCCACCGTGCCGTGCCGCCGCGCCCACTACCATTTCCACCTGGTGGACGCCGCCGGTGAAGAGGCCTGGTTCGGTGAGACCGGACTCCGGCAGGGCTCTGGCCAGGCCCCGGCGGACGGGGGGTTTCAGTTTCCCTACATCGCCCCGGGCGACCGGTTCCAGGTGCCGTCCTGGCTGGACGGGGGAACGGTCTTCTACCAGATCTTCCCCGACCGCTTCGCCAACGGCGACCCGGGCAACGACCCGCCCGGCACCGTCCCCTGGGGTTCTCCGCCTACCCGCGAGGACCTGCAAGGCGGCGACCTGAAGGGCATCATCCAGCATATCGGGCACCTGCAGGACCTGGGCGTGGGCGGGCTCTACATGACGCCCATCTTCGCGTCCACCTCCAACCACAAGTACAACACCCGCGATTATTACCGCATCGATCCCGGTTTCGGCGACGAGGACGACCTGAAGGCCCTGGTGGAGGCGGCGCATGAGCGGGGCATCCGCGTTCTGCTGGACGCCGTGTTTAACCACGCCGGCCACGACTTCTTCGCCTTTGAGGACTGCATTCGCAATGGCCGGTCGTCCCGCTACTGGGACTGGTTCCGCATTGAGGGCGACGCCGTCCGCACGGAGGACCCCTGTAACTATGAGACCTTCGCCACGCGCCTGACCTACATGCCCAAGCTGATGACCCAGAACCCGGAGGTGGCGGCCTACCTGCTGGACGTGGCCGAACACTGGCTGCGGCGGGCCGGCATCGACGGCTGGCGGCTGGACGTGGCCAACGAGGTCGACCACGCTTTCTGGCGGGCCTTCCGGCAGCGGGTGAAGGGCGTCAACCCTGAGGCCTGGATTCTGGGCGAGATCTGGCACGACAGTCTGGAGTGGCTGCGCGGCGACCAGTATGACTCGGTGATGAACTACCCCTTCCGCGACGCACTTCTGGCCTTCTTCCGCGGGGAGGAGGATGCGGAGCACCTGGACGCCCGCCTGGCCCGGCTTCGCTTGCAGTACCCCTGGCACGTGACCGCCAACCTGCTGAACCTGCTGGGCACTCATGACACGCCGCGCATCCGTACCCTGATCGGGCGAGAGAAGAGCCTCCTGGCAGCCGTCCTCATGATGACCTACCCCGGTGTGCCCCTCATCTACTATGGCGACGAGGTGGGCATGGAAGGCGGTCAGGACCCGGGCTGCCGCGGCGCTATGGACTGGTCGGGACAGACCTGGGACCGCGCGGCACTGGACCTCTACCGGAGGCTGGTACAGATCCGCAGGGCCTTCCCCTGGCTGCGCGACGGAGGCTTCAGGACGCTTGCGGCGGAACCCGGCGGCGCGCTCTTCGGCTTTGAGCGGACCGCCGCCCTCCCTGGCTTCCCCGGCCGCGAGCAGCGCCCCGGGCGCCTGACTACACTGGTCAACGGCGGGGCATCCGCAGTCGGCGTGAGCCTGCCGGCGGACGGGCCCATGGTGGACCTGCTGGACGGCGAGACGCACCCTGCCGTTGCCGGCCGGCTGCCCCTGACGCTGATGCCCGGGCAGGCCATGGTGCTGGCTCCGGAGCAGCAGGCTGCCGCCGCCCGGCTGGCCTGACCCCCTCACGCAGGAAAGGGGACATCCCATTTTGCGCCGATTCTTGGTTCTGGCCGCTCTGACGGCCCTCCTGTCCGCCTCCCTGGGTCTGACGCCGCCCCCGGCGGCGCACGCCGCCGAGCCCCAGGGGAGCGTTTCGCGGGACGTGGGGCAGCGGCCGCCCCAGGACGACATCATCTATCTCATCATGACCGACCGCTTCCTCAACGGCGACACCAGCAACGACTTTGACGTCAACCGGGACGACCCCCAGGCCTACCACGGCGGCGACCTGCAGGGGGTCATGAACAGGCTGGACTACCTTCAGTCGCTGGGCGTCACCGCCATCTGGCTGACGCCGGTGGTGCAAAACCAGGACCGCGGCTACCATGGCTACTGGGCCACCGACTTTGAGACGGTGGACCGCCACCTGGGGTCGCTGGAGACGCTGCGGGCCCTGGTGCAGCAGGCGCACCAGCGCGGGATCAAGGTGCTGCTGGACGTGGTGGTGAACCACACCGGCCCCGCCCACCCCTGGGTCGGCGATCCGGCCCACCAGGACTGGTTCCACCAAGGCGGGCCCATCGCCGACTGGAACGACCAGGCCAGCATCGAAAACGGCTGGCTCTATGACCTGCCGGACCTGGCGCAGGAAAACCCGGCGGTGAGCGACTACCTGCTGCGCGTGAGCCGCGACTGGATAACGAAGACGGGCGTGGACGGCTTCCGCCTGGACACCGTGCGCCACGTGCCCAAGACCTTCTGGACAACCTACGCCGCCGCCATGCACACGGCCAAACCGGGCTTCTTCCTGATGGGCGAGGCCTGGAACAGCGACCCGTCCTACATTGCCGATTATCAGAAGGCGGGCCTGGACGCGCTGGTGGACTTCCCCCGGCAGCAGGCCATTCAGAACGTCTTTGTCGCCGGAAATGACCCCTCCACGCTGCACGACCTGCAGGCGGAGGAGGACCGGGTCTTCGCCGACAGCAGCCTGGTGGCCACCTTTGTGGACAATCACGACATGACCCGCTTTGTCACCGCCGCCGGCGACGACGGCGAGGCCCGCCTGCGGGCCGCTCTGGCCTACCTGCTGACCGCGAAGGGGATTCCCATCCTCTACTACGGCACGGAGGTGGCCCTCCCCGGCGGCAACGACCCGGACAACCGGCGAGACATGGCCTTCGGCTCCAACCCCGCCATGACGGAGTGGGTCCAGAAACTGACGGCCCTGCGCCAGTCCCTGCCCGCCCTGCGGCGCGGCGGGTACGTGCCCCTTGCCGCCGCGCCCGGCGGCGCTGTTCTGGCCTACGCAAGAACCACGGCGGAGCCCGCGGAGACCGCCGTGGTGGTCATCAACACCTCGGGCGAGACGCAGCAAGCCTCCGTGACCATGCCGGCACAGGCCGGCGTCCAGGCGTCCCTGCTCCGCAACCGCCTGGGGCCGGACGCGGAGATTGCAAGACTTCGGTCTGCCGCCGAGGGCTGGACCGTCCAGGTCACCCTGCAGCCCTACCAGGCTCTGGTGCTGGTTCCGTCCCCGGGTGCGCCCGTAGGGTTCGCCACGCCGGCGGCTGCGGCAGCCGCGCTGGCCGCGCTGGCCGTGATCTGGGCTCGCAGCGCCCGGAGGGGGCGAGCATGAGCCCCATCCGCGCCTGCATCTTTGACCTGGACGGGGTGCTGGTGGACACGGCGCGCTACCACTACCTGGCGTGGAAGCGGTTGGCCAATGAACTCGGGTTTGACCTGAGCGAGCGGGAGAACGAACGGCTGAAGGGCATCAGCCGAGACCGGTCGCTGGAGATCGTTCTGGAGATTGGCGGCCTGTCGCTGGACCCTGCCGTCAAGCAGGAACTGGCCGACAAGAAGAACCGCTGGTACGTGGAGCGCATCAGCCGCATGAATGAGTCCGAGGTCCTGCCGGGTGCCCGGCCGTTTCTGGAGGACCTGCGGCGGGCGGGCGTCCGTACGGCCCTGGGGTCGGCCAGCAAGAACGCGGCGACGATTCTGGAGCGCACCCGCCTGGCCGGTCTGTTTGACGCGGTGGTGGACGGCACCCGAACGGCCAGGCCCAAGCCGGACCCGGAGGTGTTCCTCCTGGCGGCGCAGGCCCTGCAGGTGGAACCCCGGCACTGCCTGGTCTTTGAGGACGCGGCAGCCGGCCTGGAGGCCGCCCGTCGCGCCGGCATGCGCTGCGTCGGCGTCGGTTCGCCGGAGGCGCTGGGCATGGCGGACCTGGTGGTAAGCAGTCTGGAAGAGATGACGGTGGACCGGCTCCGGCTCCTAAACCGCAGGGAAAGGGACCCACAGTGAAACAGTACATTGCACTCAACCAATGGTCCATCGTGGAAGAAGCGTTTGATCCAGGCAGCAACCTGGTCTCGGAGAGCCTGTTCAGCATTGGCAACGGGCACATGGGGCAGCGGGCCAACTTTGAAGAGGCCTACAGCGGCGAGTCCCTTCAGGGCAGCTATCTGGCCGGAGTCTACTACCCGGACAAGACCCGGGTGGGCTGGTGGAAGAACGGCTACCCGGAGTACTTCGCCAAAGTCCTCAACGCCACCAACTGGATTGGCCTGGACCTGCGCTTTGGCGATGAGCAGTTGGACCTGGCCCGGTGCGAGGTGACGTCGTTCCGCCGGGAGCTGAACATGCGGGCGGGCTACCTGCAGCGCACCTTTACGGCGCGATTCCCCAGCGGCAGGGAGGTGCGGGTAGAGGCCACGCGCTTTGTCAGCATCGCCCGGCCGGAAGTGGGCGCCGTCCGCTACGCCGTCACGCCGCTGAATTTCAGCGGCCCGCTCCGGCTGACGCTCTACCTGGACGGCGACGTGCGGAACCAGGACGCCAACTATGACGAGAAGTTCTGGGACCAGGCAGAGGCTGCGAACACCCCCGACGGGGCGCTGCTCACGGTAAGGACCCGGAAGCTTGACTTCCACGTCTGTTCCGCCATGGCCTACGACATCACGCAGGCCGGGCAGCGGGTCTCGCCCACGGCGGAACGGAGCAGCCGGGACAAGTACGTGGCCCACACGCTCCTCCTGTCGGTGGAGCAGGGACAGACCACCGTGGTGCACAAGTATGTCGCCAACGTCACCTCGCGGGACCACGCCCGCGAGGACCTGGCCTCGGTGGGCCGTCGCGTGCTGTCGGCAGCCCGCTCCCAGGGCTTTGACGCCCTGCTGGACGAACAGGCCCGGGCCTGGGAGCAGAAGTGGCGCGACAGCGACATCGTCATTGAAGGCGACGCGGCGGCCCAGCAGGCCATCCGCTTCTGCATCTTCCAGCTCAACCAGACCTACACGGGGCACGACGAGCGGCTGAACATCGGCCCCAAGGGGTTCACCGGCGAGAAGTACGGCGGCAGCACCTACTGGGACACCGAGGCCTACTGCCTGCCCTTCTACCTGAGCACAGCGGAGCCGCACGTGGCCCGCAACCTGCTGCTCTACCGCTACAGGCATCTGGACAAGGCCAGGGAGAACGCCCGCAAGCTCGGCTTCGCCAGGGGCGCCCTCTACCCCATGGTGACCATGAACGGCGAGGAGTGCCACAACGAGTGGGAGATCACCTTTGAGGAGATCCACCGCAACGGTGCCATTGCCCACGCCATCTACGACTATGTGCAGTACACCGGCGACCGGGATTACCTGGCCCAACACGGCCTGGAGGTGCTGGTGGAGATCTCCCGCTTCTGGGAAGAGCGGGTGCACTTGGTGCCGGCCAAGGGGTACGTCATGCTGGGGGTCACCGGCCCCAACGAGTATGAGAACAACGTCAACAACAACTGGTACACCAACCGCATGGCAGCCTGGACCCTGGAGTACACCCTGGAGGTTCTGGATCAGGTGCGGGCGTCGGAGCCGGACCGGTTCCACGAACTCGAGCGGCGGCTGCAGCTGGAAAAGAGCGAGACGGCCAAGTGGCGCGACATCATCGCCAGGATGTACTATCCCTACGATGCGAAACGCCAGGTCTTTCTGCAGCAGGATGGCTTTCTGGACAAGGAACTGATGCCCGTCAGCGCCCTGGACCCGCAGCACCTGCCGCTGAACCAGCACTGGTCCTGGGACCGCATTCTGCGCTCCTGTTTCCTGAAGCAGGCCGACGTGCTGCAGGGGCTCTACTTCCTGGGCGACCGCTACGACCTGGAGACCAAGAGGCGCAACTTCGACTTCTATGAGCCCATGACGGTGCACGAGTCATCGCTGTCCCCCTCCGTCCACACCGTCCTGGCCTGCGAACTGGGGTACGGAGACAGGGCGTATGAGCTCTTCCTGCGCGCCTCCCGGCTGGACCTGGACAACTACAACAACGACACCCAGGACGGGCTGCACATCACCAGCATGGGCGGCACCTGGATGGCGGCGGTGAAGGGTTTCGGCGGCCTGCGCGTGAGCGGGGACCGGCTGGTGCTAAACCCCCTGCTGCCGGCCCACTGGCGCTCGCTCTCCTTCAAGGTGGTGTTCAGGGGCGCCCGCCTTCGGGTTCGGGCAGAGAAAGACCGCCTGGAGGTCACGAATGAGACGGACGTGGGAGCCGACCTGCTGGTCCGCGGCCAGGCCTGTCGCGTTGGTGCCCGGGAGACCCTGACCATTCCCGTGTTATAGCCCGGTTGATGAAGCAAGGGAGAGGCTGCTGCCTCTCCCTTTTGCAAGTTAATGATATATTAATGTCAGATTAGAACCACATTGCCCAACGTCTTCCCGGGATTGTGCTATACTACCCAATGGATTCAGAATTTAAAGGGGGAAGTTGTAAAAGTGAAGAGGAGAGCGTTGGCGCTGGGCCTGGTTGCCGTCCTGGCCGCCGTGGTCCTGACCGCCTGCGGCGGTGGGGCCAAGTCGGGCGGCACCGCCGGCAAGACCATCGACGTCAAGATGACCGAGTTCGCGTTCGATCCCAAGGAGATCACCGTCAAGCAGGGCGAGCCGGTGACCATCAACCTGAACAACCAGGGCTCCGTGGCCCACAGTTTTGAGGTCAAGGAGTTTGGAGCCAAGAGTGATTCCATCCCCGCCGGCCAGACCGGGAAGTTGACCTTTACCCCCAACAAGACGGGCGAGTTCCAGATCATCTGCTACGAGCCCGGCCACGTGGACTCCGGCATGACGGCCAAGCTCATCGTCCAGTAACCTGCCGCATCACTTTCAATGCAAGACCCCAGGGGCGCTCCGCATCAGGCGGAACGCCTTTCATCTCTTACCGTGGCCGAACGGTCAGACTAGTTCGTCTCGGGGGCGCCGGGCAAAAGACCGTTGGGCGGCTCACCCGCCAGGTGGCGCAGGTACAAAATGACCATCCAGCGCTGCTGTTCGCTGAGGATGTCCTTCCACGCCGGCATGGCCGTCAGGCGTTCGCCCTCGCTGATGCGATAGAAGAGCCTGGCGTCGGACGACTCCATCGTCTCCTGCACCAGGTCCGCCGGCCGGGGCCTTAGGCCGGCGGCGGGGACGCCGTCACCGCGGCCGTTGATGCCGTGGCAGAAGGCGCAGTTGAAGGTGTACAGGCGGTGGCCCGTCAGCAGGTTGGGGTTGGTACTGGGTATGGGGTTGGACAGCCCCCGGTAGCTGCGCGGGATATCAGGATGCAGAGAAAGCCGGATCACCCAGGTCAGCAGAAGGACCACTGCCGCGGCGGCCGCCCACAGCAGGTTACGCCTCATCCGCACATACCCCCCACATACAGCAGACCGCCGGAGTCCCGGCGGTCTATCC
>JBLNCQ010000070.1:0-76733 GCA_050260815.1 Bacillota bacterium
GAGCCAGATCCCCAGAACAAGCCCGAAGCCAAGGCCCACCAGACTGAAAAGAAGAACCAGTTGGCGTGATGACGCTGACACGGCCTCGGCCTCTTTGGCCAGGCGGGCACTCTCGGCGTCATGCATTTCCTCCATCTGGTTCAGGAGGTCGCGCATGTCCTGAAACTGGCTTTCCAGGGCCGGCATCCTGGGGAGGGCCAGCTCAATCGCCTCGGGCGTTGCGGCCTGACCCAGGCTCTTCACCTGCTCCATGGATGCCACCCAGGTCTGGCGGTTGCGCTCAAAGGTGGCCTGTAACTCCTTTTCGCCCTCCAGGTTGCTGCCCAGAGCCTTGTAGGCGTTCCACCGATCCAGCGTCTGCTGCGTGTTGTCGTCGATGTTCTTGATGGCCTGAGACCGCTCGTCGTCCGTTCGGGCGCGGAGCAGGACTTCAATGGCCTGGGCCGCCTGGTAGGCGTCGCGGTCGATGTTCAACAGCAGGTTGCCCGCCGGTGCCTGGACCTGGCTGATTTCTGCAACCACGGCGTTGACCTTGTTGATTCCCATGGTTCCGACCACGCCCACTGCTCCGGTGAAGACAAGGAGGATGATGACGAAACCAATGACCTTGGTGCGGATGCTGACGTTGTTGCCCAGGCGCATGGTGCCTTACCTCCTGAAGGGATGACTGCGCGGAACGGTTCCAGGCGGCAACGAACGAGTGAGTGGGCTCGCCTCCTCCACACGACATCTGCCGCCAATATTCGACTTTGTTCGAGAGGATTCCTCTTTTTGGATATTGTCAAAAAACAGATCGTGCCGTGCCTGGGTGGCCCGGGGCAAACGAAGACCCCTGCCCATCGGGGGCAGGGGTTGACCGGGGGGAGTGGACATCAGGCGCCGGATTGACCGGCTGCCGGGAGCCTAACGCAGCCGAAGAGCGGACAGGATCTGGGCCGCCATGGCGTCCGGCGTGTACTTCCCTTCGACCTTCCGGCGGGCGGCCTGCGACAAGGCCTGGAGGTCGGCGGAGTCGGGCAACCACGCCTCAACCGCCTCCCTCCATGTTTCAACATCAAGGTCAAGTTGGAGGTCGTAGAAGGATGCCGGGACGTCTACGCGACTGGTGATCACGGGCAGCCCGCAGAGGCGCGCCTCCAGCAGCGAGACGCTGAAAGTCTCCTGGTGGGACGGAAGCAGGAAGCAGTGGGCGCGCCGCAGGTGCCGATACTTGGCCTCCCCTGTCAGGAAGCCCAGGAATTCCACCCGGTCTGCCACGCCCAACTCAGCCGCTCGACGAACCAGGGCGGGCTGCTCCGGCCCGTCGCCCAGGAGAAGAAGCCGGCAGCGCTGTGGCAGCCGCGCCAGCAGATCAAGAAGGAAGCGCTGGTTCTTGACCGGGACCATCAGCCCCATGGACGCCAGGTAGAAGGGCGCTTCCGCGGCGTCCCCTTCGCCTGACGCCGGGCCGGTCTCCGCGATCGCCGGCGACGCGGTAGCTCCGGCCGCGTGTGGCCCTGCCGATGCGGCAGAGGGCGGCACATCCACGCTGGGGTGGATGACCCTCCCCCTATCCTCTCGCGCCGCGTCAGGATACGATGACGTCAGGTGGCTGAAGAAACCCTCGGACACCGTGGCCCAGGCGGGCATGCGGCTCAACTGCCCAAGTTCCCACGCCTGATAGGAGCGCAGCAGGCCCCTGGTGAGGCGAGCCGGGACCAGCGGGCGCCAGCGCGGCGCTGTGGCCTCCGCCTCTGCGTCCAGAGCGTGGACGAAGACCAGTGTCGGCACAGGCCAGGGCGAAGCGCCGTGCAGGTCCTCGAAGACGACCGCGGCCGGGACCTCATCCCGCCAGGCCCTGGTCAGCATCCGCCTCATCAGAACGTTGGCGGCCCGCGCCCGCAGGTACGAGCCCAACGGGGAGGCCAGTCGATTCAGGAGGATCAGGCCAGAGAGCAGCCAGAAGGCGAACGGGCCGAACGATCGGCGCGTGAGGACCCGGACTCGCCAGCCCTGCGCCTCCAAGCCCCGCCGCAGCGTCTCCAGGTGCGATGCCACGCCGCCGGTGTGACTGACATCGCCGGCGAAGGACGTAACGAGCCAGATAGGCCCGACCTGAGGCCGGGCGGCATCAGGGGAACTCGCCGCCTGGCGACTGTCGCGGGACACCCCGTCCGCGTCCATCAGGCGGTGACCTCGCCGGACGCCGCACCGCGGTACCACTCCAGGCTGCGGGCCAGGCCGTCGCGGAGCGACACGCGCGGCTCCCACCCCAGGACCTGTCGCGCCAGGTCAATCGAAGCGTAGGAGTGGCGGATGTCGCCGGCGCGCTCCGGCGCGTGCTCGGCGCGGATGTCCCGGCCCAGCAGAGCGCCCAGCTCGGCCAGCAGGTCGTTCAAGGACACAGGGCGGCCGCCCGCTACGTTGAAGCTGCGGCCGCATGCTTCGCGGCTGGCCGAGGCCGCCGCCAGGTTGGCCCGCACCACGTCCTCCACAAACACAAAGTCCCGCGTCTGCCCGCCGTCCCCGTACACAACCGGGGTGCGGCCGGACAGCGCGGCGTCCAGGAAAGCGGGAATCACGGCCGCATACTGGGACCGGGGGCTCTGTCCCGGCCCATACACGTTGAAGTAGCGAAGGCAAATGGTCTCCAGGCCGAAAGCCCGGAAATGGACCTGTGTGTACAGCTCTCCCGCATGCTTGGCTGCCGCGTAGGGGGATTGCGGGTCAGCGGGCATGTCCTCCCGCTTGGGCAACTCCGGATCGTTGCCGTAGACCGCACTGGAGGCCGCATAGACCACCCGCCTCACGCCGGCGCGACGCGCCGCCTCCAGCACCGCCAGGGTGCCGCCAACGTTCACGGCGTGCACCAGGTCCGGGCGCTCCATGGACAGCGGCACGGAGGCGATGGCTGCCTGGTGGTAGACCACGCTGATGCCCTCGGTGGCCCGGGCCATCAGCGCCTCGTCGCGGATGTCACCCTCCACAAACTCTACGTCCGGCAGCACGCCCTCCAGGCTGTCCAGGCTGCCGGAGCTGAGGTTGTCCACCACGCGGACCCGCGTACCTTGAGCCGCCAG
This sequence comes from Bacillota bacterium, assembly GCA_050260815.1. GTDB lineage: Bacteria > Bacillota > Sulfobacillia > JAMDAP01 > JAMDAP01 > JAMDAP01. The sequence continues at coordinate 3,060 of JBLNCQ010000070.1, forward strand.
GGACCGCACCAGGTGTGACCCAATGAACCCGGCCCCTCCCGTCACCAGGGCTCTTGTCATCTTGCCGGCGCCGCCACCCCTTGCTGCGGGACGGGGCGGCACCTTCTCTCCTTCCTGCCTGACGCCTCAGGTACTAGCAGCCTGGCGATAGACCGCCAGGGTCTTCTCCATCCAGGCCTCCGGGCTGTGATGCCGTTCCACGTAGCGCCGGGCGTTTGCACCCACGTGGCTCAGATCTGCTCCGTCGCTGTCCAGGGCTTGCCTCAGAAGGGCCTCGAGGGCCCGCGGCTGGCCGGCCTCGAACAGGTACCCCGTCTCGCCGTGGCGGATGATCTCCGCCAGGCCGCCGATGGCCGACGCGAACACCGGCCGGCCCGCACTCATACCTTCCAGCGCGGCGATAGATGTGGCCTCCACCACGCCCTCCGTTGGCACGGACGGGATGATGACGCCCAGCGCCTGTCCCGCCAGGCCCGGCATGTCCTGCTGGTTCACGCTGCCCAGAAATCGCACCCGCTGGGACAGAAACAAGCGGTCAGCCAACGCGCGGAGAGGCTGTTCCTCCGGCCCATTGCCGGCGATCCAGAGTTGGGCGGCCGTGTCCCGAAGGGTGGCAAAGGCCTCAATCGCCACCGCCACGCCGTTCTTCGGCACCAGCCGGCGCGGCGCAAGAAAGTAGCGGACCTCCACAGATCGAGCCCGGGGGCGGAACGCCTCTGTGTCGACGGCGTTCTGAATGACCCTGACCTTGTCGGGTACCACGCCGAACTCTGTGACCAGCCGGCCCTTTTGCCCCTGATCGACGGCAATGATGAGCCGGGCGCCGGCATAGGCCAGACGCTCCGTCTCTTCCATGAGGGCCAGAATCCGGCGCTGGCCGGGTCCGGTGAACATCCGGGTCTCATTGGTCAGCGGTCCGTGAACCGTGAGCACCACCGGCAGCCGGGACTGAAGGGCCACGCGGCCAAAGAGGGCGTCGTGGGCGTGGATCAGGTGGTATGGCTCCGGGGCTTCAGACAGTGCTGTGGAAAGCTTGTCCGCCAGGTCCCGCATGCGCATGCCTGCCAGCAGAACGCGCCCCCGGTCCGGGCTGCCCAGCCCTCTCAGCAGCGCGAACCCTTTCCAGGCCCCGGACTGGAAGCGGTCATCGGGGTTCACAACGCAGTGCTCAATCCCGCGCTGCGCCAGGCCCCGGGTCAGCAGGGCGATGTGGGAGGGAATGCCGCCCGGCTGCCGCAGGGACCAGTTCGTGCCGATGATCAGGCGCATCGCGGACAGCCCCGGGCTGGCGGTGGTCATACCGACTTGCCCCGCGTCATCACGGTCTGAAGCGTGCGCAGCAGAATGGTGAGATCCACCCAGAAGGAGCGAGCGTTGACGTAGTAGAGGTCATAGCGCAGTTTGTCCTCCGCCGTGGTCGAGTAGCGTCCGGCCACCTGGGCCAGGCCCGTGAGTCCCACCTTCACCTGGTGGCGCAGGGGATAGCTAGGGTTGTCGCGGCTGAACTGTTCCACAAAGAACGGCCGCTCCGGCCTTGGACCCACCAGGCTCATGTCGCCGCGGAGGACGTTCCAGAGCTGGGGCAGCTCGTCCAGCCGCGAGGCGCGAAGAAACCGACCCACCCGGGTCACGCGCGGGTCCCCCGCTCCTGAAGACATCACCGGCCCCGAGGCCTGCTCCGCATCCTGATTCATCGTGCGGAACTTGTACAGGCGGAAGGGGCGGCCGCCCTGACCCACCCGCTCCTGCCCGTAGAGCACGGGGCCGGGGGAGTCCAGACGCACGGCAAGGGCCGTCAGCAGCATGAATGGAGAGGCCAGCAGCAGGCCCAGGGCCGCCACGGTCAGGTCCAACAGGCGCTTCAGGCCGTCACTCTCTCGATTCCTGGCCCCGACTTCGAGCAGCATCAGATCACCGGCCTGGCGCAGTTCGGCTGAGGCCAGCCAGACATCGTCCACGTTGGGCACAAAGAGCAGGCGCAGCCCGGCCTTGAGGGCCTCGCGGACCAGCAGGGCACGGTCCTCGCCCAACAGGGAGGGCGGCAGGACCAGCGCCTCCGCGCCGGCGGCAGCGGCGCGGGCGACGACGTCCGCGGACTGCGCTTCGGCATCCGGCGGCAGCGTTGCCACCAGCCGGTAGTCGTGGCGGGCCTCCTGCAGCCGCCGTACCAGGACGTCCGCCTCGGCGCCGGAGGCCACCAGAGCCAGTGCCAGGGCGGGCCGGCCGGGCACCAGTCGACGGGCTGTGCGCCGCCAGACGTAGAAGGTCACCAGGTGTACCAGCACAGCCAGGACCAGAACGGTGCGCGGGAAGGAGAAGCCGCGGAGGAAGAATGAGATGGTTACGCCCAGCAGAAAGGTGATCAGGCTGCTGCTGACCACGGAGGGGCGCAGCTCGCTCCAGGTGCGGCTGCCCAAATCGTAGAGGCCGTAGACGGAGTTGAGCAGCAGCATGGCCACGGTGATCCAGGGCGCGGCGATCAGGTAGGAAACCAGGTTGAAGGCCGGCACGTCCAGGCCGAAGCGCAGGACAAAGGCCATCAGGTAGGCGCCGTTCAGGAAGACGACGTCCCCGGCCACCAGAAACGCGACCCACGGGAGGCCAGGCCCTCTTGGACTCTGCATCACCTTCGCCCCCTTCGCGCCGCAGGATGCCGCCGCAGAACCTGCGCATAGATCGAGACCGTACTGTCCACCATGGCGTCCACCGAGAACATCCCTAAGGCCCGCATCCGGGCACGGGGGCCGGCACCGGCGGGCTCAGATGCGGCCAGCCGCAGCATGGCTTCCGCCAGCGCCTCCGGGTCGCGTGGCGGCACCAGCAGTCCGGTGCGGCCGTCCTCCACGGCCTCGGGCACCCCGCCCACCGCCGTGGCCGCCACCGGCACCCCGGCGGCCATGGCCTCAAGTAAGGTCAGCGGCAGGCCTTCTTTCACGGAGGACAGGGCGAACGCGTCCAGGGCAGGCAGAAGGCGGGCCGCGTCCGGCTGTTCGCCGGCCCAGACGATGGCCTCACCCAGGCCCAGGTCATGGGCGAGATGCCTGAGCGCCGCGCCCTCCGGGCCATCACCGATCACGACAAAGCGAAGCACGGGCATCTGCTGCCTGGCCAGCGCCGCCGCCCGCAGCCAGGTGGCCAGGTCCTTGTCCGGATGAAGCCGGGCGATGACCCCCACCACCACGGCCTGTGGGTTCAGGCCCAAGCGCTGCCGCCCTTCCACGCGTAGGGCCGGCAGGTCTTCCTGCAGAGGCACGGGCACGCCGTTGGGCACCACGGTCAGGCGGTCGTCCGAGACCAGGCGATGTCGGCGGGCCGCGTTCGCGTCCGCCTGCGACACCGTCACCAGGTGCGAGGTGTACCGTCCCAGGAACCGCTCCGCCGAGGCGTAGACCTGCCTCTTCCAGGCGGCCATGGCCACGTTGTTATACACCAGGCCGTGGGCCGTGAAGATGACCGGAATCCCCCGCGACGCCGCCGCCAGGCGGGTCAGGGCCCCCGCTTTGGAGCTGTGGGCATGCACCAGGTCATAGGCGCCGTCGGTCAGCATGGTCCGAAGGTCGCGGTAGGTGCGAAGGTCGTGGTAGGGGCTGATGCTTCTGGCCATGTGCGGCAGCACCCACACGGCAATGCGCGCCTGCTTCAGCCTGTCCACCAGGTAGCCGCCGGGCTGGCAGGCCACGGACACGGCAAAGCCGCGCTCCCTGAGCCCCTGCGCCAGCCAGAGCACGTGCTGCTGGGCACCGCCCCAATCGGAACCGGTGACAACCTGCAAAACGCGTGTGGAGTCTCCTGACGGCCTGTCCATACTGGAAGAATTCGGGCGGGGGGAGTCGAATCCTTCCGTACCGTGGAGGGCGGTCTGCACGTCCCCGCTAACAACCGTCCTGCGCAGGGAATCCGGCGTCAGGCATGGAAAGAAGGCGTATCTCAGTCCATCACGAAAGGCGCATGCGCATGACCGATCCATCCTGGTCCCTGTTTGAAGAGCGTTTCGCGCAGCTGGCCGAGAACGAGAAGGTGCCCGGCGTCGCTCTGGCCGTCGCCCGTGAGGGCGAGCTGGAGTACTTCCTCGGCTACGGGCACCGCGACCTGGCCCGAGGCCTCCCGGTCACGCTGGACACAGTGTTCGGCGTCGCCTCCGTCACCAAGTCCGTCACCTGCCTGGCCATTATGCAACTGGTGGATCGGGGCAAGGTCGACGTTACTGACCCGATCGTGAAGTGGCTGCCAGAGTTCCGGGCGCCGAATCCGGAGTGGAGCCGGCAGATCACCGTACACCACCTGATGAGCCACTCCAGCGGCCTGCCCGGCCTCCCCTGCCTCTTCGGCGCCAGAGCCGACAGCATTGTGAAAGACCCCAACCGGGCGCGCCTCGGCTTCACCGACGAGAGCTTCAACGTCCCCCGCGTTCAGACGTACGAGGACCTCCTCCGTGTTATGGCGGAAACGGACTATGCACTGCTCGGTCAGCCGGGGGCGCAGTTCAACTACTCCAACGAGGGCTTCGCCCTTCTCCAGGGGGTCATCGAGCGGGCCTCCGGCCAGGACTTCCTCTCCTACGCCCAGGCAAACATCCTGGACCCGATAGGCATGACACACAGTACCTTCCTGGCCGCAGACCTCGGCCGGTTCCCTGAGGTGACGGAGCTTTACGCCCCGGTGCTGAAAGATGGGGGGCGTAAGGAGGTCTTCCACGCCCCCGTCTGGTGGGACGTCGCCGGCATCTACACCAACGGCTCGCTGAAGTCGTCCGCCCGGGACCTGCTCCGCTATCTCGATGTCTACCGAACGGGTGGGCTCGCGGGCGGCCTGCGCATCGTCTCCGAGGAAGGCATCGGCCGGATGATGACGCCGCATGTGCAGACTCCCGCCGGCACCTTCTACGGCTACGGCCTCATGGTGAGTCCAACCCGACACGGTTTTGCGGTGGTTCATCACGGCGGTTCCATCAAGGGGGTGGCCAGCCACGTCGCGGTGGCACCTGAGCGAGGCCTGGCCGTGGTGACCCTGGCCAACCTGAACGGGTTTGTCAGTGAGAAGGTTGGGTTCATGGCTCTGGAGACCGCCGCCGGGCTGCCGCCCAAGGCCCTGTCCCGAGAGTTCCCGGACTTCCCCCTGGATGCGGCCGCACTGGCCGCCTATCCGGGCGAATACCGGTCCGGCGAGGGGGACTCGGCCAGCGTGTCTGTGGAGGACGACCACCTGATCATCACTCTGGACGGCATGCGATACGACGTTCAGCCCTACGGTCCCGACTCCTTTGTCTGGCCCGAGGGGGAGAAGCCCTTCATCTTCCTCCGAGGCAAGAACGGCGATATCACGGCGCTCTTTGTCGGAGTGAGGGTGCTGCCGCGAGTGGCCGTGTGAGGTATCAGAGAGACGGGGAGGCCTCAAAGGGTGCCTCCCCGTTGCCGCGTTCTCAGTCGAGCTGACACCGCTGTGCGGATTAGCCCCGCCTCCTCCACTCGCAGCGCCAGCACCCCTGCCAGGTAGACCAACGCGCCCACGATGATCATCGCAGCCAACCAGATAACCTGGCCGAGCGCGCCCGTCAGCAGTCTGGGCGCCGCCAGCTGTTTTGTCTCCCCGCCACCCAGCATGACCAGGACCACCGATCCCATGACCAGGGATGCAGCCACAACTTTGCCCAGGGCGAGGCCCATCTGCCGGTATCCCATGGCACCAAGGCGACGGTGCAGTGCCACCAGCAGCAGTGCCGTGGAAACAAGCGCCGTCACCGAGTTGGCCAAGGCCAGGCCCGCGTGGGCGAGGGGCCCCACCAGCAGGTAGTCCAGCGTGATGTTCACAACCGTGCCCACCCCGCCGATGACCACGGGCGTTACCGTATCGCGAAGGGCATAGAACGCGGTAACCAGGACCGCGTTGGCTCCGAGCCCAACCATGCCGAGGGCGTAGAACAACAGGGCTGCGGCCGTGGCGGCGGTATCCCCGGCGTCGAAGGCGCCACGCTGGAACAGCAGCCGCACCAGTGGCTCCCGCAGGACCATCAGCCCGACCGCCGAGGGCACCGTAACCAGGGCCACCAGCCGAATTCCGATGCCTAAGGTATCTTTGAGGCCCGTAACGTCTCCTCGTGCCGCCATCTGGGAGAGGCTCGGATAGACCACGGTGGCCACCGCTGCAGCGAAAACACCCAGGGGAAGCTGGCGCAGCTTGTCGGCAAAACTCAGGGCAGCTATGCTTCCGGCCGGAAGTCCTGAGGCCAGCGCCCGATCCACCAACACGTAGACCTGACCGAACAAGGCTCCGAGGATGAGGGGCGCCACCAGAGCGAGGGTTCGCCGTACCCCCGGGTCATGCAAGTCCAGGCGAAGCCGCAGGCGGAACCCGCGGCGCCGGAGGGCGGGGAACTGCATCAGTACGCTCAAGACCATGCCCGTCGCCAGCCCCACGGCGAGGCCCTCCACCCCCACGCCGGCCACGCCCACGAGACCGACGAGCGCGACCAGGATCACCAGGTTCTGGACGATGGGCGCTGCCGCAGGCGCTGTGAAGTGCTGAAAGGAATTGAGCACAGCCTTGAGTGGACCCGTCAGGACGGCCAGGACCACCGCCGGAAACACGATGCGCGTGGCGGCCACAGCCAGATGCATGGTGTCTGCATCAAAGCCAGGCGCCATCAGGCGCACCAGCCACGGAGCGAGGGCTACCCCTAAGGCCGCCATCACCAGGCCCAGCCCAGCGGTCAGCGCGAAGATGGTATCCGACACCCGCCAGGCCGCCTCATCCCCATCCTGCACCAGACGTTGTGAAAACACGGGCAGAAAGGCCGTGCCAATCGCCCCCACGAAGACGCCCATGAAGAGGTTGGGAAGGGTCATCGCCACAAGATAAGCGTCGGTCTGACCGGATGCTCCGAAGTAGAGGGCGATCACCTGGTCACGGACAAAGCCGAGGAGTTTGGACCCGATGGTCAGGGCCGTAACCAGGGCGGTGGCCCGGGCAAGGGTCTTGCGGTTCAAGGGGTTGCCTCCAACTGAGGATTACGTACTGCAGCCACCTCTTGGACGATGCCCTCCTCGAACGTCCTCGGGCGGAATCCAAGTCGCCGGCGCGCTTCGGTGGTGTCAAACGCTTTGTCTTCGGCCAGGCGTAGAACCTGTTCACGCTTGACTGGAAACGGCAGATGTGCCTGCTCGAAGGCGCCAGCGATGGCGGCTGCTAGCCCAAGCGGCGTATGCAAAATTAGCACTCTCCGCCCGAGCGCGGCGGCGACTGTCCGAACGAGTTCCTTATAGGGTAGGGCATTTGCCCCTGCGACGTTGAACTCTTGGCCAACCACGGAGTCATCTAGAGCAGCCGCGACGATGATATCCGCCAGGTCATCAACGTGAATTGGCTGCATCAGATGACTCCCGTCACCGAACACGGGGAACACGGGGGTTTTGGCCAGGACGCGCACTAGGCGATGCATGTTTCTATCACCAGGGCCTCCGTAGATCATCGTCGGGCGCAGGATAGTATAGGGGACACCCGACGCTCGGATCGCGTCCTCTGCCGCTAGGTACCCAGCAGCCGCAGAGCGGTATTTTGAGAAGGCCCCGGTGGTGGTAACAAATACCGCCCTGGGGATCCGCTCAATAACGCACGCGGTGGCGACGTTTGGTGATGTCAGGGGATGCGCCATCGAGATCACGACGTCCGCGCCGCGCACCGCTCCACGGCAGAAATCAGCGTTGTAAACGTCACCCGCCAACGTCCCACAATCAGGGAATAGCGCCCGTTGTTCATTCCGGTGGACGACGGCGCGCACCTCAAGACCCCTATTGATTAGGCGCCGCACCACGCGCTGCCCAGTAAACCCGGCAGCTCCAGTGATGGAGATCAAACCCGTCACCCCCGGTCGGAGTATTTGGGCCGATCGGACAAGGGGCTGGAGAAGGTTGGCTTAGCGTTCGCCGCACCAACCCCCTGCAGAGGCTTTATCTAGTACGCTCCCCGTGCGGTCACTACAGCGACCAGTGTGTCTATGAGTAACCGGATGTACAGACCTGGGCCAAGCGATTCCGCCAGTTGGCGGTCAAAGGCAACTTTCTCTTCAAGAGATAGGTCTTCGCGACCCCGGACTTGCGCAATGCCTGTGATCCCTGGGCGGATGCGATGGATCCCGAGATCCGTACGCATGGCAATGAGGTCGTACTGGTTGTAGAGCGCTGGTCGAGGGCCTACTAAGCTCATATCACCCATGATGACGTTGATCAACTGAGGTAGTTCATCAATGCTGGTTTTACGCAAAAATGAGCCAACCACCGTCACGAACTCTCCTAGGTTCGTCAGCGACTCCTTCGCGACCTCCGGTGTTCCTACTCGCATCGTTCGCAGTTTATACAGTGTGAAGAGCCGGTTGTGTTGGCCCACTCGCTTCTGCGTAAAGAGGACGGGGCCGGGCGACTCAATCTTGATGGCTACAGCTGCGGCCAACATAACCGGAGCCGTTAGGATGAGCATCACGACTGAGAAGACCACGTCCATGATCCGGATAAGGATGGTGCCGGGCCACGCAGATCTTTCATGTTGTTGGGTTACTAACCCCGCCATGGCACCGCACTCCTCGTTCGCTATCCGGCCGCTGCGGCCGACCCGTCTGAAGTTCCATGAGCCACTTCAACCAACCACCGCTCAAGGCGGGTAAGGAGCGTCTTCCGGTCGTAGTTTTCCCGGTAGAAGGCTCGTCCGCGGCTACCCATCGCAGCCCGCTTGCCGACAGGCATCTCATACATGGTCAACACTGATGCTGCTAGGCTGTCTGGATCGCCGGGCAAGCAGACAATGCCTGCACCAGCGCCCCGCACAAGTTCCGCGCCTTCTCCAGGCAGAGCCGCGACGATGGGTTTTCCACTAGCGAGGTAAGTCCGCAGTTTTCCCGGGACCGTAAGTGCAAATGCGTCGTCATTTCTCAGCGTAACAAGCAAGACGTCCGCCTCGCTGAAGAAGCGCGGCATCATCTCCGCGGGAAACTGACCTAAGAGATGAACGGACTGCAATCGGCCCAACCGAATGCGCTCTTCGACCCAGGTTCTCTGGCTCCCGTCGCCAACAATGAGCCAGTGAATGTCTTCATAGCTGCGCAGTCGTTCAGCTGCACTCAGGATGGTCCCGAAGTCCTGCGCCACGCCGATGTTGCCAGCAAACATTACGCGAAAGCCCCTCGGCAGACTTGGAAATGGGGTATGCTCCTCGATGTATGCATCTGCGGGCCCGGCCCAATCGGGAAAGTAACGAACAGTTGGCGCACTACCAGCTATTCGCCGAATCTGAGTCTCGAAGCCGCGTGATTTCACTAGGATGAGGTCACTGTGAAGGTAGATGAACCGAACTAGGCGCTCGACCCAGGACAAGATTGTTGGAGAACTAACAGCACCGGTTGCTGTCAGACTTTCAGGCCACAGGTCCTGCACCCAGAGTACAGACGGAACGTGCTTGAGGCATCGAAGCACCAGGGCCGGAATAGCCGCCGTTACCGGTGATGCCTGATAGATCAGTACCACGTCCGGCCTTCCCAGTGCCAGGAACGGTAGGAGGAGCGATGCATTGAATGCAAATGAGAAGTAATTCAACGCCAACCTGAGTCCGCTACGCCGTCCGCGGGGCAATATGGGCACTCGAAGGATCCGTATACCATTCCTGTTTTCGCGAAAAGGACCAAACAACCCGTAGCCGCTGAAGAAGTGCCCCTGTGGGTAGTTGGGGAGGCCGGTGAGCACAGTGACTTCGTGCCCCAAATCCATCAGGCCCTTAGTGACTTCGTTGATGTGAAAGGTTTCGGGCCAGTAATATTGGGTGATCACGAGGATCTTCATGGCGTCGTACCTTCTCCGGCCAAGATGTTAGGAAGTGGCGTCACTTCTGCCACACAACCCGGTTGACGTATCCCACGTAGCTCAGAATGATGCGAACGACCTTCTCAGAGACGTTGGGCGTGCTATAGTCGTCAACGCGACGTAGCGTTCTGACGGGTCCTCGTCCTTGCCGCTTCAGAACCGTTAGTCCGCGCAGAACATTATCAAGGTCAAGACCTGTCATGATGACAGCCCCCTCCTCCATCCCCTCCGGCCGCTCGTGGGCTTCCCGAATGTTTACGGCGGGGAAGTTGAGGATGGAGGATTCCTCCGTAATGGTGCCGCTGTCGGAAAGAACCGCGGTCGCATGCGTCTCGAGATGCACGTAATCAAAGAAGCCGAGGGGCTTCAACAACTCTACCTCAAGGGGGAGAGTAACGCCCTCGCCCTCGAGCCGCTTTCGCGTTCGCGGGTGGGTTGAGACGATGACGCGCTTACCGAACGACTCGGCAAGCCCACGCAGCAAGGCGACGAGCTTTCTAAACTGCACGAGCGAGTCAATGTTTTCCTCGCGGTGGGCGCTGACCACAAAGTAGTCGTTCTCCGTGAGACCGAGCCGACTGAGGACATCGGAACGTTCGATGCGATCGGCGTAGTAGTTGAGGACTTCTAGCAAGGGACTGCCCGTTTTGATAACCCTGTCAGGGGGCAGACCTTCCCTGAGTAGGTACTCTCGGCTTATCGAACTGTATGGCATGTTAATGTCGCTGATATGGTCGACGATGCGTCTATTGATTTCCTCAGGGACGCGCTCATCAAAGCACCTATTGCCAGCTTCCATGTGAAACACCGGCACCTTGCGCCGTTTGGCGCTAATGGCGGCGAGGCAGCTGTTGGTATCACCGAGCACCAGCAGAGCATCGGGTGATTCTTGAGCGATAACCTCGTCGCTCGCAGCGATGACCTGACCAATGGTCTGCGCGGCGGTAGCTCCCGCCGCGTCAAGGAAGTAATCAGGGCGCTGAATGTCGAGATCGTCAAAGAAGATTTGGTTCAGTTCATAGTCATAGTTCTGGCCGGTGTGGACCAGGACGTGGTGAGTGGTCTCATTGAGCGCAGCGATTACGCGCGAAAGGCGAATGATTTCTGGTCTGGTCCCCACGACAGTCATGACCTTAAGCTTATTCACGTTCCACCTCAAGCCGATAGGTGTCGGGCCTTTCCGGATCAAAGACTTCGTTGGCCCAAAACAGTACGATGAGTTCCGAGTCACCAATGTTGGTGATGGAATGAGTGTACCCGGGGGGAATGTCCACTACACGGAGGTTCGCCCCCGATACGGAGTACCGCACGATCTCATTCGATGACACGTGGCGGAAACGGACTTCCGCTTCTCCCCTTAAGACAATGAACTTTTCGGCCTTAGTGTCGTGAAAGTGGTTTCCCCTTGTTACGCCGGGCTTGGTGGTGGAGACAAAGACCTGGCCAAAGGGACTAGACTTCAGCAGTTCGGCCAGCGTCCCCCGGGAGTCCGTCTTGGTTTCAAGGCTATAGGCGAAGTCCTTTGTGTCCAGATTCGCCAGATATGTGGCATATAGCGCCTTGGTCAGCCCGTCCGAGAAGTCCGGAACCCAACCACTTCGCCGCGATTGATGAAACCCGTGAATCCTTGAGGCTAGCTCGGCAACAGTGATGCGGTAACTCACGGGAACATCTGCGTACGAGAAGGGTGTTGATGCAGTACGCTCGATTTCCGCCATAAAGGCTGCAACTACGTCGTCAATATAGACCAGCTCGAGAACCCTTGCCGGATCACTAATGGTAATGGGCAGCCCCCTCGCAACGTTATGGCAAAACGTCGCCACTACCGAGTTGTAGTTTGGTCGAGACCACTTGCCGAAGATGTTCTTGAGCCTATATGCGACAACTTGACAACCGGTGGCCTCGGCGAACTGACGTAGGTCTTCTTCCGCCTCTCGTTTGCTCCTTCCATAGAGGGAGTCGTTTTCGGCCTGGATCGAAGACGCAAAGATAAGCCGCGGCCGACGACCCAGTGCCGACAGGGCCCGGATTATAGCGCGGGTAAGGCCTACGTTTACGGCCTCGAAGGCAACGGGGTCAGTTGGACGGTTCTCGCCGGCGATGTGGAACACCACGTCTGCAAGCGCCAATCTCTCATTGAGCCGCTCTGCAGGCGAATTCCGGTCAAACTCCCAAACCACATACTGGCGGTTGCGCCTAAGGGCATGTACGAGGTTCTTCCCAATGAAGCCAGCTGAGCCGGTAACAAGAATGTTCAGCATCTGCTCACCCTGCTAGCTCGGATTGGATGTACTCCTGTGCTAGGAGCAAGTCTACGATCGCCTCTACGCTCAATCGGCGCGTGTTGTGAGAGTTGTAGTCCTGCTGTTCCGATACTCTCGTCTCGCCAATGGCATAGTACTTGTCATAGTTGAGATCACGCGTGTCAGCCGGAATCCTATAGTAGTGCCCGTTATCGCAGGCGCGGGCAAGCTCCTCGCGGGTCAGAAGGGTCTCGTAGAGCTTTTCGCCATGCCGCGTACCGATCACGCGTATCGGATTGTCAGCGTGGAACACTCGCTTCACCGCTTCCGCCAGGTCTTCGATCGTAGCAGCTGGGGCTTTCCGGACGAAAATGTCGCCCGGTTCCGCATGGAGAAATGCGTGGAGGACAAGATCAATTGCATCATCAATGGACATCAAGAACCGTGTCATTTGGGGATCTGTAACTGTAAGGGGCACTCCATCCTTGATTTGCCTCACGAATAGCGGGATCACGGAACCGCGTGAGGCCATTACGTTCCCGTATCTAGTGCCGCACAATATACACCCTCGTTCAGCAGCGAGGCGTGCTTTGGCCACCATAATTCGCTCGGCCATAGCCTTTGATATGCCCATGGCGTTAATCGGATAGACGGCCTTATCGGTACTGAGTAGGACGACCTTCTTCACACCGTTGGCAATTGAAGCATTGATCACGTTTTCGGTTCCTAGAGCATTAGTCCTAAGCGCTTCGACTGGATAAAACTCACACGACGGAACCTGCTTCAATGCGGCAGCATGAAAGACGTAATCGATGCCTGCAGTAGCCTCGGCCACGCTGCCGTAATCTCTCACGTCACCAATATAGAAAGTGATCGTAGAGTCCTGGTACTGGCGCCGCATATCGTCCTGCTTTTTCTCGTCTCGGCTAAATACGCGGATCTCACGCAAACCGCTATCCAGCATCCTTCTAACGACCGCATTGCCAAATGTGCCAGTGCCACCGGTGACAAGTAAGCGCCTGCCTTCAAACACAACCCCACGCTCCTGCAAGCCAAATGCTTGGATGACCTTACGTCCCTCTTGGTTCCCTCTTTGGCACCCTGAAGAACACCGTTATGCCACCGGCCTGGTGTGCACTGTGTCCGAACTACCGAAGAGGGGCACATGGACCACGTCGTTGGTTCTCCTCTCTCCCAACTTAGGTGTGGGCCATGCCGCATTGCCGTGATCAGTCGATCCGTAACCCCGATTTCCTGCAGCAGTAACCAGCGTCCCAACCTAGTCTCCAACCGTTAACGTCTCGGGCGTGATACCACGCATGTTATACTGGCCAGAACCGACTGTGGCCACGCGGAAACCGGCAGCTGTCCAACTTGCTGCATCGAGGTAACCTCGCGTATCCAGCAGGAGTCGTTGAGAAACCAATCCACTAACAACTCGGGGGTCGAGGGCAAGATAGTCAACGTGGTCCGTCAAAAGCAGCACTGCATCCGCCCCGGCTAGTACACGCTCGACCGGGTGTGCGTAGCGCCCAATATGCGGATCATGGATTGCAACGTTAATGCCCTCGGACTCGAGAAGCCGGGCCACTTCGAGCGCAGGGCTTTCGCGCTCATCTCCAACGTTCGCTTTGTATGAAGCGCCAAGAATGGCAGCCTTTCGCACGACTGTCCCTTGGGCCAGTCGCCGGAAGAGATCCAACACATGAAGTGGCATTTGGCGGTTGACTCGGCGGGCGGCTTGGATAAGGGAGGTCAGCTCAGGCGCAGCCTCTATTACGAAATAGGGATCTACGGCAATGCAATGCCCACCCACCCCGGGACCAGGCCGCAGGTAGTTGACCCGAGGATGGAGGTTGGCGAGCCGGATAGCATTCCAGATATCCACGCCTAGATGCTCGCCTACGAGGGCGAACTCGTTTGCCAATGCGATGTTCACGTCCCGATAAGTGTTTTCCATTAACTTAACAAGTTCGGCTGTTGTACAGTCGGTTTCCTCCACCTGAGCCTTGACGAAGGATCGGTAAAAGTCCGCTGCAGCCCGACTCGCCTGCGGTGTGAGGCCTCCCACCAGTCGATGATTGTAGACCAGTTCGCGCAGTATATTCCCCGGAAGCACCCGTTCGGGTGCATGAGCGAGAAGAACAGTTGACGTATCCACCCCTTCGCTCTGCAAGAGTGGGAGAACCGTGCGGTCTAGCGTGTGTGGGGGGACCGTTGATTCAAGAATCAGCAGATTACCCGCCCGCAAAAAGGGTGCAATTGCCTTCGTAGCGGCAACGACATACGATAGATCAGCTCTGTAACGGTACTCCAGGCGGGAGTGCTCAGGACTCGCCACTTCGCGATCATCCTGAACCGGTGTCGGGACGGCGATGATGAAGACGTCGGCTACTTCCGGTTCTGTACTGATCTTCAGTTTGCCCGATTGTAGAACCGAGTGTGCTAAGTCAGTCAATCCTGGCTCGTTCACGATAGGGATATCTCCAAGAGACAGTCTGTCCACTAGCACAGGGTTCACGTCAACCCCAATGACGTCGTGCCCCGCTTGACCAAGAACGCACGCTGTTGGAAACCCGATATATCCCAGACCCATGATACATACTCGCATATAGAACCCCCCGGTTTGCGGAATTGGCGCTTAAAGGAGCGTTTCCTTGCGCCTGCTTTCCTGAGACGTAGAAACGCCCAATTCGGTGTACATGCGTATTAGCTTGGCCGCTTCGGTCTCCCAATTATAGAGCTCCAAAACCGCAGATCGTCCGTTCTCTCCTAGCTTCCTCCTACGTTCGAAATCCGTGGCCAGTCCATCTATTGCCGCAGCTATACTTCCGGGATCCGTGGAGTCCACGAGCAATCCGCAATCGGCTTCTTTCACGATTGTCGACACCTCTTCGGTAAAGCCTGGCACAATCACGGGCAGTCCCGCCAGCATGTAGTCGAAAAGCTTATGTGGCAGTGCCCAAACGTTATTCTGAATTCCGGGCTGGAATAGCACCAAACCGACGTCACTGGCGATAAGATAACTGTAAGCCTCCTCAAAAGGCAACCATCTTTCTACGCGGATCCGATCCGTTAGTCCCAGGTGACGGGCTCGTTCATGAAACTCGGGTTCACTACCATCATCAAACGCACCTATAATATGAACCCGTACTGATTTGGATTTGGCGATCACGAGAGCATCTAAGAGTTCTGGCCACCCGCGCTGTCGATCCATCAGCCCAAGATGAACCAGGGTAATAGCTGCAACATTTATGTGTTCACGCTTAGTAGTGCCAGCGCTCAGCCGCGCAAAGTTTTGAACCAGTACCAACCGCTGTTCGTAGCCGGTGAAGTCCAACGCCACCGATCGCTTAGCAAGGACGAGGCGATCCGTGATGGGAGCGAGCGAACGCAAAACCGCCCTTACGAGTCCAGCAACGGGAGAGCGCAACAGGAGTGGGAATCGGCCTTCGGCAAAAGTACTCGGGTAGTGCTCATGAACATCAAAGACCAGTATTTTCTGCCGGAACCGTTTTAGCATTACTCCTACAAACCAGGAGTCCACCTCATTGCAGTGGTAGCAGTCAGCCTCTATCTGGGCGGCCATAAGGTACAGGCGGGGGAGCTGCAATAGACGGCCGATTAGCCCGGCGGGTCTGGGGTACGTAACGATCTTTACCCCATCCTGCTCCCATCGGTGGTAACCATCACTGGGTGCCAAATGGGTGACGTCAAACCCTGCCTTAGCTAGGGAGACAGCCTCTTTCTGGAACACGCGCTTGTCCAGTGGTGGGTGCATCGAGGACAAGAAGCAAATCTTCATAACCATCAACACCATTCCGTAGACGTCCTGATCGTCGTCTTTGGACGCGCCGCAACTACGGGGAATTGACTCTCTTCCGATGCGGATATTGCCGATAAAGGCGCGCAGACACGGAGACTACGTAGAGCAGAAAGATCCAGTTGATCGGTTGTTTCAGGTACGCGCTATTCGCCCACGTCATTATCCCGTACCCCACTAGAGCCACTAAGCTAGCCACGACTAACGGTTCGGCGACAGAGCGCCGGCGATAGATAAGCAGGGCGCACCAAAGTAGGAAAGTGACAAAGGCTGTAAAGATGAACAAACCATACTGGGACAATATCTCGATCCAGAGACTATGGGGGTTCAGGATACCGCTAGTGTTATATCGTCCTAAGCCTCGTTCCGTATAGACCTCGAAGCCACCCGCACCAGTCCCTAGCCCATATGATAGCCAGAGATAGTGTAGTCCGTCCTTTACCAAATTCACGCGTTCGACTACAGAGGCATCATGCCCGCTTAAGGTAGACAAAGAGTCTATACCGCGAATAGCGATCATTGGGAACACTAGAATGAAAACGAGTAACGCCTGCCGCACTGCCGCCCTCCGAGTGCTCAGCAGAAGGTAGGCTACTGCCTCGAATGCCAGCGCAATGATGCCAAGTCGGCTCCGGGTTGCTACGAGGAGAACGGGAATGCTGGTAGCTAGAGCAAGGTATACCACGCGCATAAGAGACCTCGCGCGGTGTACTGCTAGTGCCATTAGGGGCAGAACAATGGTAAGGAAGGCCGCGTAGTTGTTGGGATTGTCGAAGGTAGCTGCGACTACGCCGTCCTTGGCGTAGGCCGGAGCGTTTAGCGCCCAGTAACTTGACAAGTGGTGCGCCGTAATGAGCTCCCATGCCGCAACGGCTCCCGTTAGGATAAACGCCCACACCCAACCCCGCTCTAGATAGGCCAGGCCTTCCTCAGTTGAAGCACCAAAGTGGAGAAGCCCCCATGCTCCAACAATCCCAATAGCCAAATCGCCTATTTCGCGTAGGGCGGTCAGTCCATCCGGGGCCCAGTAGTATGAGGCGGTTCCCCCGAGAAGCCACAGGGAGGCTAAGGCTGAGAACATTACAGCGGGCAAGGCTGAATCTCGAGGCAATCGCCTCCGGACAAGGCCGAAGCCAACAACACTGACGACCGTGGCAAGGACTATAAGACGAAACCCGTAGAGGGTGACTCCGAATAACTGAACAGGGAGGAGATGCTGACCTAAAGCAGCCACTGGGACTGCCAGACCGATTAGGAATCGTTGAAGACGGCTGAGCCGGACTGGCGCCCCTGAACTAGTGGCGCTCATCTATGCACCTCCCTTCGCATTCACTTCAATACCAGTCAGTCTCTAAGCAACGTACCGACTCGGCGCCCGACATGCTTCAACACATCTATTGCCAAAGAACCAAGAATAAGGGCGGGTTGAGGGCTTCGGAACAGCGTATGCTGCGCTTCGCCATAAAGTCGCAAGTGCAAGAAACGCTTCACAAGCTCCACTCGATGCTTGTACTCGGGGCCGGGAGCGGTTGTAAGCCGTCGATCTATACGTGCTCGAGTTTCGTCGTCTAGGAACCGCGTAATGAGCAGCGCGTTCTCTTTGATGATGGCTCTTCTCACAGCAGGCTGCTGACTGAGTTGACGTTCATGAATCCTCCTCAATCCAACGACGTCATTCATGTAGACTGAAGAATAGCCGTGATAAGTCAGCAACAGCCACATTGCGTAGTCCTGGGAGTAGAGAATTCCGGTGTCGAACAGGCCTAGTTCGAGTGCCGTCTGGCGCTTGACTATCGTCGTTGCCCCATTAACGAAGCAACCAAACACCAAATCGACGAACCAGTCGTGTTCTATTAGGCCATCGACGTCCCAACCAAGAGCGAAACGAACTAGTGGAGGGAAGAACTCCTGGTGGTTATTGAACTGCCTATAGTCACCAAAATAGAAGTCAGCATCTGGGTATCGGTTCATATAGTGGCTGATGACCGCTCCAGCTTCAGGTGTGTAGAGGTCATCTGAAGATAGCCAAGCAACGTACTTGGTTTCTGCGGCAGCGATTCCCGTGTTCAGTGCTGAGGAAATACCTCGGTTGGATGCATGCCTAATGCATCGGACACCCGATTCTCTGGCCTCGTCGAATGTGCTATCAGTGGAGCCATCATCGACAACTATTATCCGCTCGCGCTGGGAACCGAGGGCCCGTTGAGCCGACTCAATTGACTCCCGCAGATAGGCAGCTGCGTTATAGGCAGGAATAATGACGGTGATGTCGTTCACGGTATCTTGGCAACCTCCTTGCCACCCGGATCATCTTGCACTTCATTGGGCGAGGCCGCTCTGAGGGTTGCTCACATGACGCTACGTACAGGCTCTGGCGCAAATAGTTTACGAGCCCCGTTGCCTTGCCGTCCTACTAGTCCTTCGTAGATGCGTGCCATGGTAGCGGCATTGTGGTCCCAGGTGTACTCTTGACTTACCATTTGCTGGCCTCTTTCCCCCATCTCCTGGGCACGAGCAGGGTTACTGAGGAGGTCATCCATCGCGTCCACTAGTTCGTCTAGCGCCTGGCGAGCGACAAGACGTCCATGGACGCCGTCTACTACAAAGTCCGCTAATCCTTCTCCTTTGCAGCCGATTACCGGCTTGCCACAAGCAAGGGCCTCAAGGTAAACGATACCAAATCCTTCCTGCCAGCTAGGCAGAGAGAATATACTGCAGGTCGCCATGGCGGCCATTACTTCATCGTGTGGGCGCCTGCCCAAGAACGTAACGTGCTCTTGGAGCCCCAGTTCTTGCGTCAACGCAACAAGGTTAGGGCGTTCAGGACCGTCTCCTATGATCAAATAGTGCAGGTCTGGGTACTTTGGTAGAATCTCCTTTACTGCCCGAAGGTTTAGGTCAATGCCTTTACTCCTAATAAGGTTTGATACGCTCAAGATCAGAGGCGGTGACGCAGTCCGGAGACTCGGACGCCGCACCCTGGAGAGGGCGGTCGTCCCATTGGGTACCACTCTCCAATTGGAGCGATTACCGAAGAGAGAAACGGCTAACCCATGAAGCTTTCTGCTAACAAAGACAACTTGTGTTGCCCCGATCAGCACCTCTCCTACTGCCGAGGCACATGCCGAATTTAGCTTTACCGTTGTCTGTAGGTCCTGACCGTGGACCGTCACCACTAGCGGCTTAGCGTAGGCCTCCGCTATCTTCATCGCGGCGTACCCCGCAGGAAGCGCGACGTGAGCATGAAGTACGTCGAAAGGAAAGACACCGTATGTTAGGTCGACCAGTTGTGCTATTGAGTACAAGAGCCGCTTACCGGAAGACGCGTAGAACAACGATCTAGGGAACTGCAGAAAACGGGGATAGGAAATCTGAATCCCATCGAGCGCACCCTGCTGAGGAATGGCATGATACATCCTCCATTTGGGGTTGATCTGGGCCAGAAGGGCAGGTGCCCATGGCACAGGTGAAATGACGCGAACATCGATGCCCCTTCGCGCTAAAGCCTGAACCTGTTGATGGACGAACACACCGAAGACCGGGTTGGCTGGCGAGGGGTATAACGTAGAAAGAACCAGTACTCTCATGACATGACCCTCCTCTACGGGGACGGGACTTGGAAGTGGTGTTTCATCACATCAGTCGGTTCTGCTATGGTGGGTAACTGGCATCCCTGGCGCGTCCAAACTTGCGGCTGTTTCCTCCCACGCCGGTGGTACATACGTAGGGATTACCTCCTGCAACTTGGCTATGGTGTGAGGTGCAGGGGCCCCTAGGCTTATGACCTCTGCCAAAACCGCCAGCTGCCCCTCCAGCCAAGCGCGCTCAACGGAATGGGCCGCCCCGATGTAAATGCGTTTGTGGCGGGTTGAAACCGTATCCTCATCAGCTGTCATCAGCTCTTCATACAGTTTCTCCCCTCTGCGTGGGCCTGTGAAAACGATAGGAATATCCACTCCTGGTTCAAGCCCCGAGAGCCGAATGAGGTTCTCCGCCAGGTCCAGGATGCGTACGGGTTCACCCATGTCCAGGATGAAGATCTCACCGCCCTCACCCATGGCGCCGGCTTGGATGACAAGCTGAACGGCTTCGGGGATCGTCATGAAGTAGCGCCGCATGTCGGGATGCGTGACCGTCACCGGACCACCCCGAGCGATCTGTTCCTTGAAGACGGGCACGACGCTCCCCCTGCTGCCCAGCACGTTTCCAAAGCGCACGGCTACGAAGCGTGTACCAGAGGGGTCAAGCCTGCGGCGCTCGCCGTCCAGAGCCTGGACGACCATCTCCGCCACACGCTTGGTGGCGCCCATGACGCTGCTGGGGTTGACCGCCTTGTCGGTGGAGATCATCACAAACCGCTTTGCCCTGACCTGAAAGGCGGCATCGGCAACGTTCTTGCTGCCGAAGACATTCGTCTTGATGGCCTCATCCGGCTGGGCTTCCATGAGCGGCACATGCTTATGGGCGGCGGCGTGGAAAACCACTTCGGGGCGGTAATGTTCGAAGACCTGCAAAATTTTGTCGCGATCCCGCACATCAGCGATAACCACGGTGGCTTCCAGGTCCGGGAAGCTATGGCGCAGATGAAGGGATGTTTCAAATACCCCATTTTCGCCGTGATCTAAGAGGATGAGCTGTCGTGGGCGGAAAGAAGCCACCTGCCGGCAGAGTTCGGAGCCGATGGAGCCGCCGGCGCCAGTGACCAGAACGCGTTCCCCAGATAGGTAGCCCGCAATCTCCTCGAGGTTGACAGCCACAGGTTCGCGGCCAAGCAAGTCCTCGATCTGAACCTCGCGAATCTGGCTGATGCTAACCGTCCCGTCCAGGAGTTCGTACATGCCGGGAAGCGTCTTCACCTTGACATGCAGGTCCCGGACGCTGGCGACCACTTCACGAACCACGCGTCCGGCCGCGGAAGGCATGGCAATGATCAGCTCGGCTACGTCCAGGTCCCGGACCAACCTGGGAAGGTCCTGCCGGGTGCCCAGTACGGGGAGACCATGAACCTTCATCCGCTGCTTGTAGGGATCGTCATCGACAAAGCCAAGCGGCTCATAGCCAAGCTCCTGGTGCTTGGCCAGCTCCCTGGCTACCAGAGCCCCCGCATCCCCAGCGCCCACGATCAGGGTGCGGTGCCCACGCCGCGCGCCTGCACCTCGGTCGCCCGTGCTGGACCAGGGGAACCTGCTTCGGGACGCCCAGGCGGTCCGGCGTGCATAGCGAATGGAGAACCTCAACCCGCCCACGAGTATGGTGTTTAGCAGGAACGTAAGGATGATCACGCTTCGCGGAAAGCTCTTCACAAAGCCGGCGCTGGACCATCCCGCTTCGTGAGCCAGGGCCGGGAGGGCATAGATCAAGAGGAACAACGCCAGGGTGGACAGCATCGTTCCTCGGAGGATCGTGAACACATCGTCAACGCTGGCGTAGCGCCACAAGCTGGAGTAGAGCCCCGCCAGCAAGAAGACAACCAGTGTCATCAGGGTAAAGGCAACGGCGACTTTTCCATACTCCTGCAGGTAGCGGTGCGGCGGGTTGCCTTCAAAGCGGATGAGCAGTGCGAAGAAGACCCCGGCATTGACCAGCAGGGCGTCGGACGCAAGTAGAATCAACCGTTGGCTGAGTGCTCGCACCTTACTACCTCCAGATCCGCCCGGCGCTGCGCCACCCGGCAGAGATCCGCTTCATGGCAGGGTCTTGCTTGGGCCGTCACCCGATGCGCCGTTGCTGCTCTACGGTTTGGTGAGCATCGCAGTGACGCTCGCGTATCGTGCTTTCAGATCGTGTCCGCCGGCATCAACCTTGGCCAGGTAGGGCGCAGCCTTCTTTGGCTCCTTCTGCACGGTGTAGAGAGCCGCCAGCCAGACATTGGCTTCCTGCGCTGTGTCCTTGTTCTGGACTGCAAAAGCCAGAGTAGACAAAGCTTCCTGATTCTCACCCAGGAGGGCCTGGGCCCTTCCCGCGGTCAGTGCCAGGACCGGCGCATTCTCAGTGAGCCGGTAGGCCTTGGGTACGCCGGCGGGAATCGCCGCTGCACGATCCTTTGCCTGCTGGCGGATGCCAAGGACTTCCTCCAGGAAGGCCCTGGCCTCGTCGGCCTTGCCCGCCTGATACAGGGACTCCCCGATGCGGTAGAAAGCCTCTGCAACTTGCTGGTAGCCTTGCTGCTGGTAGGGTTCAAGGCCGAGGGCTTGCTGCATGGCAGCAAGGCCATCTTTCACGTTCCCCTGCCGCAGGTAGAGAGCGCCCCGCACCATCCGGTACTGCGGATTGAGGGGGTCAAGTGCAATGCCGCGGTCTAGCTCGGCTGTGGACTCCGTGATTTGCCCCAAGTCCACACGATAAGAGGAAGTCCAGGGGTCATAGGAAATGGCCTTCTGGTACGTGGTCTTAGCTAACGCGACGTTCTGCAGCCGCATGAGCGTCGCGGCACGAGCGCCCGCTGTGTACCCGAGCAACAGCCGGCTCGAGAAGACCGCCAGGGCAACCGCCAGAATGATCGGCACAGCCGTCGCCACGCTCGGCGTCGACCGGCCCTTAACCGGCAAACCTTCGGTAAGGGGCCTCTCGGCTCCCACGATGCCCATAAGCGACCACAGATAGAGGCTGATGGCGGCTAGTGACAGGTTGAAATCAATGAACGAGTGGACTCCAACGGCAGCGGCCCCGGTCAGCACGGCAGCCAGGGCCACCCGTGACGGATCGTGCAGGCTGCACAGCCTCGTCCAGCCCAGATACAGAAGAGCGCCCCACAACGCCAGCCAGGTGAGCAACCCCAGCGTACCGGTCTCCACCCATGTCTGCAGGAAGTGGTTGTGTGCCTCCCGCGAGACGTACCCATAGCTCTGGTACTTCATGAAGGCGGACGCCCAGCCGCGGCCCCCCAGCCCCAGCACGGGGAAGTCCCGAATCATCTTCAGGCCGTCCTGGTAGAACACCAGGCGTGATTCAGAACTGGTAGTCTCCAGGCTAATGTCCGCGAGGCGGCGGTAGATGGCGTTGGGCAGCACCTTAGCCAGGGTGAAGGTCGGCCGGACCACCACTTTGCCGTTCGCAGTTTGTATCACTACGTCGCGGTACGTGACCTGCGTGCCGGCATAGTAGTTGCCCAGCTGGATCGTCAGGCGCGTAAGCTCTTCCGGCACGGTGATCTTGGCCTGCTTCTGTTCCCAGTCCCCACTGGGCTTGCCCGTGAGGTTGGCCAGGTAGGTGGTGGCGCCGCTGTCCTCGTTGAAACCGTACACCACTGCTCTCCAGGCATACGGCTTCTTGGCGTCGCCGGAGGCCTTCACCTCCAGGGACAGGGTATACGCTTCGCCGGGGTTCAGGTTGGGCAGTCCCTGCTCGAAGGTCTTCCAGCTGTCCTTCTCCCCGGTGCTATGAGCCAGTGTCAGTGGCCGGGTCGTGGCCAGACCCACGGCAATGATGCCGGCTACCGCCAACAGGCCGGCAAGTCCGGCGGCCAGCCCAACCTTCCACCTCACCGACTGGCGGAGGTAGAGCTCACCCAAGTATCCGAACGCAACCCCCAGCGCCACAGCGATCAGCACCGAGAGACCGACGTACCCGGCGTGCTGGGCACTGACACCCTTGGCCAGGAAAGGCGAGGCCGCGCCCGCCGCGAGCAGAGTCGCGACAAAGGAGGTTCCCGCCCTGAGCCGCCATCCCGCGGGGACGAGGCCCATAAAGAGGAGTAACGCCACCGGAAAGACCAGCCAGGCGCCGCGGGACAGAGTGAAGATGAAAGTCAGAAACACAAGGGACAGGGAGGCCGAAAACGCACCGGTCCGCACACGGGCCCAGGTCCGCGAGACTCGGCTCGTGATAGGCCTGAGGTCACGCGGCTCAATGGAGGCCCACAATCCCAGTCCAACAAAGAACGCCGCCGTCAGATAGGAGGCCAGTGAGTTCGGATACTGGATGGTGGAGCTGATGCGCCCACTCTGTACGGCGCCGTTGTAGGTGATGATCCCAGCCGCCGCCCCCAGGCCCACCAGAGCTACCCCTGGAGCACTCAGGTATACGGCTCCAAGAATCAAGCGCACGCGGGCTTCACGCCCGGTGCGCAAGGTTCTGATCTGCTCGGCGACCAGCCAGTACGCAAGAAAGTAATTCAGGTTCTTGAGGGCTTCCTGAATGGCTCCCCTCGGGTTGACGGCCACAACGCTGGACAAGGTCCAGGCCAGGGCGGCGGCTAGGGCAAAGTAGTCCAGCACACTTCCGAAGAACCGAACGTCACCGCTCCGCCACTTGTGCACCCACCAGAGCGTGAACAAAGCGAGAGTGTAGAGGAGGGTCACCAGTTGCTCTTGCGTGAAGTAGAGCCCCCTGAAGAACGGGGGGTATAGCAGCAGCACGATAAGACCCATGAGGACAACCGTTGAAAGTACGTCCCGCGAGGCCTGAGGGACGCGACGGCCCTCGCTTCGCCTGCTCCGCGCGCCCATCCTAGTCCAGACCCCCTGCACGGCTGACAGGGGCGCGGCCGGAGGTCGGCGCGCTCTTGCGCCAGAAGTCCATGAAGAAGGCCAGGAACACGCTGGCCATCAGGCCAAGCACGCCCGCCAGAGCAATGTTAAGCATCTTGTTGGGACCAGTGGGCTCATCAGGCACGAGGGCTTTGTTCGCAATGGAAAGGGTTACTTCGGCGTACTGGGACGCCGCGTTGATCCGCGTTTCCTCGTACTTCTGAGCAATGGCATCGTAGGCCTGCTTGAGGAAGTCTACCTTCTGCTGAAGCTTGTCCTGCGCAATCTGGCGCGTCACCTGCTCAGCGCGGAGGGACTCCAGGTCCTTCTCGGTCGCGGCAATGGCCCGCTCCAGGGCGTCGCGCTGCGCCAGGGCCTCTGCCAGCGTGACCTTCTTCTCTGCCAGAGCCACGGTCAGATCGGCGTGAGCAGTGTTGACCTCTTCGGACTGCACCTGCAGCCCGGCCAGGCGGGCAAGATCCTGCTGGCTGACAGAACCGGCCAGGTCCTTCATCAGGCTGTCGTCCAGAATCGACTTCTTAGTGATCGTCACCGTCGGCGCGTTGGCCAGTGCCTCCGCGGCAGTCTGGGCTCCGGCCTCAGCCTGTGCAATCGACACGCCCAGTTCAACCTGGGTTGTCTTGAGAGTCGCCAGGAGATCAGCTTTCGCATCAATCTCCTTCTGCAGGATTTCCGCGCTGGGAGACTGCTGCAGGTAGGTCTTGAGCTCATCCATGGCGGTGGATAGCTGTTTCTCCTGGTCCAGCATCTGCTCGTTCAAGAACTGTCCCGATTTCTGCATCTGCTCCCGGGTAAGGCCAGTGACGAACGTCTGGTATTCGTCGACAACGCGGTTGGCTATGCCGGCAGCGGTAACGGGGTCCCGGTCGGTAACCACGATCTGCAGAATGCCGGTGTCTTTGAAGGACTTCACCTGAATATGGGAGGCCAAGGCCGAGGGCGAAACGTGAAGCCTCAGCCCCTCGATAACCCGCGTGAGGACCGCCGGGTTGGTCACCTGCATCCGGTAGGTCTCCAGGGTCATCGTGGGCGTGCTGGAAAGTCGCGACAGAAGCTGGTCCAGGCCCGGTTCCGTAGCAGGTTTGGGAGTCGGGGTGGGATTGTTCACCAGGATGTTAGCCGTCGCCTCATAGGTGGGCGGCAGCATAAAACTGACCGCGCCGCTGATGACCATGGCCACAACGGTGACCCCAACGATCAGCCAGCGGGCGCGCAGCAGGACTTCGATCAGGTCTCGTAGGTTTACTTCTTCCACACCCACTCTTCCTCTCCATGGGGCCTAGAACCGACGATTCTCTATAATTCACCACAGTCTCCCTCAGTCCTGCCAATTCTGCCGAGAAAGTCCATGTAACAAAGTGGAAGGGCTGCCCCAGTGACCATGCCCGCGGCAGTGCGGCTGTCGCGGTGCAGCAGGGCCCGGTGCGGGGTGACTCCAGTGGCAGCGCCGATTCTCCCCCATGAGGAGGTTCCACGGACAAAACCCCCGCCGTCAGTCTTGACGGTGGGGGTTCTTGCTTGCTCAGGAGCACCGGGGACCGCAGTGCTCAAGGTGCGTCCGTGAACGTCACCACAATGGTCTGCGCCGTGTAGGTCCCGGAGGAGATGCTCCCGGCCGCCATGACGCGGTCGCCCACTTCAAGGCTGCTGAACGAGACCTCGCCGCCGTGCTTGATCACGATAGCGCCGGTAGGCACCTTGATGACCTTGCGCGTTGCACCGCTGGGGGCGATCGGCTCATCCGTGATGGCAATGGTGATCTCACGCCGGGATGCGTTGACCGCCGTGATGACCCCGGCCAGTTCCTGCAGGTATTCCTTGTTGGCGATCGTCACCCGCGTGGCGCTGCTGCCGGAGGCCGTGATCTCCACGTAGGCCCCCAATCGTACATCGGAGATGGTGATGGCCCGGCTGTTCTCGTAGATGCTCACGTTGGAGGGAATCTGGTAGACCTGCTCCGGGTTGGTGCCCACCGTCACGCCAATGGCGGGAGCCGTAGTTGACACAACCACCGAGGTGACGAAGCCCCGCACCGTGCGGCTGACGCTGCTAGCGCTGATAGCCGTCACCCGGTCGTTGGCCAGGGTCAGGGTGACCCGATCACCGACCCAGATGTCGTCGGCCGAGGCCGACCGGCCATCCTTCTTGATGCTGATAGAGGTTGAGGACAAGGTGTACGACCTGTCCGTACCGCTGACCGTCAGGGTGATGGTGCGGGCCCCCACCGGGAAGGCGTCGGCCAGGGTGCCGGTTACGCTGGTGGTGTCGGTGGTGGCGTCGATCTCCGTGACCTTGTCGTCCACCAGGGTGAGCGTGAGCCGGTCGCCGACCATCAGGTCGTCATCGTTGGCCGCCACGTCGTCCCGGTGGATTACCGGCGACGTGGTGGCCACCGCGTAGGACGTGGTCGAACCACTCACCGTGACAACGATCCGCTTGGTCGCGGCATTGAAGTCGTCGGCCAGGATGCCGGTCACCGTGCGGTTCGACGTGCCCTCCGCCTCCAGGTAGCCGTAGCCGCCGAGGGGATCGCGCACTGCCGTCACCCTGTCGCCGACGCGGATAGAACTGAACGTGGTGGGGCTGCCGCCCCGCGCCACCCAGGCCCCCTGGTTGAGGTAGAGGGTGGTGCTGGTGCCGTTGGCCAGGGTCAGCTCCAGGTGGGGAGCCGTGCCCAGGATCACATCCGTGACCGTGCCCTCCATATCCGTGGTGTCCAGGTTGTTGTCCTGGAGCTTGTCAAGTCGGTCCAACAGGGCGGCCATCTCGCCGCGGGTCACCGTGTCCAGGGGCCGGAACTTGCCGGCAGCATCGCCCTTGAAGAGCCCCTTGGTGGTGGCGAGGGACACGTAGCCCCGGGCCCAGAGAGGAATCGAGTACGCGTCCGTGTAGTTGGGCAGCGTGGTGATGCGCTTGGCTTCAGCTTCCTGGCCCAAGGCGCGCACCATCATCACCGCCACCTGGTAGCGCAGGGCGTCGTCGTTGGGACGGAAGTTGGCGAGGTCCTCATCGTCCAGCAGGCCCAGCGCGATGGCGTAACTCATGTAGCCCCGCGACCAACTGGGTAGGGACTGATAGCCCACCATCTGCACGGGCGCCGTGGTGGAGGACCTCGCCTCCTGGTCCAAGCCCTCGGCGCGGACCAACATCACCGCCAGTTCCAGTCGGCTCACGGCCCGGTTGGGCTCGAACTTGCCGGCGGCCGTGCCCTGCAGGACGCCTTTCAGGCTCATCTTGCGGATGGGCGACTCCGCCCAGTGGCCGGAGGCATCAGAGAAGTAGGTAGCGGCCTCCACCCTGGTTGTTGGCGCCACGGCAGCAACGGAAGCCAGAACCGCCCCCGCCAGGGTCAGGCTCAGGAAGCGCTGTATCATCTTCACGTACATCACCCCTACAATACCTTCGGACGCTCCTGGTCACTTCTGGGTTATGGGCGGTGGGTCCTGCCCGAAAAGACGAATGGGGTCGGATGATATCCCGGAGGGACGAAACGCCGGGAATGCCGGGGGAGAGGTCGCCCGACCTCTCCCCCGTGCCTTCCGGCCTTCCTCAGCATGACGACTTCGCTGTACACTCTAGGTTTCTTGCTCGTCGAAGCGTCCCTGAACAAGGCGGTAGATCTCGTCCTTGTCCCGCTTACCGACACCCAGGATGACCACCCTACCAGGCTGCACCTGCCAGACAATCCGAAGGCGCTTATCATTCACGTAGATCTTTCGGCAGCCTGCCAGGTCTCCTCGAAGGGGCTCACCCGTCAGGGGGTTGTCACGAATCTTGAGTAGCTGAGCGAGGACCTTCTTCTTCACGGACCCATCCAGATCGATAGCCTCCTGCCAGGCGGAGCGCTTGAAGGTCAGCTTCATACTAGTCGGGGTCGACTCGTCGGAGCTCATCCTCCGTCACGCCCTCCTTACGGAGTAGGGCTTCCAGGTCACCAACCTCAGGCTCCCTGCGGCGGGCCTTAACCAATCCGTCGATCGCCAGGGTCTCCACCAGTTCCTCGAGCTCAAGCAGTCGCTCGTAGTCCTCGATGCCAACGAGGACCGCTTCGATCTCATTGTTGCGCGTCACGAAGAGGCGCTCTTGGCCTCGATGGCTGCGGTCAAGGTACTCGGCAAACCGACGGCCCATGTCCGTGCTGGAGATCATCTGGCTGCGGCTCAGTTTCAGAGTGGCCACGGCGAAGCCCCCCTCAGTTGCGGCACTCATCATGGCATCCCCACCCATCTTTTCTCGATTCCCTGGCCATCATGTTGGGATGCCTCTGGTGCGCGGCCTTGTTACGGATTATTATACGTAAAATTCGCCGTACAATCAAGCGCCGACTATCGGGGAGGCGCCGACCGCAAGCGCCCTCCTCTGCTGAATCCGAAGTCATTCTCACGAACACGTGAAATGGGAGAGGGGCCTTTAGCCCCTCCCCCGTCTGTTCGGTGATGCCACAGGCCCCCTGTCCAGTGCTGCGCAGGCAGCCCCACAGCAACGTGCTGACGGCACTACGGCGTTGGACCCGGGCCCAACCGATGCTGGATCAGCTGATATGCCTGGCCGCCCGATGATGCAGCCACCAGCCCCTCCAGGAATGCCACATCCTGCACCAACTCGACGACCTGACTCAGCATCTCGGCCTGCTTGTCCTGCTGCTGGATGGCTAGAAGGAAGATGACCTGTACGTCCACCGTGTTGGACGGATCGCCCATCACGTGGAAGGTGACGGGCCGATGCAGGATGCCCACCGCTACGGCCGACTCGTTCACCCACTGGGCGTCGGTGTGGGGAAGGGCCACCTTGACGCCCGGCGTCGGCAGCCCGGTCGGAAACTCACGCTCCCGCTCCAGGACGCGGATGCCAAAGTCCGGGTGCACGGCGCCGTTCGCCAGAAGAGCATCCGCCAGCACTCGAACGGCGGACTCGCGGTCCGCTGCGGAATCCATGACCCGGAGGTACTCCGGCCGAATCAGGTCCGCCAGGCGTAGAGGCAGCGATGAAGCGCGCGGTTCCTGCCGCACCCCGCCCGATTCCCGCAGTTCAGTCACCCGCTCCACCCCCGCTCAGGTCCGCCACGGCAGATGCAAGGTCGGCGGCCCCGAACAAGGCCCGGCCCACCACCAGCAGCGAAACGCCGACGGCACGCAGTCGCGCGGCTTCCACCGGGCCAATCCCCCCGTCCACGCCAATGGCCGCGCCGGGGCCCAATAGCTCCCGCGCCTCTAGAACCCGGTCGTAGGTAATTGGCATGAACGCCTCACCCGCCCCGTCCGGCTCGGAACTGAGAAGCAGCACTCCGTCCAACAAGTCGCGGTATGGGGTCAGCACCGAGACGGGCGTGCGGGGGTTAAGGGCTATCCAGGCTCCGGCCCCCAGCCTGCGCATGCGGTGCAGGACGCGACGAGGGTAGGGGCACGCCTCCCAATGCACCGCCAGCGTGTCGGACAGGGCGGCAAAGGAGTCCAGATATGGCTCCGGGTCGGCCACCATCAGGTGGACGTCCACGGGCAGCGTGGTCAGGCGCCGCACCGCCCTCAGCACGGGGAAGCCAAAGGTGAAGTTCGGGACAAAAGTGCCGTCCTCCACATCAAAGTGGACTCTCGGTACGCCGGCCGCTTCCAGGCGTTTCAGTTCCTCGGCCAGCCGCCCAAGATCAGCCGAGACCAGCGAGGCCGAGAGGGCGCACGTCATGGTCATGCCTCCTTGTACACTGGCGGCAGACAGCCGCCAAACGGGGAGAGGCCCCGCCCCTGCGGGAAGGGGCGAGGCCTCGCCGCAAGGCCACCCGGCTTAGAACAGGCTGGAGATCTTGACCAGCAGCCAGGCGATGGGGTTGCCAAAGTTGGTGATGGTGGTGGCGCCTTCGGGGAAGGCGAAGCCGGCGCTGGCCGCGGCCTTGGTCACCAGCGGCGCCCAGTCGGAGCCCATGTAGGTGATGACGACCATGAGCAGAGTGCCGACGATGATGTTCTTGACCATATTGCCTTTGGTGAAGGGCGTGATCATGACGGCGAAGAACGTGGTGCCCGCCAGATCGCCGAAGGGCAGCAGCCGGTTGCCGGGCAGGATGACGGCCAGCAGCAGGGTGATGGGCACCAGCAGCAGGCCGGTGGCCAGAGTGGCGGGGTGGCCGATCAGCAGGGCGGAGTCCATGCCGATGTAGACCTCGCGGCCCTTGCTGTAGCGCTGCAGGAAGGTCTTGGCGTCTTCCGCCAGTGGGGCCAGGCCTTCCATCAAGATGCCGACCACGCGCGGCATCAGCAGGAAGACGGCGCCCATGGACACACCCAACTGAAGGATCTTCTGCAGGTTGAAGCCGGCGGCGATGCCGATGATGATGCCCAGCACCACGCCGATCACAGTGGGCTGGCCCAGAACGCCAAACCGCTTGGAGATCGACTCTGGATCGGCCTGTAGTTTGTTGATGCCGGGGATGCGGTCAACCAGCCAGACCAGGGGGTAAACAATCGGCACGGAGGCCATGGCCCAGCCCTGGGAGATGGACAAGCCGGGGAAGCCAAAGGTCTCCTGAATCCGTGGCGCCGTCCAGTCCGCCATCTTCAGCGTGTAGCCGGCGTGCAGCACGGAGGCGATGACGCCAAACGTCAGACTGCCGGTGGCGAAGTAGACCAGTGAGCCGGACATGGCCCAGTGCCAGTAGTTCCAGATGTCGATGTCCAGGGTGCGGGTGAAACGGAGCAGGAGGAGCACCAGGTTGGTGACAATCCCGATGATGAAGATCAGCGCGCCAATCTGTGTGCCAAAGGCAATGGCGGCTCCGGCGGGCCATCCCACGTCAAGGGCCGTCAGATTGAGGCCCAGGCGCTTGACCATGGCGTCGGCCGCGGGGGCCATGTACTGAAAGAAGAGGCCGATGACCAGGTTGATACCCACAAAGCCGAAGCCGACCGTCAGACCGGATTTGAGCGCCTTGCCGAAGGACTGCCTGAAGACCAAACCCAGGATGGTGATGATGACCGGCATCATAACGGTTGGGCCCATGTCCACCAGGAACTGGATTCCCTTACTTATTGCCTGCACGTGATACCCTCCTCTGTAGGGTCATGCGGGCCGCCGGCCGCTCCGTCAGGAGGTTGATTGCAGCTTGGCCAGGATCTCCGCGTCCAGTCGGTCTGCCCCCACACCTGTGATGTAGGGGAGGGCGGAAACAACCGGTACGCTCAGATCCCGCGGAGTGGCCGTGGTTGAAACAACAAGGTCAATCCCGGCGATCCTGCTGCGCAGCTCGGCGGCGCTGATCTGAGCGATCTCGTGCTCAATGCCGTGCTTGCTCAGCAGGTCCCGCACCTTTCCGGCCACCACGGTCGAGGTGGCAATGCCGCTGCCGCAGACAATCAGAATCCGCTTCTTCACGCTCCGTCCCCTGCCTTTCTTCCTATACTCATCCCCCCGTCCCGCAGGTCCCGCCCCTCACCTCCGGCTAGCCGCGTGAGAAGTCGGGCACCTGCTCTAGCCCCAGAAGATACTCGGCCACCAGGGTGGCCGCCGCCTCGGCGTCCGCGATGGCCGCCGTCTCCACGGGCGTGTGTGTGTACCGGCAGGGGAATCCCACGTCGACCGCGGGGATGCCCCGACGTACCAACTGCATGAAAGACGAGTCGCCCAGGCCGCCAAAGAAGACGTTGCGCTGGACCGGCATGACCAGCCGGCGAGCCGTGTCCTCGATGCCCTGCCGCAGCTTGGGGTTGGGAATCAGGCCGCCCAGGGTGCCGCGGCCATGAAAGCTGTAGTAGCCGATAACCGGGCCCCTGCCCAAAGCCAGGTCCGCCCGCGCCGCCAGGTCCGGAGTGTCGTGCGCCACCGCCACGTCCAGGCAGATACCCAGTGTGGGCTCCAGCGCGTACGCCGCCGGCAGCACTCCGCGGATGTTGAACTCTTCCTGTACGGTGGCCACCAGGGCGACGTCCAGGGCAGGACGATCGGCGTGCAGCCGCTCCGCCAGGGCCAGAAGAGCGGCACATCCCAGCCGGTCGTCCAGGGCCTTGCCTGTCACAAGTCCGCCTGGCATCGTGCGAAGAGCGATGTCATAGGTGATGGGCGTGCCCACATGGACGCCGAGCGCCTCCACCTCGTCGACGCTGCCGGCACCGATGTCGATGTAGCAGTCATCCACCGGGACCACCTTGTATTTCTCGTCCGCCGTGGTGACGTGATGTGACTTCACCCCAATGACGCCGTACACCAGGCCGGCGTCGCCGGTAAGCACCACACGCTGGCCCTGCAGCACGCGCTCCGGGATTCCGCCCACGCGAACCACACGCAGGTACCCGGTAGCCTCCACCTTGCGGACGATCAGGCCCAACTCGTCCATATGGGCAAAGACCATGGCCGGCCCGCTGGTTACGCCGCCGGCGCTCACACCGCCGCTTCCGCCGCTGCCACTGCGGCCGCGGATCCGACAGATGACGTTGCCCAGCGCGTCAACCTCCATGTCGTCCACAAAGGGGGCAAAGTGCTCCTTCATGTAGGCGATCATGGGCTCTTCGTGGCCCGACAGCGCCGTGATGGCGCTCAACTCACCCAGGGTTTCCAGCCAGTTCATGCCGCGTCCCCCCTGACGGACCTGACGGCCGCCATGAAGCGCTTCACGCGCTCCGGATCGACACGGTTCCAGGTGATCCCACCCTCCTTGAGGTGGGTGCCCACAATGGCCCCGTCCGCGTACCGGAGCTTCTCCTGCACGTTGTCCGCCGTAACGCCGGTGTTGGCAAACACCGGAACGTCCTTGACCGACCGCTTGGCCGCCATGATGCTCTCCGTGTCCACTTCCGAACCGGTCATCATGCCGGACACACAGAGTCCGTCCGCCAGCGAGCTGAACACCGCCGTCTGCGCCACCTGCTGCAGGCTCCGGGCCGCCAGCGGCGCCGCAAACTCGGCGTTGATGTTGTAAAGCAGCTTGACGTTTTCGGCCCCTATCTGGCGGCGGAAGCGCAGGGCTTCACCCGCGTTGGTGTTCCAGATGCCAATGTCGCCCGCATAGGCGCCCGTGAAGACCTCACGGACAAACACGCCGCCGGTGGCATGGGCAATGGCGATGGCGGCCACGGGGTCCCACAGGACATCTACGCCGAAGGGCACGCTTAATTCCGGCCGGACCTCGGTGATGACGCGAGTCATGGTGGCCGCGGTCTCCGGCCCCACTTTCAACGAATACGGCCGGTCGTTCTCGTTGCAGAACATGATGGCGTCAATGCCGCCGGACTGCAGGGCCGCCACGTCATCCCGGATGCGCTGAATGATCCCCTGAACGCCCCGCGCCTCGTCATACAGCGGCGTCCCGGGAAGCGGCGGCAGATGAGCCATGCCGATGACCACTTTGTCCTTGCCGAAGACGTCCCTCAGCCAGGTCAATGGAAAAGCCCCCTTCTTGGTGTGCTCTCCGGGGCGGCGCCGCGGGCTTCTCGTCCCTCCGCCACCGCCATCAACGCTTGATCAGAATTGCCTTATGCCAGAATGAGCTTCACGCCCCGCTCCTCGATGCGGGCCGCCAGGTCTGCGGGCAAGCCGGTATCCGTCACGATGACGTCCACTTTCTCCAGAGGGCAGACCGTGGCGAAAACCCGCTGCTGGAACTTGTGGCTGGCCGCCACCAGGACCACCTGGGAGGCGGCCTCAATCATGGCCTGCTTGACGGCGACCTCGTGCAGCGTGCGGTTGGTGACGCCGTCCTCAAGGGAGATCGCATCGGCCCCCAGGAAAACGCGGTGCACGTGCACGGAGCGAAGCATTGCCTCCGTCCGCGGTCCGACCAGCGTGTACACCGACTCCAGCAGCATGCCGCCGGTGTCAATGACGGTCATGCCCCCGCGCCGGGCCAACTCACCCAGGACCTCCAGGTCATTGCTGACCACGGTCAGCCGCGTGTTTTCCTTAAGGTGGCGCGCGACCTCCAGGGTGGTCGAGCCGGCGTCCAGAATCAGGGTCTCACCCACCCCCACCAGCTCGGCCGCCTTCCTGCCGATGCGCCGCTTCTCTTCCAGGTGCTCCGCCCGCTTGCGGCGGTAGGGGATCTCCGTGGCTCCGTTGATTTCGGGCGAATACGCCCCGCCGTGGACCCGCACCAGCATGCCGTCCCGCTCCAGGGCCGCCAGGTCCCTGCGGACGGTCATGGGCGAGACCTCCATCTTCTCGCTGAGTTCCTTAACGGTGACGACTCCGGACCGGATAAGCTCTAGAATATGGCGTTGACGCTCCTGAGCCAGCAATAGCCTTCCTCCCGATAGGAGTTCAATAGCTTCAGTGGTGTGATTGTATGTTCGTTCTTGATTGTACGTGTTCGACTCTGTTCTTAGAACTCCTTCTGAGCGGCCAGAGTTTTCTTAGAACCTTCCGTACGCCAACCTGCTGGCCGGGGCCCCGCCGTCGCTCGGGCTTCCGGCATTCCTCCGCTGTGCGGCCGCCCCGGTGACACGAGCCGGCCTTGAAAACACGAGACCCCGCCGTTTGGCGGGGTTGTTGCCACGTGAGGTCCCGATGACAGCCGTTTCTACCCTCCAGCCGGTGCCTCTGGCACGCGGAAACGGCCCTTCATCGACTGCTCAGGAGTCTCTCGAACCACTCAATTACTGACGCTGCATAGGCCCTGCGCAGCCGCGCAGGCTCCTGCCGCGCCTGACGTACGGCCGCCTTTGTGAGTACGTCGGGGTGGAGGTCCTTGCCGCCAAATGTCTGAGCGGGGGCGCCCCATGCGGAACGAAGACCAGAGGGGCTTGCGATCTCCCTCTGGTCTTCGGCCTCCTCAGCCATTTCACTAAAGTGCCGGTCCACAATCACGAAGTGGACCGCCAAGATATCCTCGACGCTCAGGTAACGAACGCGGTTGGCTATCGCTTCGACAGCTCCTTCAGCACGATCCTGTACTTCTCGGCCGTCCTGACAACACGTTCAACGAACTGGGGGGCAACCTTCTTGTTCCAGTCCTTGTCAAGTCCAAGCTCCTTGAGCTGGTGAGGCGGGAGGTTGACTCCCCGCAACTTCTGGATCATCTCGGTCACGAGGTTCTCCTCCTTCCCGGTCGCTCGTCCGGATGGTGACGGCTTGTGTCCCCACTTGTCCCCATCCTTGTCCACAGTATAGCCCCCTTTTGCTACCGTTGCCAATACCAACATATGTAGCTGGGTCGCTACCAGCGTCTATATCTTGTGGTCTACGGGGCCACGGCATGGCAGGCCAGTATGGGGTCCTACACGTGCCGCCAGCAATCCCTATGATTCCCATGACGGCCTCATTCCAGGCAGCAAAGAGCGGCCTACCGAAGACATCGGCAGGCCGCTGAACGCATGAAGCACAACGAGGCCGAGTGGCCTCCCCGTTCCATCTGGCGCTACTTGTCATGCAGGACGCCGCGCGAACTGCGGCGATGGCCCAGGCCGTTTGAGTCAAACGGCCTGGGCCTCTGGCATGTCTTTCACCCTTCCTCAATGCGACGAACCCCTCACGTTTGGACCCCCTGGGGCACGGGCATTTCCGTCCAGGGCGGTGGGAGCCTCGGCGACCTCCAAGCTGCGCCGCGCCTGCATCTCAACGAGAATGCGAGGTACACCCCGTACCGTCGAGGGGCTGAGGGGCTGCCGCCCTGGCCCGGCCGCCGCTCCCGCGCCGCAGGCGCCCAGACGCCTACCCCATCCGGCTGAGCCCAATCGCCACCATGCCCATGGTGATGCCGTACTTCACCAGCCACACGGGCACGTTGATCCAGGCGGACTTCTTCACGGAATACTGCATGATCAGGGCGTAGCCAAGGATCAGCAGCACCAGCGACCAGATGCTGAACGGGTCAAAAGCGGAGAGCACGTACCAGAGCCCGCTGCCCACCGACTCACTGGGGAGAAACGCAGCCAGACTGGTGCTGATGCGCCCAACATTGGCCGCCGGCGTGAGCATCGTCATGGCCGCGTTGATGAGCGTGGCAAAGATGGACGAGGGTACGGAGGAATAAAGCGTGACGGACCAGATCTGCATAAACGAGCCCTCGCCGCCGAACATGGTGCCGATGAGCGCCAGCACCCCCGCCAGAATCAGGGTGCCGACGGCGATGGTCAGCAAGGAGCTGAAGGGTACCGACACGTAGGCAATGGTGGTAACGGTCCGTCGCATGGCCTCAATGTCGACCCCGGGAGACTGGGCCTGGGCCGCAGCCAGGCCGGCCTCGATGCCCTTGGGCACGGCCGCCAGACCGACGATGGTGGTCAGCAGCCAGAAGGCCAGCAGTGGCTGCCACCACAGCGGCTTGGCTCGCAGGGCCTCAAATGTGGCTCGCGGCTCCGTCATGACCGACAGGAGCATGGCCCAGGGGCTGCGACGCGGACCGGGAGCGGGACCGGTGGCTACGGGAGTGGCGCTGGACACGGTGCATTCTCCTCTCTGCCAGTAGACAGGCAGGTATCAGGCCAACCGCCGGCAGGCCGGTGGCAAACCGACGGCGGGTATGGCCAGTCTGAGGCGCGCGGGGCGGGTGAAAACCCGGGGGCCCCAACGCCCATCACTCGTAACGCAAAGCCTCAATGGGATCCAGGCGCGAGGCCTTGTTCGCCGGGTAGACGCCAAACACCACGCCTACAATCAGCGAGAAGAAGAACGCCAGGGCGACGGACCAGACCGACACCAACCCCGGCAGTCCGGCCAGCTTGCTGATCAGGAAAACCAGCAGGCCGCCGAACAAGATGCCAATGATGCCGCCCACCACCGAGACCACCACGGCCTCAATCAGGAACTGCCAGAGCAGGTCCTGGCGGGTGGCACCAATGGCCTTGCGCAGGCCGATCTCGCGGGTGCGCTCGGTCACGGACACCAGCATGATGTTCATGATGCCGATGCCGCCCACCAGCAGGGCAATGGCGGCCACGCCGGCCACCACGGAGGTCAGGATGTTGGTCACGGACTTCACCGACTGGACGATGGTGTCCATGCTCATGACCTCAAACTTGTCCTTGCCGCGCTGCTTGTCGATGGCGGCCTTCAGGTCCTCGACCACCTTGTCGGTCTGGCGGGTGTCGGCCGGCTGGACGTAGACCACCATGATGTCCTCGGTGCCCACAATGCGGCGCGCCGTGGTGTAGGGGATGTAGACCGTGTACTGGCCGTTGGCGGAGTCGCCGGTCATGGCCATCATGCCCGTGTCCTTCTTGAGCACACCCACCACCGTGTAGGGAATGCCGTTCAGGTGCACCGTCTGGCCCACGCCCTTGCCGGCGCCGTAGAACTTCTCCGATACGCCGGAGCCAATCACGGCCACTTTGGCGGACCCGTCCACGTCCAGCTTGCTCAGGAAGCGGCCGGACTCCACCTTGACGTTGCGGACCTCGCCGTAGCCTGCGGCCACGCCCATGACGCCGGCGTCCATGGATTCACTGCCGTGCTTGGCGGTGACGTTGACGCGGATCTCCGGCGAGTAGTCCTTGACGCCGGGCACCGAGGCAATGACCGGAAGGTCCTCCGGCTTGAGCATCTCCATCTTGGTGAAGTCCACGGTCTTGGTGGGGTCGAACTTGGGCTGGACCCAGACCATGCCGGCGCCCACGCCCTCGATCTCCTTGATGACCATGGCCTGGCCGCCCTGGCCGATGGCCACGACGGCAATGACTGCGCCCACGCCAATGATGATCCCCAGCATGGTGAGGAAGGAGCGCATCTTGTTGGCGCGCAGGGCGTCGAAGGCGATGGCAAAGCTCTCGAGGAAACTCATACTCCCTCCACCCCCTGTTCGCGCGCAGCGGCCGTTTCGGCCTTGGCGGCTCCGTTCCCGTTGACTCCGTTCTGCGGCCCCAGCAGGTCGGCCGCGGCGGGCATGGTCTTGAGCAGGGCGGCGGCATCCAGGGGTTCATCCACCGGCTCGTCGCCCACCACGCGGGCGTCGCGGACGTAGATGACCCGCTTGGCGTGCCTGGCGATGTCCGGCTCGTGGGTGACCACCAGCAGGGTCACGCCCTCCCGGTTGAGCCGCTGAAAGATGGCCATGATCTCCTCGCCGGAGCGGCTGTCCAGGTTGCCGGTGGGCTCGTCGGCCAGGAGGATGTCCGGCTCGTTGACCAGGGCGCGGGCGATGGCCACGCGCTGCTTCTGGCCGCCGGACAGCTCGTTGGGCTTGTGGTGCACGCGCTCCGCCAGGCCCACGCGCTCCAGGGCCTCCATGGCCCGGCGGCGGCGCTCCGCGGCACCCACCCGAGCGTAGATGAGGGGCTGCTCCACGTTGCGCAGGGCGCTCATGCGGGGCAGCAGGTTGAACGTCTGAAAGACGAACCCGATCTTGCGGTTGCGGACGGCGGCCAGCTCCTGCTCCGACTTCTGCGAGACCAGCTCCCCGCCCAGGAAGTACCGGCCGGAGGTGGGCCGGTCCAGGCAGCCCAGGATGTTCATCAGGGTGGACTTGCCTGACCCGGACGGGCCCATTATGGCAACGAACTCGCCCCGCGTCACCGTGAGGCTCACGTCCGCCAGGCCCACCACCTGGATGGCGCCGGTGTCATACACCTTACCCAGGCGGTCCAGGCGGATCATCACGTCGTTTGCCGGAGAGGTCATTTCTGCACCTTCACCCTGTCGCCGTCCTTAAGTTTGGCCAGCACGTCGGAGGGGCCGGTGACAACCTGCTCGCCTTCCTTGATACCTTCGGTGATCTCCACGTGCGTCTGGGTCATGATGCCGGTGGTGACCTTGCGCTGGTGGACAACAGAGCCGTCCAGGACGAAGACGACCTTCTCGCCGCCGCGGTCCAGCACCGCCTCCAGGGGCAGGGCCAGCGCCGCGTCCTTCTGGTTGGAGCTAATCTCCACGTCCACATTCATGCCGGGCTTCAGCAGGTCGTCCGGATTCTTCACGGTGATCTCAGCGATGAAGACCGAGATGTTGCCGTCCCGGACCGCGCGGGGGGCAAGCTTGGTTACCGTTCCCTCGAAGACCTGGCCCAGGTACGCCGCGGACGTGATCTTCGCCTTCTGGCCAACGGCCACCTTGCCGATGTCCACCTCGTCAACCTTGGCCTTGACCACCAGGTCATGGGTGGCGCCGATGGTGAACAGCGGCGTGCCCGGGGCGACGATGTCGCCCTCCTTTACATAGACAGCCAGGACCTTGCCGTCGATGGGCGAGAGGATGTCGGGCGTCTTGTAGTCCTCCAGGGCCTGCTGGTAGGCGGCCTCAGCGGAGCGGGCCGCGGCCTGGGCGGCGGCCACGTCGTCGTCCGTGGTCTGCGTAAGCTGATGCTGCAGCTTGACCTGGTCGAGGGCGGCCTGCGCGTCATCCAACTGGGCTTGCGCCAGGGCAATCTGCCGCTCGGCACCACCGTTCTTCAACTGGTCAAGCTGATCCCTGGCGGTGTCTACCCGGTTCTGGGCCTGCAGCAACTGGTCGGCGATGGTCTTGTCCTGATTCGCCAGCGCGTCCTGGATCTTCTCCACATTGTCCCGCGCCTGCACCAGCGACTGGTAGGCCGCCAGGTAGGCTGAGCTGCCGTAGACCTCGCCGCCCTTGTTCTGGTTGAAGGCCATCTGCGCGTTGTCCAGGACCTTCTGGGCTTCCGCTAGGTCCTCCGCCGTCACGCGGCCCTGCTCCAGCTCCTGCTTCAGCAGATCGAAGGCGGCCTCGGCATCCTTGAGAGCCCGGTCAGCCTGTGCCGACTGCGCGGAGGTGTCCTGCGTCGCCTGCTCAAAGGAGAGGCGCGCAGACGCCAGGTGCCGCTCAGCGGCGGCCAAGTCCTGGGCGTATTGCTGGGGGTCCAGTTCACGCTTGCGAGCGACCTGCGTCGCCTGGGCGCGGGCCTGAGCCGCCGCGGACTCCGCTTTGGCGAGCTGGGCCGTGACTTCACCGGCCGCATACGAGCCGAGGACATCGCCCG
This sequence comes from Bacillota bacterium, assembly GCA_050260815.1. Classification (GTDB taxonomy): domain Bacteria; phylum Bacillota; class Sulfobacillia; order JAMDAP01; family JAMDAP01; genus JAMDAP01. The sequence goes on from JBLNCQ010000070.1 coordinate 43,301, forward strand.
CCTCGACCTCGTCGCCTTCCTTTGCGGTCTGGTGGGCAAACGTCGCGGCAAGCTTGGCCTTGACGTCGACCTGGTCCAGGCCTTCGGTGTAGCCCGTAGCTGTAACCGTCGTGGTGAGGGCGGTTGTGATCACCCCCTGCGTCTGAACGGCCATACCGGCCTGAGCACTCCGGCTGCGGAGTGCCGCGAGTCCCACGAATGCGCCCGCCAGAAGAATAAGGGCGGTCGGCACAATTATTTTGGGGTTGCGCACCAGGTTCATAACTGCCTCCTACAGATGTAGCCTTGGAGTGAGTTACACGTACGAGTATACGGCTGTCGGCGTCAAAAAGTCTGCCAAAAACCCGCTTTCCCAAGGCTTCACTCTTTACGGGCGTGACGCGCCTGTCGCTTGACCCGTCCTATGCCGGTCCGCTATCCTCGAGGCGGACACATTCCGATATCGTAAGGAGGCACTTGTGTATTCCATCATCTCTGGCATCTATCTCGTGCTCGCGTTGGTGCAGGTTTTCGTCTATCTCTGGGCTGCATCTACCTACAAGAAGGGGTGGGTCTGGGCCGCGGCGTTATTAGCCTTGCTACACGTGGTGCTGCTCATGACACCGGACATGGATCTGGTCAAGTTCATCGTTGGCCTGAACCTGCCGGGGGACCTGCCTCTCTACCTGTCTTCGGCCCTTTACGTGCCTTCCCGGTGGGGTGTAGCGACCTACGGTGTGCTGACGGTACTGCCCTTCGTGTTGGCCCGGCCTTGGGCGTGGGGAGCCCCTCGCGGGGGCAGCGCCCACGTGCGAGGAGTCGCAAGTAGCGATAACCACGCCAGCAACAGATAAGGAGGTCCTCGTTCCGCTGCGGCCTGTCTGTTCTTCATTCTTGGGGTGGTAGCTTCGAAGCGAACCGTAATAGCCAGCTGACCGGAGGCCATAAGGTCCACGGCCTCCCTTGTCAAAGGCTGCCAACGAAATGCAAAACTGGGGAGCACCAGAGGTGCTCCCCAGTCTCGTGTTAGGCCTGCTACTCGACGATCACGATCGCCACGACGATACCATCGCCGTCCACGTACACCTTGACCGAGTTATCAGTCGAGATGTTAGCGAACTCGGTGGCACCCGGCGTGGAGCCCGTGTAATCGAACACCTGAGTGTCCTCAGTCGCAGTCACAGGATCGCCGGTAGTCGGGTAGACGACCAGGTTGGTGGCGTCCACAGAATCGACAGTGATCGGGGCAGGATCAGCAAACTCACTGAGGTTCGAGATCTCAGTGCCGTCTGCAAAGAAGCTGATTACATCGCCCACTGCCAAATCGTCATAATCGCCGCTGGCAACCTCGTAATCCTTCGAGGCGCCCTCAGAGATAACGGAGACAAAGTAGCCATCGGCGGTCCGGTAACGACCGGAGACGATGCCGACCTTGTCGGTGGCGGCGGCGATGTCACCCTTGACCACGATGGTGCCGACAACGATGCTGTCGGTCTTCAAGGTGATCGCGGCGCTGACAGTCGAACCATCCTTCGCAGCTTCGAGTTCCGCCCGGGTCAGGACAGCGAAACTCGTGCCGTCAGCGGACTCCTGGAAAATCGGAGTGCTGCTGCCAAGTGCGTAAACCGCATTAGTGACAGTATCCTGCAGAGTGTGGTTGTCCTTCTTAACGTTGTACGTGGTGGGGCTGTCCACATCAGCATACAGGCTGATCTCATCAATTGCACCGTCGGAGTCGACGGTGTAGCCAATAACGGTACCAGCCTTGTTCGTCAGGGCAGCCTGAGCAGATGCAAAGCCAGCGTCGTAGTCGACCGTGTTGCCATCAACATCAGCCTTGTTGGCGATCTTCAGCGTCGCCTTGGTACCATCGGACTTCAGCACCTTGACGTACATGACCTGGCCGTCCGTGGTGGTAACCACGAGCGGAGCCTCAGCCGTCAGGAGCGCATAGGCCTTAGTCGGGGCAGCCGCGGCATCAACTGCAACGACCTTGCCATCCTTGTTCAGGTAGACCGTGGTGGTCTCACCAAGCGAGGAATCAAAATCGTTGGGATCAAGCTTGGCACCATCAGCCTCAGCCGACTGGTCAGCAGCCTTATAGGCAGTCCCGTCGATATAGAAGGAAGAGGACGTGATCTTCGTCAGCTCGCCCTTCTTGGCATTACGGGTAACTACCACGAGGTAGCTGTTGTCAGTGGCGCTGATCTTCGCGTATTGGACAACGTCGCCAGCCTTGATGTCCTCGAACTTGGTGGCAGCGCCAGAGTAGGTGACGCTTTCACCGTCTAGAGTGATGGACTTGCCATTCTCGAAGTACACACGGGTGTAGGTCGAGCTCGTCTTGTCAACAAGACCAGTCTCGTAGCCGATGCCAACAACATAAGACACGCTACGACCGTCGTAGATCACAGCGATCTCGTCGCCAGCCTCGAAGGCACTGACGCCGCCCTCAGTCGCGAAGTTGCGGACGTACGTGGTTTCCGCGGGCAGAGTGACCTTGACGTTATCATCCGTGACGGAGATGCCGTCGGTGATTCCATCGGCGGGGCTAGTATCAACTACGGTACCGGTCTTGATGCTGGTGGACGGAGTCTTGTCCTCGACAAAGAAGACGCTACCGTCCTTGCCAGTCCAAGCCTTCACCTTGTGGCCAAGGAGGCGAGCAACATCGACGCTGCCAAGGTCCAGAACCTCGTCACCATCAGCGGTGGCGACGGTAATGGTGGCATCAAGAGAGCCGTCAAGGCCCGGGACGGACGTCAGCGTGCCTTCGTAAGCGGTGGCGCCCAGGGCAGTGTTCAGCAGGTTCTTGCCCTCGGCGATCTTGTAGGTGATCTGGCCGTTCGTAACGCCATCCTCAACCATCAGGTCGATGGTCAGGGAATTGTCGACGAACAGGGCCACGTCACCACGGGTCGCCGGAGCAGAGCCGCCGCCGGAGATGGCGACGCCGCTGCTAACGCCAATCTGAGCAGCCTTGGCGAGATAGTTTGCGGGCCAGATTCCCCGGCCTTCGGTCACCGGAGCATAACCCAGCATGCGAACGATGATCGTCAGAGCCTGAGCATAGGTGACCGGATCTTCCGGACCGAACTTACCGTCCGGATAACCGGCAATCAGACCCTGCTGGCTGGCCACGTTGATGTAGCCAGAAGCCCAGTAATCGGCAGCCACGTCAGAGAACTTGGTAGCGCCCTTGGCGAAGTTCGCCGCGGACTCGAGGCCAAGCGCACGGACGGCGATAGCCGCAAACTGAGCGCGGGTAACGCTGTCCTTAACGCCGAAGTTGCCATCCGGATAACCGGTGACAATTCCGAGGGCGTTCAGGCGGGTAGCGGCAGCGGCGGTCTTGCTGTCAGTGATGTCCGGGAAGGACGTGGCAGCAAACGCAGTGCCGACCATGCCGAAGAGCATCGCGACCACGGTGATGGCCACGAGCGCCTTCTTCAAAGTCATGTCTTCAAATCCCCCTTGTGATTTGGTCTTTCCTCGGTTCCCCGAGAAAAACGAAGCCTGTTGGACACTCCTACGCTAGTTGGGAGCATCACTCCTTTCACAGGAAAGCCTGTGAAACTTTATCATTCATACCTGCCAAAGGCATGTGCAGCGCACGCGTTGCAGATTCCTCTGAGAGGTTTGAAGGATTCATGACCTTGTGTTGCCTATTCAGCTTTCAAGGTGCGGGCCCTTGCGGGCCGGGGTCCGCCGTCCAGCGGCGGGTCTTGCGCCCTACTGAATGAGGGCTATGAGATCACGGGCTGGTTCACCGCCCTTGCAGGGGTGGCCCGGACCTGACGGGGTAACATAGTTCGGTGCCTGACAACCCTCTCCTGCTTTGGAGCCCCTAGAAAGTTTCGGAGCTTGTTGGCAAGATTTGTGGGCCATCCTGGGTCCTCTGCCTGTTCCTTTATAAACTGGCGTCCTTGCCCAAGCTGGAGGGCACCGTGGAGCCCCTGGCCGATCGGGACAGGGCCGTGGTCCTGGTTCCTTTCGACCAGCTTTTCCACAAATCCTCCCGGTTCTTGGGGCTTCGCCTTGTCGTCCGCCCCCGGGAGGCTATTCCTGGCCGACGGTAGATGGACGTTCGGTTCCCCCGATTTGTTCCCAACCGGCGAAGATTTTTCTTGGGTTTTTAAGGACAGCCTGTATTGGCAAGCCTTGGACCCCTTTGGTAGAACCGGTAATCAGACGAAGCCCCGGCAAAGTTCCGGGGAGCGCCGACGTAGGTTGTTGCCAGCTCAGATTTGGCCAGCGGACGCCAAAAGGCGCTTCAGGATGACCACGGCCTCCGCTCGGGTGGCGTGCTCGGCCAGGGCAAACCGCCCCCGTCTCGCCCGCGCATCCAGCCGTTGGCCAGGGCGAGGGCAGCCGCCTCACGTGCCCAGGCGGACACGGCGGGCCCGTCGGCCATGCTGTGGAGCCTCGCCAGCGCCTGATCCGGGTCCGTGGGGGGCATTCCGTACTTCGCCGCAGTCCGCTTGATCATCACCGCCATTTCCTGCCGGGTGATCGGTGCGTCCGGGCGGAACTGCCCGTCGGAGCCAAGGATCAGGCCTTCATGGGCTGCCGTGGAGACTGATCGGGCGTACCAGGCTGACGGCGCCACGTCGGCGAAGGGGCTCGGCCCCTGCGATTCCGCTAGCCCCAGGGCTCGCACCAGCAGGGCGGCAAACTGCGCGCGCGTGATGACCCCAGCGGGGTCGAACCGGCTGCCGTCGCCCCCACCGCGGGCGATCTGGCGGGCGGCCATCATTTCCACGTCATCTTTGGCCCAATGGGCGGCCAAGTCGGCAAAAGACCGGGCGTACTCCAGCACGGCGTACTCGCTGAACGACGGCGCGGTGAAGGTGATGGTTCGCGCCTGCGTATCCGCCCTCCCGCCGCGGTAGTCCCAGGCACCGGCCTCCTCGTTATAGCGGTACACGCCCAGTCTGGCGGGGTTGGAGCCGGGCGAGTAGGGGAGGGTGACCTGCAGGGGATGCCGGGGCAGCGAGACCAGGGACGCCGTCACTGCCGCTGGTCTCCAGCACCAGCAGGTACGCACCGCCCGCCGACGTGAGCCCTCCCCTGCGCGCCTCTTCCAGGCGGTCGGAGAGGGTTTCGGGGGCCTTGCCGATCACGACGTGGGGGCGGCGTCTGGACGTCGGCCATGGCCTCCTTGGGCAGGGCGAGCCTGGCGCCCAGCGCGGTCACAGTGACGGCCGCGCCCCTCTCCGCCAGTGCCTGCACCACCTCAGGCGGCAGGTCCACCGTGACGGTGTGGACCGCAGCGCGACCCGCAGGCGGGTCGGCGGGGATAGTCAGCATGCCGCCCGTTGCGCGGTCGGCTGCAAACGACGCCAACGTTAAGGTGCCTTCCCTGCCCGTGTCGTCGAACGTCCAGGTTCCCAGAGGGGGCGGCTCGAAGGATCGGGACGGGCCGGCGGACGGCGAAGGCGTGGTGGATTGGGCGGTGGCGGTGAGCAAGCCCTGGTAGTCGCCGGTGTTGATGATGGCGGTCAGGGTGTACGGCTCCTCAAACGTGCCCGACGGGATGGCCACCGTGCTGCTGCCCAGTTGGAGCAGCGTGCCGTTGAACATCACGGCGCCGTTCTTGTCCTGGATCTGCAGCGTGGGCAGGACGGCGTTGTAGGAGGCGTCCAGCAGTGCAAGGTCGAAACTCTTGTTCGCTTTTCTCGTCTAAACTCTCGCGATAATTTCGTGGAGGTGCTTCAAAATGCTTCGGCTGCTGGTGAGAGTCAGGGACAGCCAAACAATTGAAAAGCTTAAGGCCCTGGCAAAGATCACCTACATCTCGCAGTTGACCAACACGGTCGGGATTGAGGTGGCTTCTGAGGCGGCTGCAGCTAAGATAGCTAGGATCCAGGGTGTTCTGACGGTCGACGAAGATACTGAAGTGAGCATCTTAAAGTAGGTCGCCAAAGTCTTTGTTTGGCGGAGCCCAGGGTTGCCCTGGGCTCATTGTTTTCCCAGAGTCCTTACGGGGCGATCTGATGCAAATCCCGGGAGATCGCCACGGCCTCTGCCCGGCTGGCCGGTCCCCGGAGAGCGATGCGCCCGCCGTCCCGGCCCTTCATTGCGACTAGAAAGGGCGCCCGCTGGGGGCGCCCTCTTGACCAGGGTCTGCGTTACGGTGTAGCAGTGGTCTCCACGGTGGTCGTGCCCGTCGCCGGCTGGACCGGGTTCACCGTCTCCTTTAGCTGCAGGAACCGCTCAATCAGGGCCGCGGCCTGGGCCCTGTCCGCCGGCAGGTTGGGCTGGAACGTGCCGTCGTCCATGCCCTTGATCAGGCCCAGCCTGGCCGCCAGCTCCACCGAGCCGCGGGCCCACTCGGGAACGCTGCTCGCATCCGTGAACTGGGTGGCGCCGCCCTGCTTCGCCAGGGCCTCGGCCTGGTCCTCCAGGCCCAGGGCCCGGATCAGCAGGACGGCCATCTGGGCGCGGGTGAGGGGCTGAGTGGGATCAAAGGCCTCGTCGTTATCGCCCTTGACGATGCCGTGGGACTCCGCCGCTCCAATGTATTGCGATGCCCAGAAGCCGTCGGGAAGGTCCTGAAAGCCCTTCATCGCCTGGTTGTCGGTGTTCAGGTTGGCCGCCAGCGACAGCATCTTGATGAACTGGGCGCCCTCCACCTTCTCCTGGGGCTGGAAGGTCCCGTCCGCCGTGCCGTTCACGATCCCCATGGCCACCAGCTTGGCGATGACGTCCTCGGCCCAGTTGCCCTTGACGTCGGTGAGCTTGGCCATGGCCGCGCCGGGCTTGACGATGCGCTTCTCGACCTCGCCCACCTTCTTGCCGCTGGCGTCGTAGACCGAGAGCTTGATGCTGTTCTTGCCCGGTTCCAGGGGCAGATCGGCCAGATTGAAGGTGCCGTCTGCGTTAACCGGCACGGTGAGGACCTGCTCGCCGCCCGCGTTCTCCACCTTGACCTTCACGGTGTAGCCGTCCTTGACCAGACCGCTGATGTCGATGGCGGCGTCGCTAGTCACGGAGCCGTCCTGGGGAAGGGTGATGACAACGCCGTCCTCCATCTCCTCTTCCACTTCATCCAGAGCCTCGGCCTGGGCCTCGAGAGCGGCCTCCAGGGCATCGTCCTCTTCGTCGCTGCCCTGGTCGTCCGCCTCGTCCTCCGGCTCATCCTCGTCCTCCGCGTCCTGGTGGTCGTCTTCTTCGTCCAGGGTCGATGAAGAGGAGTCACCTTGCAGGGCCGGATCAGAGGGACCGGAACTGGTTGGGGTCACCGGGCTGGTGGCATCCGTCCCCGAGGCGCCGGCATAGGCCACGCTGGCATTCACCAGCAGCACCGCCAGGGCCACGGCGAGGAGCCGCATGATCCGCTTGCTCATGTATCGTTCCTCCCTTTACCCTCCCATACGGGTGGGTGGCCGGGGTTTCGGGGGGTACCCCTGGGGTCGGTCCCCGCCTCCCGAGGGCCGAGCCTGCTCCCCCGACGCCGGCACAGCTAGTGGTCCGGGGTTTCAGGGGCGTCCGCTTCGGCGGATTCCTCCTCCGGGCCCTCCCTTGCGTCGTCCGGGGCGTCAATCGACGGGGTATCCGCCGGCTCCGCTTCCTCTAGACCCAAGTCTGTCTGCTCGTCGCGGTCTTCGGTCTCCGCTGCCGGGCCATCAGGCTCGGCGCGTTCCGGTTCGGACGGCGCCTGCTGGGCGCCCTCCAAGTGGGCGGGGGCTGACGAGGCATCGTCCTGCTCGTCGCCTTCCTCGCGGGCGGCGGGCACCGTCTCGTTTCGCTGCTCAGCCGCGCTGCCGGATTCCCCATCCGCGGTACCGTCGGCGGATCGGTCCTCCGGGTCGTCACGCCCGCTGTCGCCGTCGTTGGGGCCTTCCGCCTGGGCACTCTGATCAACCCGCTGGCCCGCAGGGTAGAGGTCGCTGGGGTCCATCCCCGCCCCGCGGAAGAAGTCGGCCAGGCTCTGGCCGCGCAAGGCCTCCTCGGAGTAGAGCACGCCCCTGCCCGTCAGCTCCCGTTTCACGGCTTCCCGGTTGACGGAGAGGCGGTCGAGCTGGGCGTCCTTGCGAAGGCTGGCGGTGGTCTGCGAAACGGCCACAAAACCGCTCAGGCCCTTGTCCTTCAGGCGGGTGGCGATGTCGCGCTGCACGGCGGCCGGATCCGGCCCCTCCCCACCTGTGAGGGAGACGACCGCCGCCACTACCACGTTGTCACGGTCGGGCCCCAGATAGCCAAAAGCCGCTGCCTGGTCGATCACGCGGTTGACAGCTTCATCTAGAGTCAGTCCCTTTACCGGCTGGGCCTCCAGAACGCGTTGGGCATCATGGTTGAGGGCGGTGCTCTGCAGCACCTCCCCCTGCCGATCCACCTCCAGCTCCAGGCTGGGGTTGATGTCGATGGCTACTACGGCCACGGGCCGGGGCAGCAGAACCCGCGGCAGAACGGTGAAGGCCAGGACGGCCGCCGTCGCCAGCGCGAACCCTGCCCGCGCCCACGTGGCCGGGCCAACGCGGGCGTGCAGCCACGATTCCGCCCAGCTCCGGGCCGGTCGGTCTGCCGGGGCGTCCTCGGCGGCTCCTCCCTGCTGCGCCACGGCTGCCTCCGGAGGAGGCCAGGGGAGTTCAAGTTCCCTGCCCCGCCAGGCCCGCAGGACCTCGACAGGCAGTTCCGACTCGGCGGCGGGCAGGTGGCCCCGCAGGAACTTCAGGGAGACGGTGCGAAACTCGCCCTCCCGGGTCATGAGGACGGCCTGGTCGTCCAACACCTGCGCCAACAGGCATTTCATAGGGCCCGTCCCCCCTCTTCCCCGGTTTGACCTGGCGAGGCCTCGCCGTTCGATGCCACCGTGCCGGTCGGCTCCAGCTTAATGAAGCCCTTCAAATGGGTGTAGTCGTCGGTCCCCAGGATCAGGGCTACGGCGATGATGTACTTGCGCCCGGTCTCCAGCACCTTGCGGCTGAGGCCGGTGACCCCCTGCAACTGCTTGATGGGCAGTTGGCCCTTACGCGTGAGGCTGCGCATGAGGGCCGCGTCCGAGGCCAGCCGTGCGGCGGCGCGCTGCAGGGAGAGGCGCGTATCCCGGTGGCGGGGACAGATTACGCCCAGCTCCGCCAGGGACGTGCCGTATCGTCTCAGGGCCAGATCGTAGCGCGCCAGGTCATCGGCCCGGTCCGCCATGTCCTCCTGCTCCCGATAAGCCGACGCGGCTGGCCCTGCCTCCAGGGGCGCGATCGCCCCGTCGTCGCCCTCCTCATCGGGGACGGCGCCGTCCAGCAACAGGGGCGCCTGTGCCGGCTGGCGGCGGAACCAGTCGACCAGCCGGTGGTGAATGACCATACTCGCGTGCCCAAGGAAAGACCTACCCGCCTCCGGGTTGAAGGTGTCGATAGCCTCGTTGAAGGCCAGCAGGCTCACGCTCAGTTCGTCGTCGTTGTGCCAGTCCAGGGGGCGGCGGCAGACCCTGGACGCGGCCTGCCTGATAAACGCCCGATGCCGGCTGATCAGCTCTTCCCGGGCCTGCTCGTCGCCGTCCTGCGAGTGGCGCAGCAGGTCCATCAGGACCGTGTCCATAGCTCTCCCCACCTTTCCATCCGACGAGCCGCCCTCCGTTTCGGGGGGCACCCGGCCGCGGCTCTCTCCACTAGCCGGCCGTCTTGGACCCGCTCCGTCACCCGGTCGCGCGAACGCAAAAACCGGCAAGCATGCCGAAGGCCTGGTTGCCGGTCGAATGGCGGGTCGGGAATCCGCCCCTTGCGGGCGGCGCCGAATAACGCCTTGGCTGCGGCAACCGGCTGTCCTGGCCTCCCCGTCCGCCCCGACTCCCCTTGGGAGCCGGCTGGCGCGCTTTACCCGCATCCAGCAGGCAATGAGGCTGTAGACCCATGGCTTTGCGCCCCCGAGCTTTCACCCGGGGTGGCCCTTTTCGGTTTTCCGGCTATACGCATTCGACGGAAAGGGGTAAATTCCTTCCGTTTGAGGCAGAAAGTTCCTGCTAGTGTCGCTATGCGTCGTCGTCTCGCTCTACCTCGACGGCCTCCGCGAAGTACTTGTCATGGTTCTCCGCCAGGTCCGGCGGGCCCTGGGCCACTCCGATCAAGGATTGGAGGTCGTCGGGGCGCAGCGGCCGAAGGACGGGTTGGGGTTCGTCCTTCCTCAGGTGAATCTCGTCCCCCACCAATTTCACGGTCAGCCTGTCGCCCGGGTGCCACCCCAGGACACGGCAGGCCTCGACCGGCAGCGTGATCCGCCGCTTCCCGGTAATCTTGACCATGACGCGGCCTCCCTTGAGCCTGTTGAGACCAGAGTACCCCCGAGGGAGCCACGTGGCAACCAGTCCTGAGCGCGGTGGTTGCATCCATTCTGGGTACCGGAGAACGAGTACCCCAGCAGACTACGAAGGGGTTGGTCGGGTGGCGTCGAATAATGGTAGTTGCTCCCATTTTCGCTCAAAGCCCGGGAGAGTGGTTGAGTGAACTACGCCAGATACCGACTCGCAGTGCTGGTGGCTCTATGCGATCGTAACCTACTCAATGATTATGCCGAGCCTTTGCCCGAGGCCCTCTTTGAGCAGAGTGAAACGGAATGGACGTACGTGGGCCCCGATGTCCTAAAGCTTGAGGGTGCAGACCTTGAGGTGAACGAAAGCGGGACTTTAGTTCGTCATCAGTCACGTCACGTGGAAGCATCGGAGATGATATGGCAGAGGTTCCGCTTTCACTTCCAACCCCGTGATGCCACTTCTCATCGGGCGTGGAGAGTCGAGCTCAACCGCACGCGCGACAGTCTCCATGCCAACACCGACCACCCCCCTCGCCACCCACGTCACCGGCTGGAACCAACCCAACTGACCCTGCGGATTGACGACTTCAATGTGCTGTTGGCCCTTGAGGTGGCGGAGCGCTACCTGGCTACTCGTGAGTATCCAGTAGACCAGAGGTATGGTGGCAAGTATAACGCCGCCCTGGAGACGGTGAGGAGGCAGAACTCTTGAAACAGGGAATCAGCGTGACCACGTTCTACTTCGAAGATGAGGGACGCCACCACATGAAAAAGGCCGCCCAGTTGGCGGCTAAACGGGGCAAGGATCTCGCCATTAAGCACTTTGTAGTCTTCACGCGTGACGGTGAAGGCGCCGTACTCCTGAAGGATCTCCTTCAGCCATCGGACGCATCAGTCGTGGCTGTGACTTTCCCGTACAAGCACCCTCTGTTTGTCCCTGATGAATCAGGAGAGTATCGGGACTTGATTCCTGAAACGTCAGTTCCAAAGACCGTCAAGTACCTGACGGACCGAGGAATTGAGTTGGTCCGCGGAACAGCGCCGTTTACAGAGGGTTTCTTCATCCCGGGAGTCCGGGATCCCAAACTTGAAGGCATACGGTACGCCCTGCAACTGTTCTCAAGCGGTCTCCATCTATGCGTCCAGGCGGTAGCTATGGCGACAGACGCCGGGGCTATTGAGCCAGGTGATGAAGTAATCGCCATGTCGGCCGACACCGCAATCGTGGCGCGAGCATCCTCTAGCCGTTACGTGTTTCACCCGACGGAGGGGATGGAGATTCGCGAGATAATCTGCAAGCCTAGGCAGCTAACTCTCAGGGACGGAGAGAGGCGGGGGCGCTAGCCCCCGCCTCGTGTTTATCATTGTTGCTGGCTTGTCCCCGCGACGGGGACCCCGCTGTGCCCGCCGGTGGCAGCGTAAAAGGGTCGCCGCCAGCGTCCAAAAACCTCTCGTAACGGTGAACCCACTCAAGAGCGTCGAACTTCGGCACCTGGGCGCTGTAATCAAAGTAGTTCTCGCGAAAGCTGCGGTAGAATTCGAGCGTTTCAATGTGGTACTTCCGCTCAAATTCAATCAACCGATTCCGCTGGAAAGTGAGGTCGTCAACAACACGAACTACCCCCAACCGGATCAGGTCCGCCTCAGAAATCTCAACGCCCGAATCAAGCAACTTTCTCAGCTCTTCAACGCTTGTCATGGAGATCACCTCACTCCACTAAGGGAAAGGGCACTTCGTCAAGTCTCAGCCAGAATCCTGCTACTGTCCCCTGAAATCTACGATTAGCCTCTCCAGAAGTAGAACTGGCATTCACTCTATCGCCAAGTGCCAAGATGGTCAAGTAATAAATTGCCTATTAGTACCTCAGCATCCTCGCCACCAGGGCCGCGCCCTGGGCTCGCGTCAGGCTGCCGCTGGGGTTATAGATCATCCGCCCGCCTTCCACGTAGCCCGTGACCAGCCCCTTCTCCTCCAGCGCCTGCACGGCGGACCGGCCCGCGTACGAGCCCAGGTCCGTCAGGTTGCTGTGGAATCCGGCGCTGGGGGCACTGAGCCGCAGGGCCGCGGCGATGAGCTGCGCCGCCTCACCCCGGGTGATGGGATCCTGGGGGTGGAAGGGCGACACCAGGATCTGCCCCGCCCCGGGCTGGCCCGCCTGGTCGGGCGGCAGGGAGGTCGGATCGATGTTCACCAGCTGCCCCTCCGCCTCGTCCACGAGTCCGGCCAGCAGGCCCTTTTCCTCTAACGCCTCCACGTAGGGCTTGGACCAGTGGCCGTTCAGGTCGCTGATGCGGCTGCTGAAGTTGACCGAGGGCTGGGTCAGGGCCAGGTAGCGGGCCACCATGGCGGCCAGCTCCCCTTTCAGCAGGGGCAGGTCCACGCCGAAGCGACCGTCCGGCAGGCCGTTGACCATGTTGGCGGCGGCGATGGCCTGGATGTCGGTCCGGGCCCAGTTGGTGGCCGTGTCGCTGAAGGACGGCTGCGGCAGGGCCGGCGACGGCCTGGCCGCCACGGCGTAGAGGTAGCCGTCCATGGATCCCACGTAGGCGGTGTAAGTGCCTGCGAAGCCGCTGCCGGCTGTCGACGGGGTCGGCGCCGCGGTAGGCGTCCCAAAAATGAAGTTGTCACCCAGGGCGTAGGTCCAGAGGACCTGGCCGGTGGTGGGGTTCTCGCTCACCAGGCGGCCGCTCAGGCTGCCCACGACCACGTCGCCGCCCTGCCCAAAGTCGACCGGGCTGGAGTCATACGTGGACCAGCCCGACGAGGCCTTCCCCTGAATCTGTCCGGTGAGGGGGTCCAGGGTGAGGGCGCTGCCGTCCGAGGTGCCCACCAGCAGGCTGCCCGCGCGAAGCTGCGGGCTGGAGAAGCTGGTGCCCAGGCTGGATGTCCAGAGGGCGGTGCCATCGTCCGGGTTGAGCGCCCGCAGCCCGATGGACCCGGTCTTGGCGTCCTGCGGCGTGGTCACGAACAGGCGGCCGAAGCCGTAAATGGGCGAGCCGTTCGATGGCGAGTAGTAGATGTCACGGCCCAGGGCCTGGGTCCAGCGGACCCGGCCGGTCACTGCATCCAGGGCGTACAGGTTCCGGTCCCACGCGCCCACGTAGACCAGGCCGCGGCCGTAGGCCGGCTTGACGCGTATGGCGTCACCGGCGGTGAAGTGCCAGCGCTCGCTGCCGTCCGACGCCTTGAGAGCGTAGAGATTGTGGTCGGTGGAGCCGATGTAGACGGTGTCACCCACTACCAGCGGCGCGCCCACCACGGAGCCCTGGGTGGCGCGCGACCAGACCAGGCGGCCATTGGCGGCATCAAGGGCGTAGACGCGCCCGTTCGCCGAGCCGAAGTAGAGGCGGCCGTTGGCCAGGGTGGGGCCGGAGATAATCGCCCCGCCGGTCGAGAAGACCCAGGCCTGCGTGCCCTTGTCGGCGCGAACGGCGTAGAGACGGCCGTCCGACGAGCCAACGTACACCAGCGACCCGTCCGTCGCGGGCTGGCCCTGGATGCCGCCGCCGGTGGCGAAGCGCCAGCGCAGGGTCGGCACGCTGTCGAAGAGCGGCCCGTCGGAGACGGCGCCGTTTGTGCCGCCGGCCGCCCCGTCGCTCCCGGCCGGCCGCAGGTAGCCGTCCAGCCGGATCTCGACGTGGTCGACGTAGCGCTTGCCCGCCGGGTCATAGGCCTGGACGTAGAGATCGTGGATGCCCGGCGGCAGGCCCTTCAGGTCGATGGAGCCCGTGCCGTTGTACGTACCCTCCGCCCCGTAGGCTACGGGGACGTCAAGATTCTGCCACGAGCCCGCGTCCAGGCGGTACTGCGCCTTGTCAGGCGCCTGCTCAACGAAGCCCGTGAGCTGATACTTGAAGCTCAGCGTCTGCGTGGCCGGGCCCTTGACGGTCGTCCCCGTGACCGGCGAGGTGATGCGCAGCAGTTGCCGCTGGGTGGGCCTGGTCAGCGGGATCGTGGCGGCCAGCTCAGGCTGGGCGCCCGCCACCTGGTTGTAGATCCTGGCCTCACCGCCCTCCACCTGGATGACCTTGAAGCCGGCGTCCATGACGGCGGCGGTCATGAAGGCGGGGATGCCGTTCACGCTCCACTGCAGGTTCGTGTGGCCGTGGCCGGAGAACAGGGCCACCACGTTATACGGTTGCACGATGTCCAGGAAGTCCTGGTCGTTGTCCAGGAAGCGGCTGGGCGTGTACCCGATGGGATGATGGCTGAAGACCATCACCGGCGTCGAGGTGCCCACCTTCTTCAGGTCGGCGGCCAGCCAGTCCAGCATGGCCTTCTCCAGGTGGCCGTGGGTCTCGGCGCTGATGGACGTGTCCAGCAGCACGAAGTGGATGCCGCCCTGATCGAAGGACGAGTAGGGCTGGCCGAAGCGGGCGGTGAAGCCCATCTTGCCGGCGTCCGACCAGCGGGCATCGTGGTTGCCGGGGACGTGGTAGACGGGAATGTTGGCGTCCCGCCAGGGCTTGATCATCTGCTGGTAGAGGTCATAGTGGTGGGGCAGGCCGAACTCGGTCACGTCCCCGCCGTTGATAATAAAGGCGGGCCGCGGGTTGTTGGCCAGCACCTGGTCCACAACCTTGGGCATGTTGGTGTTGCCGGCGCTGGACCCGGCGTGCGGGTCGGTGATGGTGACGAAGGTGAAGTCGTCCGCCGCCAGGGCGGTGCGGGGCCGGAACAAGCCGGGGCCCGGCGCCAGGATGGAGCCGAAACCCATGACGAACAACAAGGCCAGGGCCGTACCCGCCGCCAGCAGCCGGGCCGGCCTGCGGAGCCGTTGAAGCATGTTACGCGTTGTAGAACCCTCCCCCGATATGGAAAGGCCAGACCCGCGGTTCAGGGCCGCGGGTCCAGGCTGTCCTTGCTAGTTGTAGAGACGGGCGGAATGCTCAAAGGTTCCGCCTGCTCCCGCTTTTACCAGTCATTTCGTGCTCTTCCAGATGGGTGTGTCCGTTGCATTGGCCGGGTCGACGCGAGACGTACGCAGTGGCCCCCCTGTTGTCCCCATTCGTCCTCTTTTGTCCCCGTTCGGTTGCATTTGTCCCGGGCGGTCGGCTATACTCAAGGCGAAAGGCGCCCGCTGGGCGGGCGCCTTCCCCGAGGCAGGCAACGCAGCCTGTAGGTGAACCTACTGTGGATGGTTACCGGGTTCTAGGCGCCTTCACGGGGCGCCTAGAACGTTTTTCGCCCTGGTGAGGGCGCCGATTCTTGAGCCAGGCAACCACAATCATAGCGGTCCCTTTCAGAACCTCCACGATGATGGCCGTCAGGTCAAAGCCCAACCGTTCCCACCTCCCTCCGCAGAACCCGTGGTGGACACGTTGTTAGCCAACGGTCCACCCACAGGTGCGCGCACCGCCCCGCGCGCGGAGAGAGGAGGCTGGGAGGGTTTGTCCCCTCGCCTCACTTTGATGCTAACATGTGAACGTCCGTTCGGAAAGGCGAACAGAGGCCGCTTGGCCTCTGTTTTTTCATGCGTATGGGAGGCCCGGGGTGCTCTGTAACATTGGGGCTCGCCATAAACAGCATGACCCCGCACGACCCACCCGTGCGGGGTCACAGCACCTCAAACCCTACAGCTCCGCCGGCCCGATGATGGACAGGTCCGACCCGGCCAGGTCCACGACAATCGGCGTCTGGCTAAGGCGGCGACCGGCGGGATCGCGCATCAGGCGCACCTGCGGGCGGTAAAAGTCGGCGACGTTCACGGACACCACCAAGGCCACGGAATGGTCGCTCAAACGCACCACGGTAGCTGGTGGATAGGGCACCACAAAGCTGGTCAGCCGGCGGATGAAGATCTCGTCCAGCTTGGTCCCGGCCTGCTCGTGCAGGATGCGCAGCCCGGCCTCAGGGCTGAGCCGGCTGCGGTAAATGCGGTCGCTGGTGACGGCGTCGTACACGTCGGCCACGGCCACCAGCTTGGCATATTCGATGATGTCCTGGCCCTTCAGGCCGCGCGGGTAGCCGGTGCCATCGAGCCGCTCGTGGTGCTGGAAGGCCACATGGGCCACCATCAGCCCCACGTCAAATTGGCTGCGAAGGGTGTTGAACCCCAGTTCCGCGTGCTTCTTGACCTGCTCGAACTCCGGCGCGGTCAGCTCACCCTGCTTCTGCAGGATCTCCTGCGGAACCAGGCACTTGCCGATGTCGTGCAGGAGGGCCCCGGTCCCCATCTCCAGAAGCTGGCCCCGGCTGTATCCCAGGGTGCGGCCCACCATCAGGGACAGGATGGCCACATTCACCGAGTGGGCGAAAGTATACCCGTCGAGCGACTTCAAGTCGATCATGCCGACGACCAGGTCCTTGGCCGCCATGATCTCGTCCACCAGGTTCTCCACGGCGCGACACACCGATGTCAGGTCCGGCAGCCTCTCCTGGGGAATCTGCGACATGACCTTGTGGATGACCTGCACGGCCTCCATACGCGTCTCCTGCTGCACCACCGTGGGAAGGTCAATGTCGTCGGCCACGCCGTCGCTGACAAAGACCGCCGTGTGGCCGAACTCCTGCAGTTTCTTGATGTACGAGCCCTGCAGGGTGACGCCGGCGGACAGCAGAACACGACCGTCCGGTGAATAGACGGTCTTGGCCAGGCGCATTCCGGATTCGATATGCGGCAAGTCTACGACTCTCATAACGAAATCAGGGATTCGCCGCTATTCGACAAATCCCTCTTGAACAAATGAGTTTTGTTATTGCGAACCCAGAGCTAGAGGTTCATGACCCCACGGAAGACGGTCACAGCCTGCCCCCCGACCCGCACTCCGGAGATCGCCGCGGCCGGTGTCCAGCGCCCACCGAAGTCCTCCAGGCGGTCCTGGTCCACCTCCACCTGAATCTGGCTGGGGCGACCCAGGGTGTGGCCCTGCTCCATGAGCATCCGCACGGTCCCGGCGCCGGCAGACGGGGTCTCAGCCGGCGACGCGAACGGGGCGGGCGACGTCATCGGGGCCATCGGGGCCGGGGCCAGCCGGTTAAGCACCAGGTAGGCGCCCAGGGCGCCGTTGGCCGTCCCGGTGGCGGATTCCTCCGGGATGCCCACCGTGGGGGCGAAATCGCGGGCCTGGGCCGTGGCCTGGGGGGACTCCGTCTCCAGGGTGAAGGGGTGGACGCTCACCAGGTCGTTGGCGGCCATGAACTCCCGCAGGTGCGCCATGTCGGGCCGGCAGCGCCGCAGGGCGTCAAGGCCGTTCAGGGGCACCAGCAGGTCGGGTACACCCGTGGAGATGACCTGGGCGGGGGCGTGGGCCTCGCGGATGTCGGAAGGGCTCAGGCCCAGAACTTCGGCCACCACGTCGGGGTCCACCTCGGTGGCGATGACCCGCGGCAACTGCTGCGACATCATCACCCGCTGCACACGGCCCTCCCGACAGTGGATGCGCACGGCCAGAACGCCGGCGCGGGTCTGCTGGTGGAGGAGCGTCTCACCGTCCGGGTTGAGCGACTTCCCGGTGATGGCCGGGATCAGCCCCTCCTGGGCCAAATAGAAGAAGGTGCCGATGGTGGCGTGGCCGCACAGGTCGATTTCCTGGGTGGGCGTGAAGAAGCGCACCCGCAGGTCGGCCCCGGGCTGCGTGGGTGCGCAGACGAAGGCCGTCTCCGACAGGGCCATCTCGCGGGCGATGCGCTGCATGAGGTCGTCCGTCAGCGCGTCGGCCCGGGGCACCACCCCGGCGGGGTTTCCTCCAAAGGGGACCGACGTAAAGGCGTCCACCTGAGCAATGTCCAGAAGCACGAGGCGGGGCCTCCTTGCTAAACTCCGTTGAGCCCCCGGGGCAGGAACGGCACCGCCAGCAGCACCATCGAGATGACCAGGGCCACCACCACGGCCACGGTGAAGAACAGCGGCAGGACCAGCACCAGGATGGCGCGGCCGGTGCCGAAGCGGTAGTTGGCGCGCAGGGCGATCACCTGCAGCACTAGCACCCACAGCTCAATGGCCAGGCTGATGGGCGTGGCCAGTCCGCGCCAGACGAGGGCGGTCAGCAGCGTGAGCGGCGCCAGGAACAGCTCAGGGATGCGGTAGAACGCGCCCAGGGTAAAAAGGTCGGCGGCGCGTCCCTGGCCGCCCAGCCACTCGGCGAGCAGGTGCAGCACCGCCGCCCCCACGATCCACAGAAGGACGGTCACCACCAGGTAGATGGGCGTGAGAAAGCCGGCAATGGAGCCCATCATGGAGCCCAGGCCGGCATCGGTGAGGCTTTTCTCCAGGGCCGGCAGGCTGGCCAGGCCGCCCACCGCCAGGATAAGGGCATAGAGAACCAGGGCCATCCCGGCCGGCGGCCGCGCCGCCAGGTCCTCAAAGGTGGCCCGGGGCGAGAACAGAACCCCGTAGATGTCGTCCAGGAACCGCGCCATGGCGGAGTCCTTGGGGGCGTCGCCCCATAGGTGAGCCCGCGGCGAATCCGGCGCGGTTGGCCTCTCCGCCGCGCTCTGCGCACCCGTCACACTCGTCGCATCCGACACCTGGGCCCGGGCCGCCACTTCCTTCTCTTCGTCCGTCATTTGCCGGCCGCCCCCCCTTCCAGCAGGTTTTGCAGCAGCACGGTGTCCAGGCCGAAGGGCGTGTTCCGAAGCCGGGCCACGCCGCCCAGCAGGCTGGGCAGGCCGTCCCTCAGCCCCAGCCCCTGCAGCAGCTGCTCCAGGGGGGAGATCGGCTGCATGTCCACGGTGCTGTAGTCGTGCTCAATGCCCGCCAGTTCGGCGGCCTTCTTCACGGCGTCCTCAAAGTTGCCCAGGCCGTCCACCAATCCCAGGTCCTTGGCCTGTCGGCCGGTGAACACGCGGCCGTCGGCCAGTTGGCGGACCTGATCTTCGGGGAGGTGGCGGCCCTGGGCCACCACCTGGACGAACTGGTTGAAGATGTCGTCCACCATCGCCTGAAGAATGGTCTCCTCCTCCGGCGTCATGGGGCGCGTGGGCGAGCCGATGTCCTTGTGGGCGGCGCTCTTGATGGTCACGGAGCGCAGCCCCAGCTTCTTATACAGCTCTTCGTAGTTCAGGAGGTCCATGATCACGCCAATGCTGCCCGTTTCCGTGGCGGCGTTGGCCATGATGTAGTCGGACTGCGCGGCGACCCAGTAGGCTCCGGAGGCGGCCACATCCGCCATGGAGACGACGACCTTCTTGCCTTCCTGTCGCAGCTTCTGAATCTCGCCGGCGATCTCCTGGCTGGCGGCGGCGGAGCCGCCCGGGCTATTGACCCGCAGGACGACCGCCTTGATGGCCGGGTCATCCTTGGCGTCGCGAAGCTGGGCCATCAAATCATCACTGCCGGCAATGGCGCCGCCGAACACGTCGCCACCGCTGCCACCGGCAGAGATCACGCCGGTGATGTAGACAATGCCGATCTGATTGCCGCCGGCTGCGCCCCCGGCGCCCAGGAAGCCTGAGCCGCCCCGGCCGCCGCGGCCCAGCAGGGCCACCGAGCCGATGGCCGAACCGATCACCAGCACCAGAACCAGCACCACAATCCAGACCCGATTGTTCAAGGGTTCGCCCTCCTGACGGGATCCGCGGGGCCGGGGTCCGTGGGGCGGACCGCCCACGCCGCGGCGCTAAACGCGCCGACGGTTGCGGCGGAAGTCCACGGCGGCGCGGATGAAATCGCGGAACAGGGGGTGCGGACGATTGGGGCGGGACTTGAACTCGGGATGGAACTGGACGCCCACAAACCAGGGGTGCCCCTCCAGCTCCATGATCTCCACCAGGTTGCCCTCGGCCCAGACGCCGGTGGCCTTGAAGCCCTGCGCGGCCATGGCGTCCAGGTAGTGGTTGTTGACCTCGAACCGGTGGCGGTGCCGCTCCCACACCAGTTCCTCACCGTAGGCCCGCCGGGCAGTTGAGCCCTCGGCCAACGTGCAAGGGTATTTCCCAAGGCGCATGGTGCCGCCCATGTTCACGACCTTCTTCTGGTCCTCCATCATGTCGATGACCGGGTCCGGGCAGTCCGGCACAAACTCGGTGGAGTTGGCCGACCACAGGCGGCCCAGGCTGCGCGAGACCTCAATGACGGCGCACTGCAGTCCCAGGCAGATGCCAAAGAAGGGCACCTGATGCAGCCGCGCGTAGGTGATGGCCGCAATCTTGCCTTCGATGCCGCGGTAGCCGAAGCCTCCCGGCACCAGCACGGCGTCCGCGTCCCGCAGGAACTCGCCGGCGGGGGCGCCGTTCTCCAGCTTGCTGCTGTCCACCCAGAGGATGTTCACCGCCACGTCGTTGGCCATGCCCGCGTGGCGCAGGGCCTCGGCCACGCTCATGTAGGCGTCCTCCAGGGCCACGTACTTGCCCACCAGAGCCACGGCTACCTTGCCGGAGGGGTTCTTCACCTTCTCCAGGAGCCCGTGCCACTCGGTGAGGTCCGGCTCCGGCGCGTCCAGCTTCAGGCGCTGCACCACCTGCTCCGCCAGGCCCTCGCCCTCCAGCAGGAGCGGGACTTCATAGATGGAGCTGGCGTCTACGTTCTGGATGACCGCCTCCAGGTCCGTGTCACAGAAGAGCGCAATCTTCTCGCGCATCTCCACGGAGAGGGGGCGCTCCGACCGGCAGACGATGATATCCGGCTGGATCCCGATGCTGCGCAGCTCACGGACGCTGTGCTGGGTGGGCTTGGTCTTCTGCTCGCCCGCCGCCTCAATGTAGGGCACCAGCGTCACGTGGATGTACAGGACGTCCTCACGCCGCGGCATGTCGTGCCGCAGCTGGCGGATGGCCTCCAGGAAGGGCAGGCTCTCAATGTCGCCCACCGTGCCGCCCACCTCAACGATGACGATGTCCACGCCCGAGTCCTCCGCCACCTGGCGGATGTTGGCCTTGATCTCGTTGGTGATGTGCGGGATGACCTGCACCGTGCCGCCCAGGTAGTCGCCCCGGCGCTCCTTGGCGATGACCTCCGAATAGATGCGCCCCGTCGTCAGGTTGTTCCGCTGGCTGAGCGAGACGTCCATGAAGCGCTCGTAGTGCCCCAGGTCCAGGTCCGTCTCGGCGCCGTCGTCGGTGACGAAGACCTCCCCGTGCTGGAGCGGGTTCATGGTGCCGGGGTCAACGTTGATATAGGGGTCGAATTTGACGGCCGTCACTTTGAATCCGCGCTGCTTCAGAAGTCGTCCCAGACTGGCGGCCGTAATGCCCTTGCCCAAACCGGAAACCACGCCGCCCGTCACAAAAATGAATTTGGCCATCGAAACTCGTAACCCCCTGCGTGTTGATAAATGAGTCCGGGTGCAAGGCCTTTTGAATGAAGTTTGCCCTTACAAACACAAAGACCGGGGGCCGTCGAAAGGGCGGCCCCCGCACTTCATTTTAGCCTGAGATTTTGGAGTGAGTCAAGAAGACCGGGCAACCTTGCCCCGGCTACTCCCACTCGTCTCCGTCCAGGTCGTGAGCGGGGTCCGGCTCTTGGGCCAGGCTGTCATCTTCTTCGTCTCGATATTCCTCATGCTCTTCCTCATCGCGCTCGCGGAAGTCGTCCTCGGTCTCTTCGTAGTCAAGGAAGAGGCGGGGCGACTTGGGGACGCTGGCGCCGGCCTTGCCGGAGCGAGGCTTCACCGGGCGGGGCGCCGGTTTGGGCGCCCAGTCCCTGAGCCCCCATTCACCGTGGCCCTTGTGGAAGAAGCGGGAGTCCAGGTTGATCTCCGTGTGAATCTGGGCGATGACGCGCCCCTGATTTTCGACGGCAATCGACTTGGCCTGGAGGATGGAGTCGATCAAATCCTTATAGTACATGGCTTGGCCCCGATTTTTCAGGATGCTGTAGGCCATGTCCGTGACCGACATCTCGCGGCTCGGTGCCGTAGGTGTCTGGGAACCGCGGCTCATGCTGGGCACACGCCTCCTTTTTGGACGGTAAACCATTCTATTCCCGCCCTGGTTTTCCTGCTGCACCGCTGTTGTTCCACAAGCGAATTTTTTCAGGCTCGCGAATGGCTCCCGAGGTCGGATTCTGGCGGCCTCTGGCTCCTTTGTGGAGAATCGTGGTATCTGTCTCTGAGAGCCAGCAAATTGGATGATGTCTGTGGAGTTGTCGGGTGGCTGTCCACCCGGCAGGGTCAGGACGAATCATGGGCGCTCGTGCCGTTCTCTGCCGGATGATGACATAATCACCTGTATGGTAAAGTTGTCACGTGAACGCTGTTTGTCCGGATTGCCGGCCGACATCCCCGGACGGACGGTCAACCTCAACGAAAGGTGGGTTCTCATGCACCACTACAAGAAGACCATCAGTGCCTTCCTTGCAGCGCTGTTCGCCGTTGCCGCAGTGTCCGGTTCGGCGCTGGCCGCTCCGGCTGTTGCCGCTGCTGCCGCCGTTCCGGCCGCCGCCGCCACGGAGGCCACCGCCCCTGCTCTCGATGCCGATCTGTTGGACGAGATCCCCTCTCTCACCGACCTCTCCTCCGCTATCTATGACTCCCGGCTTGAACTGAACATGCTGGCGGCCGATGCCGACCAGTTCGGCCCGGCTGACCCGGATCAGGCCGCGATTGCACCGGCTGACGACACCGCCCTGCCTCCCGTGACCCCGACCAACGACGCGATCCAGCCCGCTGACGGCACCCAGGCCGCGCCCGAGCTCATGTACTCCTCGACCCGTGCACAGCGCGTCATCGCACACGCCCGCACCCACATGGGCGACCCCTACAAGTTCGGCGCTGAGGGCCCCCGGTACTGGGACTGCTCCTCCTTTGTGCAGCACGTGTACAGGCAGGCGGTCGGCATTTCGCTGCCCCGTACCTCGCTGTACCAGTCCCGCCGCGGCACCTTCGTGTCCAAGGCGAACCTCCGCCCCGGCGACCTGGTCTTCTTCAAGAACACCTGGAGGGCCGGCGTGTCCCACGTGGGCATCTACATCGGCAACCAGAAGATGATCCACGCCTGGCCCGGTGCCGGCGTGACCATCGGCGACATGAGCCGTCCCTACTTCGTCAGCCACTACTGGGGCGCCCGCCGCGTCCTGTAGTTCTCTGATCGTGCGCAGGCCCGCACTCGTTGAGTGCGGGCCTGCCGGCTCTAGCCGAGGCCGGCTGGGGCGGCACCGGGGGCGGGGGCAGCGTCGCCAGCACGACCGCTGTCCTGCCGCCGGATCAGCTCTTGCACCAGGAAGGATCCCACCTCAGAGGCAACGGTGCCGGGGCCGAACCCGGCGTCGTAGCCCAGCTCCACCGCCAGCTCGTGGCTGATGCGCGGCCCGCCGCAGATCAGGACCAGGCGGTCGCGAAGGCCCTCGGCCTCCAGAAGGTCGACCAGCTCGGTCAGGTCGGTGACGTGGATGTTCTTCTGGGTGACCACCTTACTGACCAGGATGGCGTCGGCGCCGACTTCCACGGCCCTGGCGACCAGGGCCTCGTTGGGCACCTGGGAGCCCAGGTTGTGCGTGATGAAGGCGGGGCTGGACTCCAGGCCGTAGTGGCCGTGGAAACCCTTGCGGTTCATGATGGCGTCGAGGCCCACGGTGTGGGTGTCGGAACCGGTGCAGGCCCCGACCACCACCAGGGGGCGGCCGAGCTTCTCCTGGGCCAGGGCGGTGACCTCGTCCATGGTCAGGTGATGGTAATCGGCCTGGGCGGCCTGGAGGTCGTCCGTGTCCACCTCGTGTCGGCAGGAGCCGTAAAGGATGAAGAAGGTGTAGCCGACGCCCATGTCCTGGTGATGGACCACCAGCGGGTTGTCCAGGCCCATGGCCAGGGCGAGGCGCCGCGCGGCTTCAACCGCCTGCGGGCCGTCGGACAGGGGCAGGGTGAAGCTGACCTGGACCTTGCCGTCACCGGTGGTATCGCCGTAGGGCTTGATCTTCACTGGGCGGCCCCCCTTTCGGCGAGGTCGGCGGTGGCGCCGGCGGAGGCAGGGACGGGGCCGGATCCGCCCCGGACCCGGATGGCCGCCTCGGCGTCGGCGTGCGCCTGGCGCAGGGGCTCGGGCAGCATCAGGTAGGGGAACGGCCCGAGGTAATCGGGGCCCTTGGCGACAACGCCGTCCAGGCCCTTGCCGCCGTCGACCGAACGCTTCATGCCGGCGAACAGGCCCTGTTCGATGGCCTGCATCAGGCCAACGCGCTCGATCTCCTCCAGCAGGTCGGTGGCGCGGTTCAGCACCAGTTGGGCCCGCTGCTGCACGCGGCCGCCGGGCTTGAAGGTGATCTCCTCACCCAGGTGGCGGGCGTTGTTGACGATGTAGCGGAAGTTCTCGATGGAAAGGTAGCGGTCCTGGAGGAACGGGGTGTGGATGGCCTCGGTCAGCATGCCGACCAGGTGGACGTGCTGGTCGGTCATGACGGAGACCAGGTTGTGCATGGCGTCCAGCAGGTGGCCCTGAAAGATGTTGCCGGTCATGTGGCGGGTGGGCGGCATGTACTTGAGCGGTGCGCCGGGGAAGATCTCGCGGGCCATCTGGGCCTGGGCCAACTCGTGAAGGAAGCCGTCCTCGATGGTCGGGTCCATCTGGAAGGCGTGGCCAAGGCCCATCTGCTCGACGGGCAGGCCGGAGCGCAGGGCGAACTGCTCGTTGATGAACTGGCTGGCCAGCACGGTGTGGGCGGCCTCGTAGGACTCGGTGGTGGTGAGATAGTTGTCCTCGCCGGTGTTGATGATGATGCCGGCGTAGGCGTTGAGCATGCGGGAGAAGTGCTGGTCAATGAAGGTCCGCCTCATGTTGATGTCGCGGAAGAGGATGCCGTAGAGGGAGTCGTTCAGCATCATGTCCAGGCGCTCCAGGGCGCCCATGGCGGCGATCTCGGGCATGCACAGGCCGGAGGCGTAGTTGGTCAGTCGGACGTAGCGGCCGACCTCCTCGGAGGCCTCGTCCAGGGCCTGCCGCATGATGCGGAAGTTGGCCTGGGTGGCGTAGGTGCCGGCGAAGCCCTCGGTGGTGGGGCCGTAGGGCACGTAGTCCAGCAGGCTCTGGGCAGTGGAGCGGATGACGGCGATGACGTCGGCGCCCTGCTTGACGGCGGCCCGGGCCTGCACCACGTCCTCGTAGATGTTGCCGGTGGCCACGATGATGTAGAGCCAGGGGGTGGCGGGGTCGCCCAGGCGGCGGATGCGCTCATCGCGTTCCTGCCGGTTGCTGCGGATCTTGACGGCGGCGGTCTCGGCCAGGGAGTAGGCCAGGTCGTGGATGGCGCCGTCGTCGACGGGCTTGACCTGGATGAGGTTCAGCGCGCCGCGGCCGACGGCCTCAGCCACTTCCTGCGCCGATAGCTCCAGCCGCAGCATGGCGTTGCACAGCCAGTAGGCGGCGCCGCGGGACAGGGCACTGTGGGGGCCGCCGGCTCCGCCCGCGATGGTGACGGGACCGGACGGGGAACTGACCTGGCCGGCCATGATGTTGTCGACCACGCAGTTGGGCAGCGGCACGCCGTCTGCGTCCACGCCGTTGACGTCCAGCAGCCGCAGGATGGCACGCTCCGTGGAGGTGGTGGTGTGCTGGTCAATATAGGCCTGAACCTGGCCGGTGATGCGGCGTGCTGCGTCCCGGGCACGGCGGATCTGGCCGGGGTCGAGGCCGAGCTGGCTCTGCATGGGTGATTCCTCCTCGTCGGAGTGTCGGGGTGTGGGTCTCAGCGGTTGCCCGGGGTGCGGGTTTCAGCGGTTGCCCAGACCCGCCACCAGGTCGAAGGCGGGGGCCGGCGCGGCCACACGGGCTACCTCGCGCCACAGCTCGGACGCGGGCAGGGACGGCCCGGTGGGTGACCAGGGATTGCAGGTGACGGCCTGCACCCGCAGCGGGTGCAGCACCTCCACCGTGCCGCCCTGGCGGCGGAAGCGGCGCCAGTCCAGGGGCTCGGGGAAGACGCGGGTGGCGTCGCGGACGACGAAGCGCAGACGCGAGGCCAGCCCCGGTTCGTTGGCCGCGGCGCGCAGCAGTCCAACGGGCAGGGCGCCGCCCAGGACTACGGCGTGCGTGGCGGGCCGGAGCTCGGCCAGGATGTCGGCAAAGGCTCCGGCGGCAGTGGCCAGCCCAAGGCGGCGCGGGACCAGGCCGTCGCCCTCCAGAAGGGTCACGGCGGCGCCGTGGTCCAGGGCCTCTGAGGTCCTGTCGCGAAGCGTCCCCGGCGGGAGGCCGGGGAGGCGCAGGACGTCCAGGGACAGGTCGGTCTGGCGGGCCACGTCCAGCGGCGTCGGGCCAAGGGCGGCGCCGGTTGACACCACGGCGGCCTCGGTCACGCCGGGGGCGGCGGCGGCCAGTCGGTCCAGCGACCCGTCCACCAGACACAGGCAGGCCCCGCGGCTTTCCATGACCTCCAGGGCCAGGCGCAGCCGCGAGGCACTGCCCGGACCAATCAGCAGCACGGTTCCGGCCCGCGTGACGCGCCCCACCAGCACCTGCCCGAAGGGCGTGGCAAAGGGCAGCCGCTCCAGCGTTTCGATGGTGGCGGCGCCTTCGCCCAGGGCGTCCTCGGTGGTGGTCACCAGCGCCCCCTGCGGGGCCTGAATGGCGGGCTTGGGAAGCTCGGTGACGGCGTCCTGCCGCTCGCCGTCCCGGCCCGTGGAGCAGAGCCCCAGGGTCAGGCCGCGGGCCGCGGCTTCGGTCGCCAGGGTGCCCAGCGTTACCGTCTTGCCGACATTCTTGGCCAGGCCGATGACGGCCAGGCGGCGGACGCCGGGGGCCACCGTGGCGTCAAACAGGGCGGCCGAGACGTCAGTCGGCATCGACGAGTTCCAGGGGAGCGCCGGGCGCCGGACCAGCGCTGCCCGCGGATCCCCCCGCCTCCTCCTGCCGGCGGCGCGCCGGGCCGCGGTAGGGCACCGCCTGTCTGGGCGACAGCACCCGCTGGTGACCGCTCTCCAGGGAGGCGACGCCGTAGTCGATGGCCTCGTGCCGGGTCTTGCAGATGGGGCAGATGCCGCCGTTCTGCTCCTGCTTCACCGCGGTCTCGTAGGCCTCGGTGGGCTCGTTGTACACCGTGATGACGCCTTCAAAGTTGCGCAGCACCGTCTTGCCGGGGGCCTGGGAGAGAACGTAGTTGGGCATCACCGGGATCTTGCCGCCGCCGCCGGGGGCGTCCACCACAAAGGTGGGCACGGCGTAGCCGGAGGTGTGGCCGCGCAGGGCCTCAATGATCTCGAGGCCGCGGCTGACCGGCGTGCGGAAGTGGGAGAGCCCCTCGGAGAGGTCGCACTGGTAGAGGTAGTAGGGCCGCACCCGGAACTTGACCAGGCCGTGCACCAGCTTCTTCATCGTCACCGGGCAGTCGTTGATGCCCTTCAGCAGCACGCTCTGGTTGCCCAGGGGGATGCCGGCGTCGGCCATCAGGTCCAGGGCCCGCTTGGACTCCGGCGTCAGCTCGTTGGGGTGGTTGAAGTGGGTGTTGACCCAGATGGGGTGGTACTTCTTCAGCATGTTGACCAGCTCAGGCGTGACGCGCTGCGGCATGACCACCGGCATGCGCGTGCCGAAGCGGATGATCTCCACGTGCTCAATCTCGCGGAGCTTCTTGACCACGTACTCAATGTTCTTGTCCGCCACCATCCAGGCGTCGCCGCCGGAGATGAGCACGTCGCGGATCTCGGGGTGGCTGCGGATGTACTCGATGCCCGCGTCCACCCGCGGGAAGTTGAACGGCACCTCGGCGTGGGAGACCAGGCGCCGGCGCGTGCAGTGGCGGCAGTACATGGGGCAGACGTCGGTAATGAGGAAGAGCACGCGGTCCGGGTAGCGATGCGTCAGGCCCGGCACCGGCATGTCCTCGTCTTCGGCCAGGGGGTCCTCCAGCTCAAAGCGGGAGACGTTCAGCTCCACCTGCCGCGGCACGGACTGGAGGCGAACCGGGTCGTTCGGGTCGCTGGGGTCAATGAGGGAGGCGTAGTAGGGCGGAATGGCCATCTTGAAATGGTCCAGGCCGGTGCGCAGCACCGCCTCCTCCTCCGGCAGCAGGTCGATTACCTGGCGGAGTTCATCGGCGGTCTGAATGCGGTTTGCAGCCTGCCACTTCCAGTTGTTCCACTGCTCGTCGGTCACGTTCTTCCACAGCGGGATGTCCCGAAAATGCCGTGCGGCCATGGGCTCTTCCTCCTTGATGGGATCGAGGCTGCACAGGGTGGCGGCGCGGAGCGCCGGCGGTTTCAGGTGTACAGGGTCTCGAACATGCGGCGCAGGGTCTCGCTCTCCCGCAGGCACTGCAGGGCCAGGTCCGCGTGGCCGCGGGTATAGCCGTTGCCGATGACCATGTTCACGTCCAGTCCCACGCCCTCCGCGCCCAGCGCGGCGGCGGTAAAGCTGGTGGCCATGCTGAAGAAGTACACCGTGCCGCCGTCGCGGGTGGCCAGGATGGAGGCCATCTCCGTGCCGGGCACGTTGACGCAGTTGATAGTCACGTCGGCCATGGCGCCGCCCGTGGCCTCCGCCACGGCGGTCATGGCGTCCAACGACCGGGTGGCGTCGACCTGGATGACCTGGTCGGCAAACCCGGCCTGCCGCGCCCGCTCCAGGCTGGCAGGGCCGTAGTCGAGCACGATGACCTGCCCCTGGGGCCCCGCCTGCTTCTTGGCCTGGTAGGTCACCGGGAGGCCGGACTTGCCGCCACCGCCCAGCACCACCACGCGGTGGCCGGACTTGACCAGCCGCGCCGTCTGCGCCGGGGCGCCGGCCACGTCCAGGACCGCAAGGGCCAGGTTCTCCGGCAGGTCATCCGGCAGCTTGGCGTAGAGGCCGCTGGCGAACAGCACGGCCTTGCCCTGAACGTCCACCTGATCGGTGTCCAGGTGGACCTTCTCGATCCGGTTGATCGAAAGCGGCGTCAGCGACAGCGAGACCAGGGTGGCGACGCGGTCGCCTGGCTGCAGATCGACCCGGCCCTGCAGTTCGCGGCCCACTTCGGCCACGGTGCCGTTCAGCATGCCGCCCGAGCCGGTGACCGGATTGTGCATCTTGCCGCGGCGCTCCACGATGTCCAGGATGGCGGCGGCGACCGCCTCCTCCAGCCCGGGACCGTCCAGGCCCGGGCGCGCCTCCCTCGCCGCCCGCACCAGTTGGGTGAAGCTGGCGGCGTCAATGTTGAGGCGGCGGACGTCGATGAGGATCTCGTCCGGGCCGCACACGGGCCGGTCGTCGATGCGCCAGGCGGGCTGGGGCAAGGAGCCTGCGGGCTCCAGTGAGCGGTGAATGCCGAGGCGTCGGGCCAGGTCCACGGTGGTTCCTCCTCCCGGGGCCGCGCGGCCATCCGGCCTGCGGCCCTGTTGCGCCGGCCTCCGCGCGACCGCGGGGGACAGACGCCGGTAACTCCTCTCGATGCAAGAACCGTGCCAGTGGCGGCGCGCGGTCGGTGTAGGGCCCGAAGCCCGCGCCACCTGGCGGTTTTTGCCCGTTGCGAAAGGCGCTCGGGCGAAGGGGCGTGACGACCCGGGTGCTGAATCTTCGGCACCGCGCCGGGCGCCGAGAAAGGATTTGGAAATCCCTGTGTGCTATAATGGTGGCAAGCTGTAGCCGCAGTGGCAGACTGTGAGCGGATGGAGGTGTGGGCTTTGGATCGGCAGGACATCCTCAACGTTATCGAGGCGATCAGATCCGGTAGCGCCGCCGGTGACCTAGAGTCGGATGTCCTGGATATCAAGGACTTTCCGCTGGTCATTCAGGGAAGCGTTACACGGCCGAATCACCAGCGCTTGGCGGACATGGTTCGTGAGTACGCCGTGTGCTTCGCTAATGCGCAGGGTGGCACGATCCTGTTGGGCATTCGGGACAGGGTCAAGGGCCCTCGTGCCATAACGGGATGCTTCGGCTACGATATTGACGATATAAAGCGAGCCGTTTACGACGGTACGGTACCTCCTCTGACCGTCGACGTGGTGGAAATCACTGTAGAAGAAGGCACTCTCCTCGCAGTGCGCGTTCCAAAAAGCCCCCGTATCCACTCCTTGCAGGATGGTCGGCGTCTTCGCCGTGTGGGGCGAGAATGCAGAGCTGTGTTGCCCGGTGACGACGTCGCCCTTGAGGTGGAAAAGGGCGGCGACTTCACGGCCAAATTGCTTTATGGAGTTGGCATGGAGGCGGTCGACCCACTGGAGGTTCACCGCCTGCGCCGTTGGATCAGCCGCTACCGGCCAGGAGCCGAGATTTTGGATCTTGAGGACCTGGATCTCCTGAAGGGTCTGCACCTGGTGGTGGACGGCCCTCGGGGACCGGCGCCCACTATTGCATGTGTTTTGCTTGTCGGCAGCGAGACCAGTCTGGCTGATCGGCTTCCGCAGAATGAAATCCGCTACGCGGTATTTGAGCATGACGAGACGCAACCCGTTCAAGACGTGTCACTTCGGCTGCCGCTTCTCGCCACCATCGACCGCCTGCTGGAACTCATCCAACCCTATAATCGAGTGACCACGATCCGCGATGGTCTTCTGGAACTGCCCATCCCCAGCTTCCCGGAGGAGGTTGTCAGGGAAGGACTTCTCAATGCCGTTATCCATCGGTCCTACGTTGAGCCCGAAGGGATTAATGTACGCCTTTACGAGGAGCGCCTTGAGATCGGCAATCCTGGCGGCTTTATTGGTGGGATCACGCCGAGTAACATCCTTACCCATGAGCCACGCAGACGAAACCCGCTTCTAGCCGAAACGCTCCAGCATGTGGGAGCCGTCAATAGGCTGGGGCTGGGCGTTGACCGCATGTACAAGTTGCTGCTGTCATATGGCAAGGCCCCCCCCGAATACATCCCCCAGGAATCAGCCGTAACGCTGGTCATTCGAGATGGATCCGTGGATGAGCCGCTGGCCCGATATGTGGGTAAGCAGTCGTTGGAAGGGCACTCCTGGTCGGTTGAGGAGCTCATCGTACTCAGATACCTCCGGGTGCATGATTCCATTCAGTCAGCACAGGCCGCGGAGCTTTGCCAGAGACCGCAATCTCACGCCTCCACCCTCCTTGCTCGCATGGAGGGCAGACTCCTTGAACGATTTGGCACAGGCCGAGGAACGTATTACCGCTTGTCCCGCAATGTATACGAAGCACTAGGGGCAGTCGAACGATTTGCCCGTGATCGGGGAATTGACGAAACTCGTCAGCTAGAGCTTATCCGCCGCCATTTACGGGAGTATGGCGGGATTACCAACGATGTAGCACAGAGGATCTGCGGTATCAACCGAAATCAGGCTTACCGATTACTGAAGAGGTTGGTCGAATCCAACGAACTCGAGCAACCCACTCGCGGCCGAAATGCATCATATCGTGTTCCTGGCCGGTAAAGAATGCTGCAGATGACATAAGAAATGCACGCGCGCATTTAGCTGAAATGCGCGCGCGCATTTAAATCATTCAGGCCGGCATTTATTCCGCAACAAAACGTCCTGCCACTCACCTCAACCGGTACTGCTTCAGCTTGTACTGCAGGGTCTGACGGGGAATGCCCAGCAGGCGGGCGGCGCCGGAAACGCTGCCACCGCTTTCAGCCAGCGCCTGCTCCAGGAGAGCACGTTCGTGTCCGGTCAGTGCCTCCGGCAAGGTTCGGGCGCCTGCCGGGCCGACAGCGCCCGGGAACGTGGGCGCACCTCCACGCCCCGCCGCAGCCGGCGGGACATCAGCGGGCTGAAACTGCCGCAGGGCGGCGGGCAGATGCTCCAGTCGAAGGACGTCCCCTTCGGCCAGGCCGGCCGCGCCCTCCAGGGCGTGCTCCAGCTCGCGGATGTTGCCCGGCCAGGGGTAGGTCAGGAAGAGCCGGTCGACCGACGGATCCGTTGTCAGGCCGGGGCGGTCCAGGCTGGCCGCCAGCTTCTTGAGGAAGTGGCGCGTCAGCACCGGAACGTCCTCGGGTCGCTCCCGCAGGGGCGGAAGCTCCAGCGTCACCGTGTTGATGCGGTAGTAGAGGTCCTGGCGGAGGAGGCCCTGGGCCACGGCCTCCAGCGGGTCCACGTTGGCTGAAGCCAGCACCCGCACGTCCACGGACCGCTCCCCCAGCTCGCCCACGCGGCGCACACGCCGTTCCTGCAGGACGCGCAGCAGTTTGGCCTGCAAGACCGGCGACAGGGCGTGCACCTCATCCAGGAACAGCGAGCCGCCTGAGGCCAGTTCAAAGAGGCCCGGCCGGTCCTCGGCCCCGGTGAACCCGCCGCGGGCGGTGCCGAAGAGGATGCCCTCCAGCAGGCTCTCCGGCAGCGCGGCGCAGTTCTGGGCGATGAATGGGCCGCCGGCCCGAGGCCCGCCGTTGTGGATGGCCTGTACCAGCAGCTCCTTGCCGGTGCCCGTTTCGCCGTACACCAGCACGGTGGAGTCCGTGCGGGCGGCGCGCCGCGCCTTCTCCAGCACGGCGACGAGCCGCGGCGACTGACCGACGATGTGGTCAAAGGTCCAGACGGCGGCGGAGCGGTCGCCCGCTACAGCCTGATGGGCGCGGGACGCTGCCCTGCCCTTCAGCCCGCCGTTCCCGCGGCCCCGGCGTCCAAGGGCGGCCTGCAGGTCCACCACCCGCTCCGACAGCTCGCGGATGCGGGTGAGGTCCTTGCTGACCTCCAGGGCCCCCACGCGCTCCCCGTCCACCACCACCGGCCAGGTGGAGTTGAGCGTGGTGATGCGATCGCCCTTGTAGCTGGTGAACGTCTGCTCTTCGTTCAGGAAGGCCTGGCCGGTCTTCACGCACTTCAGCAGGGTGCTGGTTTCGTACGAGAGGGAGGGAAAGACCTCCAGCACGTGCTTGCCCACCACCTCCGTGGCGTCCAGGCCATCCAGGCTGGCGGCGGCGTGGTTGTAAAAGATGGTGATGCCCTGGCGATTGACCACGTGGATGCCCTCGTCAATGGCGCCCAGGATGGCCTGGAGCAGGGCCGCGTCCAACGGCTGGCCCGACATGTCAGGGCTTCCCCGGCGCGCCGCTGTCCGCTCCGGTGTCAGGACCGCCGGCTGGACCTGCACCGCTGCCTCTGCCGGCTCCGCCGTGCTCCACGGCCTCACGCCGCCGCGCCAGGTCCACCTGACTGCTGGCGCCAACGCCGCCCAGCCGCTGCAGGACTTGCCCGGCCTCGGCCAGGCGCGCCTGAATCTGGGGCAGAGCCTCCTTTGCCGCCGCCCGCCCCACTTCCACGAACTCCCGCACGTGGTCCAGGTCAAAGCCTCTCATCCGCGTTACGTCCGGCTTGATGATCACGTCCGCATCCTGCAGGACCCGGCTGACCTGGGCCTCCTGCATGATGTCGTAGCTGGCCATGAACACCTGCACCAGGTTCTTGGGCGGCTCACCCAGCCGCTTGTCATAGCTGCTGACATCCACCGCCACCACCACGTCCG
>JBLNCQ010000071.1:0-3588 GCA_050260815.1 Bacillota bacterium
TGTGGTCAACCTTGTCGTTGTAGGGCTGGGTGAAGTCATTGCCATTCATCACTTTGCCCGAGGGCGAAGTGAGGGTGAGGTCCAGGTCGTTGACCAGCGTCTGGCCGGCGTTCGGCGAGGCCGGGTAGTCGGACCAGACCAGGGTGACCTTGAGCGGTACCGAGGTGTCGGTGACGTTGAGGGTGTAGGTCTTGGCGCCGCCGGTGCTCAGCTTCTGAGCGGCGTCATCAAAGTGCATGACGCGCGGGCCCGACGGGAGGATGCTGTTCTGCAGGTCCACGCGGCCCCAGCCCTGATCGCGGTTGGGGAAGCCGCCGCCCAGGTCCTGGGCGCCGTTGATGAGGGTGGCCTTCAGGAGAGCGGCCGACGGGGTCACGCCCTGCTGGCCGTACCACTGGCGAACCAGGGCCAGGGAGCCGGCGGTCAGCGGAGTGGCCATGGAAGTGCCGCCGTCGTAGGCGTAGCGGTTGTTGAAGACCTTCCAGTAGTTGCTGTCCGGGGCCAGGCTGGACTTGGTGGAGAGCACCCAGGAGCCCGGGGCCACAATGTCCGGCTTGACCCGACCGTCGGCGGTGTAACCGCGGCTGGAGAACGAGGCGATCTGGTTGATGTTGTCGCCGTACTGGCCCAGGTCCGGCCGGTTATTCTCAGAAGCGCCAACGGTAATGGCGTTCTTGGCCGTGCCCGGGGTGGCGATGCTCTGGTACTGGGTCTGCCTGGTGTTCTGGTTCATGCCGCTGTTGCCGGCGGCAATGACGATGGCCATGTCGGGATGGGTCCAGATGAACTGGTCCACCTGGCGGGAGGCGTCATCATAGGCGCCGTTGGCCTCGGAACCCCAGGAGTTCGAGTGGATGCGGGCGCCGGCCTGGTAGGCCTGGTTGAAGAGCTGGGTCAGGTCGCTGGGAAGGCCGCCCAGGCCGCCCTGGCTGTCCAGCACGGACTGGAAGACCAGCTTGGACTTGTAGGCCATGCCCTTATACTGCCCGTTGGAGGCGGCGCCGTTCCCAGCAATGGAGCCGGCCACGTGGGTGCCATGGCCGTTGGTGTCGCTGGCGTCGCCCGGACGGCCCAGGGTGTAGAACTGCTGGATCTGGCCCTGGAAGTCCGGGTGCAGGGACGAGTCGTTCCTGCCGGTATCGATGCCCGTGTCGGCGACGGCCACGATCTGGCCGCTGCCGTCAAGGCCATTCTGCCACAGCGTCGAAGTCTTCATGACGCCCGATGCTTTGTCGTTAAAGAGCTGGTACGTCCGCACCGGCTGCACGGACACCAGGTTGGCGTTCTGCGCCACGGTGGGCAGCTGGCTCAGGTCGAGCTGAACCACGACCACCTGGCCCTGCACGCCAACCACGTCGGCGCCCAGAGCCTTCAGGTTCTCGGCCAGAACCTGCGCGGCGGCCGGGCTGAAGGCCAGGAGCTGCAGCGTGGTGGCGTCGCTTCCGTTGTACTGCGTGACCACCTGGCCGTCCTCGGTCACCAGGGTGGTGTCCAGCTTGTAGGCCGGCTTGTAC
This sequence comes from Bacillota bacterium, assembly GCA_050260815.1. Classification (GTDB taxonomy): domain Bacteria; phylum Bacillota; class Sulfobacillia; order JAMDAP01; family JAMDAP01; genus JAMDAP01. The sequence continues at coordinate 1,515 of JBLNCQ010000071.1, forward strand.
GGCGTCACAGCGCGCACAAAGGAAAGGCCGGAAATCCGGTCAGCTGCGTCTGGCGTCGCCCGAGCGATGAAGGCGTTCTGCGGGATGTAGTCGCCCAGTTCGGCGCCGGCGTCTCGGACAGCGTCCTTGTAGCTGTCATAGATGGGGCCGTTGAACTGGATCAGGTAGAGTCCGGTCTGCCCGGCATCATAATCCTTCTGGTCCAGCGTGACGTTGACGCGCGGAGCGCCCGTCAGCGGATCAAAAGTCATGCCGGAGAGGTAAACCTGGCTTCCGTCAGCCAGCGTGGCGACGACCGGCCCGGTGGCGGCTTGCGCCGGCGTCACTGCGGCGGCCAAACCCAGCATCGCTACAGCCAGGCCGACGGCCAGGAAGCGGCGAATGTTGTTCCGCATGGATGTCTCTCCTCTCTTGTGAAGATCGGTGCGAATACGGGTCGGAGAGGCGCCCCCATGCGTGCTGGCACGCGAGGCCGCCATGTCTCCGGTAACAAACCGCCAACGTAGGACGAGTTGTCGCCTCGTACAAGCCGCACCACAAGGATACAAGAAGGGATATGTTCTGTAAACTAAATAATTGTGGCGCTGTTTCCATGTTGAATGCCGATGCGATATCGCATCGGCATCCATTTTATGTTGTCTATCTATCGATCTGTTGCCGGACTGAACGGTGCGCGTTAGGGGTCCGCTACGGATACAACTTGGCCAGCTGCGTCTGCGGGTAATAGTGCGCCAGAATCTGGGCCGCCGTCCGACCCTGCTGGGCCAGGCCGTGGGCGCCCCACTGGTCGAGCCCGGCGCCGTGGCCCCAGCCCCTGCCGGAGAAGATGACCTTGTCGCCGGTGTCGGTGAGGTCGGTGATCAGCGTGCTGCGCAGGCCCGAGGCACCAACGATGGCCCGCAGTTCCGCGCCGCTGATCTGCTTGTTGCCGATGCGCACCTGCAGCACGCGGCCGGAGGGGCCGCGCGACACGATCTCCACGTTGCCGGACGTGGCGCCCACCGCCCGCAGCAGCGTGGCCTTGCTCACGGTCACCGACCACTGCTTCTCCCGAGCCGGAGCCGCGCCGGTAATGGGGCTGTCGACGGACTGCAGGTAGGGCGCGGACGTCACCGCGCCGCCGAAGGCCTCCGCCGCCGTGGCCGTGCGCCCGCCGGCGAAGGAACTGAAGGCGGCGTAGATGGGCTTCCCGCCGTGGAGAAGAACCTGACCCCGCGTGGCCTGCACCGCCGCGCGTACGGCGGCGTCGACCTTGTCCGGCGCGTAGGCCTGAAAGTGCACCGGGCTGGTGCAGGCGTCGGCGCCATCGGAGATACGAGACGCCGCCTGCGGGTCGTCGCGATTGAACAGGGTGATGGTGCGGGCCGCCACCACCAGCGCCTGCAGGGCCTGCGGCGGCATGTCGCCGGAGCGCTCCGCCGCCGCCACGCCCCGCAGGTACTGCTCCAGCGGGATCTGGATCCGCTGGTCCTTCTCGTGGACGAACAGCGTGATGGTCGGCTCCGAGGCGTAGCGGCGCGCGATCTCCGGGTCCACCCGAGGCGCCGCCGGCGCCGGCGGAGGCGGAGCGGGCTGACGCTGTGGCGCCCGGCTTCTTCTGATCGTCAGGGACAACACCATCACGGCCAGTGCAACCACGCCCACGGCGATGGGCAGCGTGTAGCGAGAGTAGCCCTTCCAGCGCTGCATGAAAACACCCCCGGCATCGGCAGTAAAGCTAGTATGCCGATCGCCGGGGGTCGCTATGGCCGCACGTGCGGCGCCGCCAGCCTACTGCGGCAGGTGCAGGGTGGCGGTCAGCGTGGTCTGGTCCCAGTCCAGCGAACCGCCCAGCCAGTCGGTCAGGAAGCGCAGCGGCACCACGGTGCGGCCGCCGACGGCCGTCACTTCCGTGTCCATCGTCATCACCTGGCCGTTGACGGTCACGTCGCGCCAGCCCTGCTTCATCTCAATGATCGTGTCGCCGCGGTGAACCACTACGGTCTTCGTCTCCTGGATCCAGTCCACGGTGGCGCCCATGGATTCCAGGATGAAGCGGAGCGGCACCATGAAGCGGCCAGCGTCGCTAAAGTGG
>JBLNCQ010000072.1:0-4174 GCA_050260815.1 Bacillota bacterium
TATTGGCGCCCATGCCCATGGCGATCTTGGCTGCGTTGGTGCCAACGGTGCCGCCGCCCACGATGACCACCTCACCAGGGGCCACGCCGGGGACGCCGCCCAGCAGCACGCCGCGCCCGCCATGAGCCTTCTCCAGGAAGTGGGCGCCAATCTGGGTGGCCATGCGGCCCGCGACCTCGCTCATGGGGGTCAGCAGGGGCAGGGAGCGGTCGGGCAGCTGCACCGTCTCGTAGGCGATGGCCACGACCTTCTTGCGCATCAGAGCCTGGGTCAGCTCGGGCTCCGGCGCCAGGTGCAGGTAGGTGAACAGGACCTGGCCCTCGCGGAAGTAGTCATACTCCGGGGGGAGGGGCTCCTTGACCTTCATGATGAGGTCCGCGCTGCCGTACACATCAGCGGCGGCGGAGAGAATGGTCGCGCCGGCCGTCTTGAAGTCCTGATCCTCAAAGCCACTGCCCGAGCCCGCCGAGGCCTCCACAAAGACCTGGTGGCCCGCCCGGGTAAGAGCCGACACGCCGGCAGGCGTGATAGCGACACGATTCTCATTGGCCTTGATTTCCCTGGGGACTCCGATCTTCACGACTCCATCCCTTTCTGCGCTGGGGCTTTCCTCATTGTCTGTCGATTAACCGCCATACATGCAACCCGTTAGTCATTTGCCATTTGCCGTCCAATTCCTCTTTGGCGGGCGGCGGCACGGAAAAGGCGGGGCCTGACCCCGCCCCGCCGCCTGGGACTCCACGTGACACCGCTGCGGCCGCTCACCAGCCCGGCCCCACCAGGCGCAGGAAGACGGGGGAGACAAAGGCCTCTACCAGGCTGGCGCCCAACAAGGGCAGGGCCAATATGCCCACCAGCACGCTAAAGCCCAGCAGGTCCACCAGGAACGTGCGGCTCCGCCGCTCGGAGAAGATCGTCCGGGAGAAGGACATGGCCGCAACGGCGGCCAGCAGCAGCGTGGGGATGGACAGCGCCAACTGAGGGAAGAGCGAGAACAGGGTCAGGGCCATGCCCCGCAGGCCCAGGGCGTCCACCAGAAAGCCCACGGCGAAGCCCGAGGCGAACCCGCGCGCGAAGACCACGGGCAGGATGCCCAGGAAGCCGATCACCGTGACCCCCAGGAACCAGAGGAGCAGCAGCCACCGCAGGTTATGCCAGGCGGAGAGCCAGAAGAGACCCCAGCCGCCCACCTCCCCCTGCCCCAGGCTGAGGAAGAGGTTGTGCAGCATGTCGGACAGCTCGTCCTTGGTGGGCTGAGGCGCAGCCCGGGCCACCAGGGCGCCGGCCAGCACGCCCGCCACCAGCGCGGCCAGAACGGCGAAGGTAAGGCCCATGCGTTCACGGAAATAGGCCCCGAGGGCCTCCCAGATGCGTCGTCCCAATGACATCAAGCCTTGCCCCCCGGGGGAGGTTTGTACCCCATTCTATGTGGGGGGGACAAGGGGTAGACCAGCGCCTCCGGGTTACGTCGACAGCCGGATGCGGCCGTAGTGACCGCCGCCGCCCACCTCCACGCCGGCGCGGCCCTCCCGGGCGGCCACGATGCGCGCGGCCAGCTCCGCCCCCACCGCCTCCGTCAGGTCGGCGGCCGAGGCGCGGTGCAGCACGGCCATCTCCGTGCCAAAGGCGTCCAGCAGGCGGCCCATCACCTTGGGTCCCACGCCTGGCACGAATTCCAGGGGGACCCGGTAGTGATAGGGCGGCCGGGACGGTGGGCCGCCGCCCCCCGACGCATCGGCGGTCAGGCGCGACAGGTGGGCCAGCCGGTCCACCACCCCGGCCACCACACGCTGCGACCCGCAGCGGCTGCAGTGGAAGATGGGAGGCGGGTCCGGCACCACGGCCTCGCATCCCAGACAGAAGGTGCGGTGGTATTTGCCCAGACGGGGGTCCAGCCCAAAGTTGGCCAGCACCCGCCGGCCGTCCCGGCCCAGCAGGGCCAGGCGCAGCTCCTCCAGCGAGCCGTCGGCCAGAAGAAGCTGGTTGTACTCGCGGGCGATCTTGCCCAGGGAGTGAGCGTCCGAGTCGGTCAGGTAGGTGCGGCCCCACAGCTCCGGAAGCTGATCGGCCAGGCCGGTGTCGGCGGAGAGACCCAGCTCCACGGCGTGGATGTGGCGGGTGTCTTCGCCCAGCGCCTCCGTGAGGCTGACGGCGGCGTTGAACAGGCTCTTGAACGGGGTGAAGACGTGGGCGGGGAAGACCAGGCCGCCGCGGTCCAGCGCGGCCCGCACCAGCTCTGGGGCCGTCCAGCAGGAGCGCTGCGTACTGAGGCTGCGGTTCTTGATGGTGTGGCCCAGGGCCTCGGAGAAGTCGGCCATGGCCTCCAGTGTGGGCAGGTACGCCACCCAGTGCACGGGCCGACCGCGGCGCGCCACTTCGATTTCTGCGCCCAACAGCACCGTGGTGCGGTCGCGGTAGCGAAGGCCGCCGCCCGGCAGGGGTGTCAGGTCGCCGGTCGTCAGCAGGGCCCGGGCGTCGTCCAGGGCTTCGGGGGTCTCAGCGTCGATGATGCCCACTACATCGATGCCCTTACGGTAGGCGGACTCCTCCATGATGCGGTGGAAGGTCAGGTCGCGCGAGGCGGCAATCTTCACCGGGTTGCCCCGCGACGTGCTGCCCAGGTGGACGTGCAGGTCGGCGAAGAGGGGCTGCAGTGTCACCGGCCCGCCTCCCCCAGGGCCGTCTCCTCCAGGTCGGCCAGCAGACGGTCGGCCAGCAGCAGGCCGGCGACGGTCTTGGCGTCGTGGAAGCGGCCCTCGGCGGCGGCCCGCGCCGCGTCACGCAGGCTCAGCCGGAACGTCTGCAGGTCCTCGTCTTCGTCCGGGTTGACCTGCCCGGGACGCAGGTCCAGCGCCAGGTAGAGGTGCATGCGCTCATCGGCGAAGCCCGGGGCGGTAAAGAAGTCGCCAATCTCGCGCCAGGAGCCGGCCACCAGCCCCGTCTCCTCCTCCAGTTCCCGCTGGGCGGCCAGGAGCGGGTCCTCTCCCGGCTCCAGCTTGCCGGCCGGCAGCTCGTCCAGGGGCCGGCCGACGGGATGGCGGTACTGGCGCACCAGGACCACCTGGCCCTGCTGGTCCACCGCTACCACGGCCACTGCTCCCGGGTGCTCCACCACCTCCCGGGTGGCCTCCACGCCGCCCTCCAGTCGGACCCTGTCCACGCGCAGTTTGAGAACGCGCCCCTGGAAGAGGCGCCGGGTTTCCAGAACCGTTTCCGTAGGCCCAACCTCCTTGCCCTCCGCGCGTCAGGCGACCGCCGTACGGCGGGGTTGCCGCTCCGCCGGCGGCCCTGACACGGCTCGATTGTACCACACCGGAGCGCCGCGGCCGCAGCCCTAAAGCAGCCGAAGGATACCCAGTCCCATGAGGAAAATGCCGGGCAGCAGGGCGGCGCGTCCGGTGAGCCGCCATGGGCTTCGCGATCCCAGGCGGTGCCCCAGGGCAAAGAGCAGCGTGCAGGCCAGGCCCACGGCCGGCGGCAGCAGCCACGACCGGTAGCCGGACAGGGCGGCGCCAAAGCCCGCCCCCACGGAATCGGCGGCCAGGGCCAGACCCAGGGCCAGCGACTCGGAGGGCGTGACCTCGCCCGACCGGTCCACGTCGGCGGAGACCGGCTCACGCAGGATCTGGATGACCAGGCCCAGGGACCGCAGGCGGATCTCCCATGCCGTCGGACACGGGTCGCCGTTCGCCGTCGGTGACCGCAGTCCGCGCCAGGCCAGGGCGGCGCCCAAGGCCATCAGAACCAGGGCGCCGGCCCAGCGCGACAGGCCCGGCGGCACCAGGCCGGCGGCGGCCTGGCCCAGGCCCAGGGCCAGAGCCGACAGCGACATGGAGGCCAGGCCCAGAATGAGGCGCGCCGGCGCCCCCACGCGCAGGCCGCGGGTGCCGTAGGTCAGTCCCACGCTCAGGCTGTCCAGGCTGAGACTGACAGCCAGAAGCACAACCGACATCAAGGCTCCACCCCCCGCCCTAACACGCCCATGATATGGAGGGGGGCGGGCTTCGGCTCAAGAAAGAGGAGCCCGCGGAGCGTTTGCCCCGCGGGCCTGGGAAAGCTGCCTGCACATGTAACGAACGGTTCGAGACTAGTCCCCGTCTTGGGACGCCGCCTCCCGCGACGCTGCCGCCTCGCCGGCGGCGGGGGAATCGACGGCTGTGGCGGCGTCTGCGCC
>JBLNCQ010000073.1:0-3595 GCA_050260815.1 Bacillota bacterium
GCCGCTCTGGCGGCGGGCGGCAACAGCCAGGCCTACCTGAGCGCGGCCTCTCTGGCGGACGGCCAGATCGCTCAACTGCTGAAGTCCATCAACCTGCGGGAGACCACGGTACTGGTCACCGCGGACCACGGGGTGACGGCCGCGGGCGGCAGCGGCGGCGGTGAGCCCGAGGTGCGGCAGGTGCTCCTGGTGGCCGCGGGCAAGGGAATCCTTCCGGGGCGCTTCCCGGATGCCCAGGGGGAAGACCTGGCCCCCACGCTGGCCGCCCTGCTGGGACTGGCTCCCCCCGCCGGCGCCGCCGGCCGGCCGCTGGTTGACATGCTGGCCTATGCCAGCCCCGCGGACGCCGCCGCTGCTTCGCGCGTGGCGGCCCTGGTGAGGGCCTCGTTCCTGTCCGCCGCCACTCAGGCGGTGGGCGGCAGCCTCAGCGTTCCTCCGAGCCCCGGCAACAACGCGGCGGAGGTCCAGTCCTACCGAACGGAAGTGGCGCGCCAGGCGGCGCTGGCCGGACGCCACCAGTGGTGGCTGGACATCCGCGCGCGCCTTCCCTGGGCCGCAGGCGGCGCGCTGGTGCTGCTCCTGTACCTTGTCCTGCTGGGGCGCCAGCCCTACGGCCGCGCTGTCTTCATCGGAGCCGCCTTTTATCTGGCGGTGTACTACGCGCTCCTGCTGGGTCCCTGGCAGTTTGGCCCCTTCCTGCCCGGCCACGGGTTTGCCTATAGCCTGAGCCAGTTGGGGCCGGCCCCCTACGCGGCCTTCGCCAGGCAGCGGCTGCTGGAGGCCGGGGTGGCTGCCCTGGGCGCCGCGCTGCTGGCCGGCGTCCTGGCCGGCAGGATCGAACGCCGTGCCGAAGGAGGAAAGCCCATCCGCCCCTCCGTAGCGGTGCTGCACCTGAGCCTGGCCATCAGCGCCCTGCTGGGTCTTCAGGCCCTGGCGTACTGGGCTCTGTTCGGCCCGCCCTTCGGGCTTCGCCTGCCGTCCCCGGCCTGGACCATCCAGCAGGTGACAAACCTGCTGCAGGTTCCCGCCGTGGCCGCCGCGGCGCCGCTGGGCGCCCTCATGGGAACGGTGGCCTTTAACCTGACCCGGGGCAGAAGGCGGGAGTCCGCGCCAGAGCGGTAAGGCGGCGCTGCGGAGTCATGAGGCTATACTGCCGGTGGGCGGGCCCTCGGGCCTGGGCCGGCAGGAAAGCGCACGCTGGATCACGGAAAGAAGCTCGTCCAGGTCGAAGGGCTTAACCAGGAATCCCTGTACGTACTGGGCGGCGGGCAGATCCTGCAGGTTCGGGTTGGCGGAGATGAGGACCACGGGAATGTCCTTCAGGGCTCTGTCGGCGCGCAGGTCAGCCACCACCTGCAGACCATCGCGACGGGGCATGAAGATGTCCAGAAGAATCAGGTTCGGCGGGTTGCGCCGCACCTGTTCCATGGCCTCCTCGCCATCGGTGGCGGTGGTCACGGCAATGCCCTGCTCCTCCAGAATGTTGGCCAGAAGCAACAAAATGGTGGGCTCATCGTCCACCGCCAGAACCCTTTACACTGCGCCCTCCCCCTCTCGCACAGCCTCGGCGAGGGGTTTCCGGCTAGTATTCGAGCCGGGGCAGGAAATCCCTCCCGATCCTCACCGGCTCCCACGCTCCGTCACCCGCCGCGCGCCTCCAGCGCTGGGTCGAACGCACGGTGAGGACCTCCTCCCGGCTGCCGTCCGTACGAAAGATGACGGCGCCGTCCCAGTCCGTGCGCAGGACAGGCCGGCCCGGCCCGTTCAGGCGAAGCGTCTGCAGCGTCTCCGGCGCAGGATGCCCGAATGAGTTGCGCCCCACAGAGATGACGGCGAAGGCCGGCTGGAGGGTTCTTACCCAATCAGCGGAACTGGCATAGCGGCTGCCGTGATGTCCGGCCTTCAGCAGCGAAACGCCCGCCAGGCGCGGCCGAAGAGCCGGGTCGTCCAGAAGGTCGCGCTCCACCGGCGCCTCGGCGTCGGCCATCAGAACCAGCGACGACCTTCCGTAGGTGAGCAGGAGGGTGACGGAATTGGCGTTCTCATTCGACCGCTGGTCTCGATAGGGCGTGGCGGGCGGCCCCAAAAGCAGCACGTGGGCTCCCCCCAGCGGGTATTCGTCACCCCGCTTGACGAAGCGCATTTTCAGCCCACGGGCGGCTGCGGCCTGAAGCAGCGACTGGTAGGGGACGAACGCGGCGGCTCCGGAGGGCTGCACCCCCAGCCAGACCTCCCCCACGGCAAAGGAACCGATCACGGCCGACAGGCCACCAACGTGATCCGCATGGGGATGCGTGGCCACCAACACGTCAATGCGCCGGATGCCCTGTCGGCGCAGAAACGGCGCCACGACTTCGGCCCCCGGATCCCAGTCCACGGACGAAGCGCCTTCCTGCCAGCCGCCTCCGTCCACCAGCATGGTCTTCCCGTCCGGGAGGCGCACCACCGCAGCATCCCCTTGGCCCACATCCAGGAACGTCGCCTCGAGGCCGCGCGGACGCGGCTGCCACCAGGCGGGGACCGCGGCCAGGAGCAGCGCGGCGGCCACCAGGGCGACAAGAGCCCGCCGGGGCAGGCTCGGCCGCACCACCGCCAGGGTCAAGGCGGCATAGTAGGCCGCCACCTGAATGAGGCCGGGGGTCGGCACGGTGAGGTAGGCCAGAGGCACCGCCGCCAGCAGGTGCATGCTGCCCGTCAGTGCCGCGAGCGTCAGGCGGACCGGGCCGGCCAGCCCGGCCGCCAGCGGAAGAAATGCCTCCCCCACCAGCACCAGGGCGCTTCCCATCCACACCAGCGCCTCGACCAGCGGCGCCGCCATCAGGTTGGCGACCAGGGAGATGAGGGACACGCCCTGCCAGAACAGAAGGGAGAGCGGCAGCACGGCGACTTGTGCCGCCACTGTCACTGCCAGGGGCGACTGGATCCAGGCCGGCAGGCGTGAGAGCCGTGCCTGGAGTGGGGGCACCAGCGTCAGGATGCCGGCGGTGGCGGCGAACGACAGTTGAAACCCGGGGTCCTGCAGCGTCCCGGGGTTCCGCACCAGCAGGAAGAAGGCCGCCGCGGACAGCGAGGCCAGGCCGCTGCCGCCGCGCCCGAAGGCCTCCCCCGCCAGGACGGCAATGGCCATCACGCCGGCTCGCAGGACGCTGGGCGTGGCTCCAGTCACCAGGACGTACCCCGCCACCACCACCGCCGTCCCCGCCAGGGCCGGGCGCCGGCCCCACAGCCGCGTGAGCGCAGCCAGGACGGGCAGGGCCACAAAGGCCACGTTGGACCCGGAGACGGCCAGCACGTGGTAGAGGCCCGCCACCCGGAAATCCTCCGCCACCTGCGGGTCCAGGTCTGAAGCGCCTCCCAGCAGCAGGCCGCGCATCAGGGCCGCGTCGCGGTCGGGCAGGGCCGACGCCAGCACGCCCTCCAGACTGCGCCGCAGGGCCAGGGCCAGGCGGACCGGCGCCCACCCCGCCGGGGGCCCCGGCAGGAGGACCACCCGCCGCGCCCGCATGACAGCCTGGACGCCCCGGCTCTCCAGGTAAGCGGCATAGTTGAACTCGCCCGGGTTGCCCGGCGGCCGCGGCAGGGCCAGCAACCCCTC
>JBLNCQ010000074.1:0-5348 GCA_050260815.1 Bacillota bacterium
CACGCTGGACCAGGCCTGGGCGGTGGGCGGCGGTACTATGTTGGCGGCCCGTGGCCTGGCGGTCCGGTGCAGGGATCTGGATCTGTTTGCCGAGCCGGAGACGGCGCGGCGGATGGCGGCCCAGATGGAGGACCTGCTGCTCCCGGAGTCCGCGCCTTTGGCGTCCCCCCCAGGGGGACAGGCCACCTGGGCCAGTGGTTTCTTTCGGTCCTTCCGCGTTCTCGGAGTTGACGGCGACCTGGTGGGCGGGTTCGCCCGGCGCCATGCCGGAGGCATTTACCGCGTGCCCATCACCGCGGACAGCATCGACGCCTGGCTGGAGGGCGACGGCTGGCGCGCTCCCCTGCACCGGGCCGAGGAGTGGCTTGTGCTCTACTGGCTGAACCCCAAGAATGACGGGCGCGAACACCTGCTCCTCCGCTACCTGAGCGAGGGGCGGATGGATCCCGACTACATGCAATCCATCCTGGCCCGACAGGGCCTGCCGGCCTCCGTTGTGGCGGAGGGCAGGCGTCTCCTGCGGATGGCCCGCCCCTGACGGGGCGCTGCCAACGCGGCCAGGTGAAAGGTGGTTACCATGACGGCTTCCTTGCGTCGAATCGGTGTCCTGACGGGCGGCGGAGACTGTCCCGGCCTCAACGCGGTCATCCGCGCCGTCGTCAAGACGGCGGAATCCTACGGGCTGGAGGTTATGGGCATTCAGGACGGCTTTCACGGCCTGATCTTCGGGTCGGCCCGTCCCCTGACCAGCCAGGACGTTACAGGCATCCTGCCTCGCGGCGGGACCATCCTGGGCACCAGCAACCGGGACAACCCCCTGGACTACACCTGGGAGGAAAACGGCGAGCTGCGCCATAAGGACATGACCGACCAGAGCGCCGCCAACCTCAGGAACTGGGGCGTTGACGCGGTGGTCTTCATTGGCGGCGACGGCTCCCTGACCGTCTCCCAGGGGCTGGCCAAGAGGGGCGTCCTCTCCGTGGGAGTGCCCAAAACCATTGATAATGACCTGGGCGCCACAGACCAGACCTTCGGGTTCGATACGGCCCTGGCCGTGGCCACCGAGGCCCTGGACCGGCTGCACACCACGGCCGAGTCGCATCACCGCTGCATGGTGCTGGAGGTCATGGGCCGCAACGCCGGCTGGATTGCGCTGGAGTCCGGACTGGCCGGCGGCGCCGATGTGATCCTGGTGCCGGAGATCCCCTTCGACATGGAGCACGTGGCCGCCAAGGTCCGGGCCCGTGTGGCGGAAGGGAAGAAGTTCAGCATTGTGGTCGTGGCCGAGGGCGCTGCACCCAGGGGTGGCAAGCAGGTGGTGCAGCGGGTCATCGCCACCAGCGCCGAGCCCATCCGGCTGGGCGGCATTGGCAACCAGATTGGCCAGCAGATCGAAGATATGACGGACGTGGAGACGCGCGTCACGGTGCTGGGGCATATCCAGCGCGGCGGCTCGCCCACGCCCTATGACCGCATCCTGGCCACCCGCTACGGCGTGCACGCTGTGGAGCTGCTCGTGGCCGGCCAGTTCGGCCGCATGGTAGCCCTGAAGGGGACGGAGATCACCTCCGTGCCCATCCCCGAAGCCCTGAACAACCCGCGCCGGGTCAACCCTGATGGCGACATGGTCCGAACCGCCCGATCCCTGGGCATCTCCTTCGGCGATCGGACGTAGAACAACCACCTGGGGTTTGGCGACTGACGGAACCTCGGTGCCCCATTGTACCGAAGCAGAGCAGCCACCCTGGCGGTTAGCGACCACCGGGGTGGCTGTTTCCTTCGCTGGTCTCCGCCGTCAGCGGGTAGCGGCCAGGATCAGGGCGACTCCCCCCAGCAGCAGCAAGGTCTTGCCCAGGTCGAGCCGTCCGGCCATGCCGGCCAGTCCCAGGGCCGTGACGGTCAGGAAGATGAAGGGACCGGTCAGGCCCAGAAGCGCGTTGACGCGGACCGCGTCCTCCATCCGCAGGGAGCGGAAGATGAGATAGGCGCCCAACAGCTCCATGCTTGCGGACAGGAGCCGTATCACGCCCATGCCGCTGATGAGCCGGTTCTCCACGCTGACCCTCCTCTCTGCTCCCCCGCCGGGGAGTGGGGCAGGCCGCCGGGCGGACAGCGGTCAGCGCATTCTGACCAGTAGGTGGTAGAGGACCGCCGTGACGCCGGACGCCGCCAGAGGCCCCACCGGCATGCCGCGGAACACCAGCACGCCCACAATGGTGCCCACCATCAGACCCACAATGATCTCCGGCCGCACCTGCATCAGCTCCACGCCCCGCGCGCTGACATAAGCCATGGAGGCGCCGCCGAGCACCGCCAGGAGTCCCGGGAGCGACGCCAGGGAGCGGACGATCTGGCCAGGCCCGTAGCGTTCGGTCGTGAATGGCGTTAGGACGGCCACGGTCAGCAGGATGAGGCCCAGCTGCAGGGACCATCGGTCCAGGAAGTCGATCACAGCCTTCGCGCCCAGAGCCTGAAAGACCAGGACCAGTGCGGAGGCTGCCGCTATGAGGGTGTTGTTGAAAACCAGGCCCAGGGCCAGGATGATCAGCAGTATCAGGTTATCCCCCAGCATGGCCTTCCCTCCGGGAAAGTCTATGTCCCCAGGGTCGCGGTCAAGACCGGGCCGCCGAATTCTTCCGGTTCGGCCGGTAGCCCCCCACCGGGGAGTCGAATAGCCTGGGGTCGGAGGACCAGAAGAACGGGAGGAGGGTCCAAGGGTGAACACCGAGGGCAACAAGGCCTGGTTGGGCGTCTTCAACTTTCCCTTGCCGGGCCGCACCAAGAAGCCCAGAGAGCGCGGCATCACCATGGTGATCGACAAGGGGCTCGGGCTCACGGAGACCCGCGACTTGATGGCGCTGGCGTCGGATTACATAGACTTCCTGAAGCTGACCTTCGGCACCTCCGCCTTCTACTCCACGCAGTTGCTCAAGGAGAAGGTGGCCATGGTCCGGTCCTACGGCGTGGACATCTACCCGGGAGGCACCTTCCTGGAGATCGCCATGCTGCAGGGAACGCTGGACCAGTTCCTGGACCGCGCTAAGGAGTTGGGGTTCACCACCATTGAGGTCTCCGACGGCACCATCCCCATAACCATCGAGGAGCGCCGCGACGCCATTCTGCGGGCTCAGGACCGGGGCTTCAACGTCATCAGCGAGGTGGGCAAGAAGGACCCCACGGAGCGGGTGCCCCAGAGTCAGATCCTGGAGCTGGTGGCGCATGACCTGGAGTGCGGCGTCTTGAAGGTCATCGTGGAAGGCCGCGAATCGGGCAAGGGCGTGGTCATCTACGACAAGGACGGGCACGTGGATGAGAACGAACTGGAGGGACTGGCCCACGGCGTGGCGGACACCAGCAAACTGATCTGGGAAGCGCCGCTGAAGAACCAGCAGCAGGCTCTCATCCTGCGGCTCGGCTCCAACGTTAACCTGGGCAACGTGCACCCCGACGAGATCCTGGCTCTGGAGGCCCTGCGCGTCGGGCTTCGAGGGGACACGCTCAAGGCCAGCCTGCGCGGCCCGCTGCTGGTGACGGAGCCCGGAAACGGCTCCCTGGAGGTGGGCCTGTAGCAATGCTGGGCCCCGACGGGAAACCCGTTCCCCCGTCCGTCCCGGCGGAGCGGAATGCCGCCCCAGCGGAGCGGGACATCGACCCGGCCGGGCCCGACGTGGTGGTCTCCGAATTCTGCCTGTATGACGCCATCCGGCTCCTGCGCCAGGGGGGACGGGTGGAGTATGACCCGTCGCTGGCCCGCGACGCGCCGCGGCTGGCCGATCGGCTGGCCGGTGCGCGCGCTCTGGTGGTGCGGAACCAGACCCGGGTGACCGAGTCCCTGCTGGCCGGCGCCCCGCGCCTGGAGGTGGTGGGCCGCCTCGGGACCGGACTGGACAACATTGACGTGGAAGCCTGCGCGCGGCACGGCGTGCGGGTGGTCTACGCGCCGGGCGCCAGCGCCTCGGCCGTGGCGGAGATGACTCTGGCCCTCGCCCTGGCCCTGGCCAAGGGACTGCCCGTGGCGGTGCGCCTGGGGCGAACCGGGACCTGGTCCCGCTCCGCCTACCACGGATGGGAACTGGAGGGCAAGACCTGGGGCATCCTGGGGCTTGGCGCCGTGGGCATGCAGGTGGCGCACCGGGCTAGTGCCCTGGGCATGCGCGTTATCGCCCACCACCCACGGCGGGGCCGTGATGACAGAACCTGGCGCCAATGCGGAGCGGAGCCGACAAGCCGGCAGGAGGTGCTGGAGCAGGCGGACGTTCTGAGCCTGCACCTGCCGCTCACGAACGAGACAAGACTGTCCGTTGGGGCGGCCGAACTGGCCCTCATGAAACCCACCGCCGTCCTGATCAACACCGCCCGCGGCGGCATTCTGGATGAAGCCGCTCTGGCCGACGCGCTGGATGCAGGGCGGCTGGCGGGGGCCGCGCTGGATGTACGGCAGGAGGAGCCGCCGCCGCCCGGTGACCGCCTGCAGAGCCTGGAGAACGTCATCCTGACACCGCACCTCGCAGGTCTGACGGACGAGGCGCAGCGGCGGGTGTGCCTGGGTGTGGCCGGGGACGTGCTTCGCGTCCTTGCAGGCGAGACGCCGGTTCACGCCGTATGAATGTGTGCCGGAATTTGCTTGGATAGTCAAGGCTCCCAAGGCTCATGGTATCTCTGATGCCAAGAGCCAAGGGGGCCGTTATTTGTGAAGGGTTCCACCATGGTCAAGTTGTCCGCCCTGATGTCCGTGCCGTTCATCATGGTGCTGGGGAACTCCATGCTCATCCCGGTGCTGCCGGAAATGAAAGCTGCCATGCATCTGACCCAGCTGCAGAACAGTCTGATCATCACCGCCTTCTCCGTGCCCGCTGGCATCGCCATCGCCCTGGCCGGCTTTCTGTCCGACCGCTACAGCCGCAAGGTCGTCATCGTGCCCAGCCTGCTCATCTACGGCCTGGGCGGTCTGATTGCCGGTGTTGGCGCCCTGATCCTGCAGCAGTCGGCGTACGGCATTGTGCTGACGGGGCGCGTGGTACAGGGGTTAGGGGCGGCTGGCACCGCCTTTGTGGCGTTAGCCCTGGCGGGCGACATCTTCACCAGCAACGAGCGCGCTAAGGCCCTGGGCCTGATGGAGGCCTCCAACGGGCTGGGCAAGGTGCTGAGCCCCATCCTGGGCTCCCTGCTGGGCTTGCTGGCCTGGTACGCGCCGTTCTTTCTCTTCACCCTGCTCTGTGTTCCCGCCGCCGCCGGCGTCTGGTTTCTGGTCAAGGAGCCCAAGAAGGAGGGGGCGAAGCCCTCCGCCGGACAGTACTACAGCCGGGTTCTGTCCGTGTTCAAGCAGAAGACGGGGTCGCTGCTGGCCT
>JBLNCQ010000075.1:0-4565 GCA_050260815.1 Bacillota bacterium
CCGCTGCTCCATCCACGTGAGAGGGGTCATGGCCAATATGTACGGGGATACCCAGGTCGGCGAGCAGCCTGGTCCGGGAGGATGGCCTGGCGTCCGAGCCTGACACCGGCCGGCCGAGTTCGAACCAGACCCTGGCCAGCCCGCTCATGCCGTATCCGCCGATGCCGATGAAGTGAAGGCGCGCCTGGGGCTGAATGGCCGGTCACACTCCTTGCCGTGAAAGACTATTCGCCGCTGCACCGGCCGGTGCAGGCGCAGGAGCAGGGCCGCGCGGGGCGCCGGCCCTGCTCCTATTTTTGGTAACAGCGGCAAGGAGTATGCAGCGCTCAGGCCTCCAGGGGCAGATCAAGCCAGAACCGGCTGCCCTCCCCGGGCTTGCTGGAGGCCTGCAGCTCGCCGCCGTGCATGCGGACAACCTCAGCCGCTATGTAGAGCCCCAGTCCCAGCCCGGCCACCTGGTGGTTCAGGGAGCCGGCGGCCCGGTAGAAGCGTTCAAAGAGGTGCGGGATGTCGCTGGGTTCAATGCCGATCCCCTGGTCCCGGACCTCCACATGCAGGTGCCCGGCGTCGCGGGACAGCATCACCTCAACGGGTCCTCCCTGGGGCTGGTAGCGGATGGCGTTGTCCAGCAGAATGCTGAGCACGCGCTCCAGGCGCGGCCCGTCCCAGAGCCCGATGATCGGATCGTGCGACACGCTCAGCCGAAGTTCGTGCAGGTCGCTCACGGAGCGCATCTGCTCCAGAACCCTGCGGGCGAGGGCCACCGCGTCCACGCGAGACCGTGCCAGGCGAAGCTGGCCCAGTTGGATGCGGCTGACGTCCAGCAACTCGTTGACCAGAACCACCATGCGGTTGGTCTGCTCGTCAATCAGGGCCAGCGCTTGGCGCATGGCGGGCGGGAGTCCAGCCTTGTCCGCCTGCTTATTCAGCAGCTGGGCGAAGCCCTTGATGGCCGTCAGGGGGGTCTTGAGCTCGTGGGAGACCACCGACAGGAACTGGTCCTTGGCCCTCTCCGCCTGCTGCTGTTCCGTGACGTCGCGGCCCACGGACACCAGGTAGCGGATGTTGCCGGCGCTGTCCCAGATGGGGGCCACGGTGGTGTGAATCCAGCGCGTCTGACTCTCATCGGCTCCCGGGACACGGAACAGCATGCCTGCGGTCCGTTCCCCCCGCCTGGCCGCATCCACCGCGGGATGGTCCGGGGTCAACGGCTCACCGTTGGGTAGCTGAGCTCCGGCCGAGGCCAGCAGCTCCATGACGCTGATGGACGGGAGCATATCGTTGGGTCCCAGGCCCATCATCGCCCGGCTGACCTGGTTGGCGCGGACCAGCCGCAGGTTGGTGTCCGAAACCAGCACGGCGTCGCCCACCTGTTCAATCAGGGCGTCCAGCTGCTCCAGCTCGTCAGCCATCTGGTGGAGGCGCTGGACCTGCCGCCGGGCAAGGGAAAGGTAGGCCGCCGCCGCCTCCAGGAAGCTGCGGTCATCGTCGTCAAAGTGGTGAGGATCCACGGAATAGACGGTAATGGCGCCAACGGGGCGGTCCCGCCCCTGAATGGGCACGGATAGAATGGACCTGCACGCAACGGGCCCGCCGCAGTCCAGAGAGCCCTCATAGTGGTGGTGGTGCTGCGTTCGTCCGGTAAGCAGGGCCTTGCCGGCAACCGTCTCCGAGGTCACGGGCTCCCCGGCCACGGGCGGAGCGGGGTCAGTGCCCCGGCACCACACCGTGCGGAGTGCACCCGCCTGCCAGTCAACTTCCACCACGTGACAGGCGGATACGCCCAAGGCAGTTGTAACGCGGTCGAGCGTGAGATCCATCAGCCGCTCCGGGACCTCGGCTTGGAAAAGGGAAAGGCCCAACTCACTGAGCGTGGACAGCTGCTGCACGCGGCGCTCCAGCTCGCGATGCGCCTGACCCTCCGACTCCACCAGCCCCGCCTGATGAGCAAAGTCCTCCAGGTAGGCCACGTCCTCCTGCCGCAGCGCCGGGCTGTCCGGAGTGTGATTGCTCACCGCCAGGACGCCCGTCACCTGGCCCTTGATGCGGAAGGGCACGGCAATGATACTTCGTATGTGAAAGCGCTCAACAATGGCATGGTTGGCTCGGACGTCCGGGCACCGGTTATCGAACAGCAAGTACTGGCCGGTGCACATCACCTGACTTGTCCAGCTCCCGGCCAACTGCATGCGCTCTCCACGAAATGGCTCGGCCATACCCCAGGTGGCGGTGATCAGCAGAGCCCCGCCTCCCGGGACAAGGCTGCCGAAGGCGGCTCCTTCCGCCTCCAGCAGTTCTCCGGCATGACGCACCAGCGTCTGCAGCGTCTCTTCCATGGGGCGTCCGCTGGAGGCCATGCCCGCAATGGTCAGCAGGGCATCCCGCTGACGCGTCTTGCGCAGGGCCAGCCGTCCCTGCTCCGCCAACCGCCTCCTGGCCTCAGCCAGCTCTTCATACGCCGCAGTAAGCTGCGCCCGGAGCCGGGCCGTCTCGTCCGTGTAACCGCTCACACCGCACCCCCGGGACTCCATGTGGGATCCCGGGCCTCTCTTTCGTGACGGCAGATGGCGGCTCCTGCAGAACTTTCCGACTACCGACCGACAGAATCCGCGCTACCCCGCGCCGCAGCCCTGGTCCAGAACGCCGCGAATAGCGTCCAGGAAGCGCTCCACCTGCGGCGGCGTGCCGATGGTCACCCGGATGGAGCGGGGAAGTCCAAAGGAGTCGGCGGGTCGCACAATGACACCGCGCTCCAGGAGCCCCTGGAATGCCTCCCGGGCCGTCATGGGCAGGTGGACCAGAACAAAGTTGGCCTGCGTGGGTTCTGCGCCGAGCCCCAGGCGGTTCAGGCCGTCATACAGGAGAGCCCGGCCCGCGGTGTTCATGGCCAGGCTCCGCCGGCGGTGGTCGCCGTCGGCCAGGGCGGCGGGCCCCGCGGCCTGGGCCAGGGCGTTGACGCTGAAGGGATCGCGGATCAGGCGGAGCGGGGCCAGGATGGCGGCCGGTGCCAGGCCGAACCCCAGCCGCACGCCGGCCAGACCGTACAGCTTGGAGAAAGTGCGGGTGACCAGCAGCGGCCTTCCCTCCCGGATCCAGGGCAGCGAGTCCGGGTAGTCGGGGTCATCGGCGTAGTCGCCATACGCCTCATCCAGCACCACCAGGATCCCGGCCGGCAGGAGGTCAAGGAAGCGCCGCAGTTCGACGGCCTTCAGAATGCCCCCGGTGGGGTTGTTGGGGCTGCAGAGGAACACCACCCGCGTCCCCGGCCCCACCGCCGCCAGCGTTGCCTCCAGGTCGGGCGCGCCCTGTTTCAGCGGCACCGGGACGGGTTGGGCTCCGGCCAGTCGGGTGACGGACGTGTAGACGGAAAAGGATGGGGTCGGTACAAGCGCTTCCAGACCAGGCTCGAGGTAGGCTTCGGCCACCAGGTGGAACAGCTCGTCCGAGCCATTGCCTACCAGCACCTGCTGAAACTCCAGGCCCAGGCGGTCGGCCAGCAGGCCCTGCAGTTCGCGGTTGGCACTGTCCGGGTAGAAGGCGGTCTCCCCCAGGACCTGCTTCATGGCCTCCACGGCCCGGGGGGAGGGACCCAGCGGATTCTCGTTGGACGCCAGCTTGATGACGTCCGTCAGGCCCAGTTCCCGGCGCGCCTCCTGCAGAGGCTTTCCCGGAACGTACGGTGTCAGGCCGGCAACGGTTACTCGGGGTTGAATCATGCTCGGCATCCCTTTAATAAGATAATTAACTAAAGCACCCTGAGCATAAAGCAACCGGCGCAGTGGGTCAAGCCCCGTGCGCCGGTTTTTGTGCGTTGCGCCTCCCTACCCGGACACGCGGTCGCTCTCGGGCGCGGCAAAAGCGCGCCCGAAGCGGGTGAAGACCCAGGGCCAGAGATACGCCGCGGCAAGGCCGATGGCCGCGTAGCGGGCCAGGTCCCAGACCTCGCCGGCGGGGAAGATTGCCTTCAAGCCCACGCGGACGGCCAGGACGGCCAGCAGGCCGCCGCCAATCTTGACGGCCTGCACGGGCCACGGCGCGCGCGTGGCCGACCGGACGAACCGCTCATTGAGAAAATGGCCAAGGCCCATGCCCGACATGGCGCCGACCATGACCGCCGCATCCGGACCGCGGTAGAAAACCAACAGGGCAAGGGGAGTGCAGGTAGCCAGCAGAGTCTGCAGACCCCACGGGAACTCGGCCCAGGTGTCGGCCTCATACCGGCTTGCCAGGGCCGCCAGGCCCAGGATGGCAAGGCCTATCAGGATGCCGCCGCCCAGGTCCTGGAGCCAGTGGACGCCCAGGTACAGACGCGACAGGGAGACCAGCGCGACCACGGCCACCGCCGTCCACGTAAGCCAGCGCCGGCGGTACGTGAGGGCCAGATGCCCCCAGAACACCGTGGTCCCCTGGGCGTGCCCGCTGGGAAAGGCGGGGTCGTTCTGCACCACCAGATGGCGCACCAGGTCCTCCGACGGCCGCGGCGTGTGGAACAAGTCCTTCAGGCCGCCGTTGGCCCAGGCGGAAGTCAGGAAGAGGACCGCCAGCCGGTAGCCCATCTGCCGGTC
>JBLNCQ010000076.1:0-6187 GCA_050260815.1 Bacillota bacterium
ATTGTGCCGAAGGAAGAGGTCGAGAAGTGGGGCGACAACTTCGGCCACCACCCCGTGGGCACCGGCCCCTTTCTCTTCAAGGACTGGGTCTCCGGCCAGCAGCTCACCTTTGAGAAGAACCCCAACTACTTCATGCCCGGTCTGCCCAAGCTGGACAAGGTGACCATTCAGGTGGGCGTGGCTCCTGAAGTTGCCCTGCTGCGAGTGGAGAAGGGCGAGCTCGACCTGATGGGCGACCCCATCCCTGCGGCCGAGTACGCACGGATCAAGGACGACCCGGCCTGGAAGGACCGCCTGACCACCCAGCCGCAGGTAAGCACCATCTACGTGGCCATCAACACGCAGATGAAGCCCTTTGACGACGTGCGCGTGCGCCGTGCCCTGAACATGGCCATCGACAAGGAACGCATTGTCAAGTTGATGGGCGGCCGCGGCACCGTGGCCAACCAGATTCTCCCGCCCCTGATGCCGGGCTACGACAAGGGCTACCAGGGCTACCCCTATGATCCGGAGGGCGCCAAGAAGCTCCTGGCTGAAGCCGGCTATCCCAATGGCTTTGAGACCACCATGGAGGCCATCTCCACGGATCCGCAGCCCAAGCTGGCGGAGTCCATCCAGCAGGACCTGGCCAAGATCGGCATCAAGATGAATCTGCGGACGCTGGCCGCCAGCACCGTTATTGACGACGCCGGCACGCCCAAGAAGGTGCCCCTGGTGTGGTCGGGCGGCCTGGCCTGGATTCAGGACTATCCTGATCCGGACGATTTCTATGGGCCTATTCTGGGTTCGACCTCGGCAGTCCAGGGCGGCTGGAACTGGTCCTGGTACGTCAACCCGGATGCCGACAAGCTGGCCGATCAGGCCCGCGGCATGACCGACAAGGCGGCCCGCATGCAGGTCATCCAGCAGCTCTTCAAGAAGCTGATGGACGACGCGGTCTGGGTGCCGGTGTACAACGGCCAGTACGATATCGCCCACTCTGAGAAGCTCCGGGGCGAGCCCCAGGACTTTGCCCATCCGGAGCACACTCTGCGCTACGAATACCTCTGGAAGGCTGCGAACTAGCGTGACCGCACAGGTCTCGCCCCTGGGCGAGGCGGCATCGTCCCGGGCGTCGGAATCCTTCCTGGCCCTCGCCTGGCGACGCTTCCGGAAAAACCGCCCCGCCCTCTTCGGGGCTGTGTTCGTCATCCTGCTGACGGCGGTGGCCATCCTGGCGCCGGTCCTGGCCCCGCATGACCCGGCGGAACAGTTCAGCGCCGGGCTCTCGGACCAGGGGCTGCCGGTTCCCAGCACCCTGCCCGCCAGCACCCAGTTCATCCTGGGTACGGACCAGAACGGCCGCGACCTGCTCTCCCGCGTCATCTGGGGGGCGCGCGCCTCCCTGACCGTGGGCGTGCTGGCCAACGGGCTGGCCCTGGGCATCGGCGTCTTGCTGGGCGCCACCGCCGGGTACCTGGGCGGGTGGGTAGGCAACGCCATCATGCGCTTCACGGACATGATGATGGCCTTCCCCACCCTGCTCCTGGCCATTGCCCTGGCGGCCATCCTCAGTCCCAGCCTGGGCATCATCATCGTCGTCATCGGCGCCGTCTACTGGACCTGGATCGCGCGGGTGGTCTACGGCGAGGTCATGGCGATTCGCGAGCGACAGTTTGTGGAGTCCGCCCGGGCCATCGGGGCCACCAGCGGGCGCATCATCTTTGGGCACATCCTGCCGCACCTGATGCCCACCATCATTGTCTGGGGCACCCTGGGCATCGCCAACAACGTGATGCTGGAGGCGGCTCTCAGCTACCTGGGCATCGGCGTGCAGCCGCCGACTCCCTCCTGGGGCGGCATGATCCAGCAGGGGCAGAACTTCTACAGGGCTGCCCCCTGGCTGGTCATCTACCCCGGCACCGCCATAATGCTCACGGTCCTGGCCTTCAACCTGCTGGGCGACGGCCTGCGCGACGCCCTCGACCCCTATCAGAGGAGGTAGGCCATGGCCCGATTTCTCCTGAAGCGCCTCCTGCTGGCGGTACCGGTGGTGGTGGGCATCTCGGTCATCACCTTTGTGCTGCTTTACTTTCTGCCGGCCGACCCGGCCCGCATGTACGCCGGCCCCAACGCCACCGTGGAGACCGTGAACCGCATTCGCCACCAGATGGGGCTGGACCAGCCCGTCTGGGTGCAGTACGGTCGCTACGTCGCCCGGGCGGTCCAGGGCGATCTGGGCTACTCCTACCGGCTGCAGATGCCCGTCACGCAGGCCATTGCCGCCCGCTTTCCGTACACCCTGGAGCTCACACTGGGCGGCATTCTGGTGGAGCTACTGATCGGCCTGACCAGCGGCATCGCCGCCGCCGTGCGGCGGGGCTCCTGGGTGGACAGCGCCAGCATGCTGCTGGCGCTCCTGGGCGTGGCCGCCCCGCCGTTCTGGCTGGGCCTGATGTTCCTGTACCTGCTGGCCTACAAGGCCGGGCTGTTCCCGCTGGGCGGCGTGGGCGGGCTCTCCCACCTGGTGCTCCCGGCGTTGACCGCCGGCCTGGGCGGGGCCGCCTGGTACGCCCGCATGTCCCGCTCCAGCACCCTGGACATCCTGCAGGCCGACTACGTGCGGACCGCCCGCGCCAAGGGCCTGCCGGGATACCGGGTGCTGTTCAAGCACGTGCTCCGAAACGCCATGAACCCCATCGTCACCATGGCCGGCATGGACATTCCCTGGTTCATCAGCGGCGTGGTGCTGGTGGAGATCGTCTTCGGCTGGCCCGGCGTCGGCCGCCTGGCCGTGGACGCGGTCCAGACCGCCGATATCCCCCTGATTATGGGCACGGTCATCTTCACCGCCATGATGGTAGTGATCAGCAGCGTACTCATTGACCTGGCCCAGGCCTGGCTGGACCCCCGCGTGCGGACCGATTGAAAAGGAGGAGACACTGTGAGCCGCTACGATCACACGATTCACCGGCACCAGCACCACTTCGGCTGGGACAACGCCCTGTCCCCGGCCCTGGAGATCGAGCCCGGCAGGTCCGTGGAATTCGAAGTGCCCGATTCCTCCGGGGGACAGCTTTCCCTGCAGTCCACCGCCGATGATGTAGGCAGGCTGGACTTCGGCCACGTCAACCCCGTCTGCGGGCCCGTCTACGTGAAGGGCGCTCAGCCCGGCGACGTGCTGGAAGTGGAAATCCTGGACTTCGGTCCGCTGTCCTGGGGCTGGACCGGCATCATTCCGGGCTTTGGGCTCCTGGCCGACGAGTTCAAGGAGCCGTACCTCAAGACCTGGGACCTATCGCGGGGCAAGGCCGAGTTCGCCCCTGGCATTGAGGTGCCCATCAAGCCCTTCCCTGGCACCATTGGCGTGGCCCTGCCAGAGCCGGGTCTTCACTCGGTGGTTCCGCCCCGCAAGAACGGCGGCAACATGGACATTCGCCACCTGACGCGCGGCACCCGACTGTTCCTGCCCGTGTGGGTGGAGGGGGCGCTGTTCTCCGTGGGCGACACGCACGCCGCCCAGGGGGACGGTGAGGTGTGCGGTACCGCCATTGAGGCCGGAATGTCCATTGCTCTGCGCTTTCAGGTCCACAAGGGCAAGGGCCTGGCCGAGCCGCAGTACATCATCCCCGGCCCGCCGCAGGCGGAGGCGGACGCCCGCGGCTATTACGTCACGACGGGCTTCGCTCCGGACCTGATGGAAGCCGCGCGCAAGGCCATCCGGTTCCAGATCGAGCATCTGGTGTCCGCCCGCGGCCTGACTGATGCTCAGGCCTACGCTCTCTGCAGCGTGGCCGTCGACCTGCGGATCAGCGAAGTGGTGGACGCGCCCAACTGGCTGGTCTCGGCGTTCCTGCCGCAGGCGATTTTCAAGTAGGTTGCTCCGAATGAAAGGGGCTGCCCCCGCATTGCCGGGGTCGCCCCTTGCGGTAGGCAGAAGGAACCTGCCTCCGACCCCGCGAAAGGAAGGACTATCAAAAATGCGGGAGGGTCGCGACCTGAGCAGGCTGTTCAAGCGCATTGACACCGTGTTTCTGCCGGTGCAGAACCTGGACCGGGCCATCGAGTGGTACGGCGCCACGCTGGGCTTTGACCTGCGCTGGCGGAGCGGCAACTACGCCGCCCTCAACGTCTCCGAGACGCCCCTGACGCTCTACCAGCCCGATGACTTCCGGCCCGCGGAGACCGCGGGGTTCAACTTTTACGCGACGGACGTAGAAGCGGCGCACAAAAAGCTGCGGGATGCAGGCTGCGAGGTCGGCGATATCCAGGAGGGTGGCGGGGTTCGGTTCTTCCGCTTCCAGGACCCGGACGGCAACGCGCTGGAGGTCTGCTGGTTCGCGGAATAGTGCCCCGCCTTCCAGTTTGGCCGCTGCGGCAACAAGGGCCGGCTCCCCGAATGGGGGCCGGCCCTGGTGTCTGCGCGGGCTGTTGGGGCTTGGGCCTACTTCAGTCGGATCGCCCGGGCAACAGCGGGGTTGGCCCGCAGGGCGGCCAGTTCCTCGCGCGAGACTGGTTGGGGGCGGTCGCGGTCTGCGTCGACGATGCAGAAAAAGCCGAAGGGCTCTTCCGACTCGTTGATGAACTGGTGCGGGGTCATGGGCGAGACGTACACCGCGTCCATCGGGTTCATCGGCCGCACCTCGGTGCCGACCACCGCCAGGCCGCAGCCGCGCGCGCAGATGACGGCGTGCGCGTGCCGGTGCTTCTCCAGGCTGGAGTAGCCGCCCGGCGCCAGTTCAAAGTAGCGGACGTGGAAGGCGGTGCTGTCGCCGGGGCCGAAGAGCACGTGCCGGTCCACGCCGGCGAAGCCCGCTCCCTCGACCTTGTAGGGCTGGCGGGCCACCGCGTCCCAGGAAAACGGCGGCTGGAAGGTCAGGAAGCGGGACGGGGCGCGATCCGCGGCCTGTCCCGCCGGCGCTGCGGCAGCAGCAGGACCGCTCCCGGCCTGTCCCGCCGGTGCCGCCTCCAGGTCACAGGCGGACACGAAGTCGTCCGGGTTGAATTCGTCGTTCTCAGGGGTCACGGCTGCCACCTCCCGGCGCTGACAGGACAGCGCCTACTCAAACAGAATCATGGCCTTCACCACGTCGCCGCCCTGGGACATCGCCCGGTAGGCCTCGGCAACCTGGCTCAGTGGGTAGCGGTGGGTGACAATGTCCCGGGACGATAGGACGCCCTCGCGGAAGAGGGTCAGCGCGTCGCGGGTGTCGTCCGGCCCGGCGGAGTAGCTGGGCACCAGGGTGATGTCGTTGAAGTACAGCCAGTGCGGCTCAAAGGTGAGCACCTCGCCCGGCGGAGTGGGGCTGAAGAGCACCACGGTGCCGCCCTGCTCCACGGCGGCGAGACCTTCCTCCATCGCCTTGATGAACGGCGGGCCAACGATCACCACGTCGGCCAGGTGGCCTCCGTTGAGCTCGCGGACCAGGTCGGGAAGCGCGCCGGCGGCCGGGTCGATGACCCCATCGGCGCCCAGACGGAGGGCCATCTGGCGGCGGGCCGCCACAAAGTCGGAGGCCAGGACTCTCCTGGCGCCGTAATGGTGGCCCAGGGCGGCCAGCATCTGGCCCATAACGCCCAGACCGATGACCAGCAGAGTATCACCAGGCACGATGCGGGCCCGCTTGAAGGCCCGCACCACGCAGCCCGTGGGCTCCAGCAGTGCGCCATCTTCATAGGAAAGGCTGTCCGGAAGCAGCAGCGTGTCGGCCAGGTTGGTCTCCGGCACGCGGAAGTACTCGGCCATGCCGCCCGGGTCCAGCTGGGACTTCTTCCAGGTCTCGCACATGCTGTAGGCGCCGCGCCGGCAGGCGTTGCACCGGAAGCAGGGGGCATGGTGGTGGGCAAACACCCGGTCGCCGGGCTTGAACTCGGTGACGTCCGCCCCGACCTCAACCACTTCGCCGGCGGGCTCGTGGCCGAAAACCAGCGGCGCCTTCCTTTGGATGTACCAGGGCATGAAGTCGCTGGAGCAGATGCCCGAGGCCCTGGTCCTGACCACAATGTCGCGCGGGCCGGGGCTGGGCCTGTCCATGTCCTCCAGCCGCAGGTCCCCTATCCCGTGAATGCGCGCTGCTTTCACACTTCCACCCCGTTAAGGCCTGTTGCCTATCCGCCATCGTACCATTTCTGTTGCCTGTCGAAAAGACAAGCGGGCAGTTGGGGCGAGCGGTGCCCGGATAAGTGGAAGCGGCCCCCGGGTTATCGG
>JBLNCQ010000077.1:0-4800 GCA_050260815.1 Bacillota bacterium
TCTTCGAGACGGCAAAGAACATGGTGGAAGCCTCGCCGGCGCTGCGCAAGCGGGTGCAGGTGTACCGGCGTTCCCTGGTGGTGCCCAAGACGGGCTCCATCTACAAGGTGCTGTCGAGCGATGCGCCACACCAGCACGGCCTGAATGCCCATGCGGTGGTGTTCGACGAACTGCACGCCCAACCGGATCGGGAACTGTGGGACGTGATGGCAAGCTCCATGGGCGCACGCCGACAGCCATTGATGCTCGCCATTACCACGGCGGGGTTCGACAAGAACAGCATCTGCTATGAGGTGTGGAGCTACGCCCAGGCGGTGGCGGCTGGCACCGTCACGGACCCGACCTTCTACGCCAAGATTTACGCCGCCAGTCCCAAAGCCCGCTGGGATGACCCGAAGACCTGGGCGAAGGCGAACCCATCCCTGGGTGCCACGGTGACGGAGGAGTTCCTGCAACAGGAGGCCGAGCGAGCCAGGCATTCCCCGGCTTACCAGAACACCTTCCGGCGGCTGTACCTGAACCAGTGGACTGAACAGGAGACCCGCTGGCTGGACCTGGACCGCTGGGACGCCTGCGCTGGCGTGGTGGACCCGGCATCGTTGGCCGGGCAGGAGTGCTTCGGCGGGCTGGACCTGTCGAGCACCACCGACCTGACGGCCTTCGTGCTGGTGTTCCCCAGGCCCGATGGCTCCTACGTGGTGCTGCCGGAGTTCTGGGCGCCGGAGGCGACGGCGACGGAAGCTGAGCGGCGGGACCGGGCGCCGTACACGGCCTGGGCCAGGGAGGGCTACCTGCACCTGACCGAAGGCAACGCCGTGGACTATGCGGCGGTGGCCGACCGTATCCGAGAGCTTGGCGAGCGCTACCGAATTCGGGAAATCGCCTATGACCGCTGGAATGCGTCCATGCTGGTGCAGCAGTTGCAGGCAGACGGGGCGACGGTGATTCCCACCGGGATGGGGTTCGCTTCCCTGTCGGCCCCCAGCAAGCTCCTGGAGACCCTGCTCCTGCAAGGGAAGCTCCACCACGGAGGCCACCCGGTCCTGCGGTGGTGCGCCGGCAACGTGGCCGCCGAGCAAGACGCCGCCGGCAACATCAAGCCCAGCAAGGCCAAGAGCCGGGAGCGGATCGACGGCATCACGGCTTTGGTGCTGGCGCTTTCCCGGGCGGCGGTGCAGCCCCAGGAAAGTCCTTATGAGGAACGGGGGGTGCTCATACTGTGAGGAACCTCTTCAATCACGCCTTCGGCCACAAGCGCTACATAGAGACGCAGGACGAATACGGAGCCCCGGTCTACACCTGGCAGGACCTGGCGCCTGTTTCGGGGCGCCTGCGGGTGGCAACCGTAGCCGAAAAGACGGTGGCCCAGACCCTCTACCCCGACCTGGCGTATGTGTTCTACTGCGGCCCGGGTGAGGACGTGCGCCGGGGAGATCGGATCGTCCTGGGTACCACGGTGGTGGAGATTATCGGCGTCAACGACCCCTCCTTTGCCGGCCACCACCTGGAATGCATGGGCAAGAACGTGGTCTGAGGAAGGAGGTGAGAACGTGAGCTTCTTGGACAAGCTCCTGCGCCGAGAGAAGCGGAGCCTCACCCTGCGGGACCCGGACGGCTGGAAGACGCTGTTCGGGTTCTCTACTACTGCTGGGGTGGATGTAACGCCAGAGGCGGCCTTAGGGCATCCTGCGGTGCTGGGGGCTGTACGCATGCTTGCCGAGACCGTGGCGACCATGCCGGTGCTGGTCTATCAGCGGCAGGCGGACGGCGGCAAGGCGAGAGCCACCCGGCACCCCATGTGGGCGCTGCTCCACGACCGGCCTAATCCGGCCATGACGCCGTTTACGTTGAAGGAAACCCTGGTAGAGCATCTGCTGCTGCATGGCAACGCCTACCTGCGGCTTATCCGCAACGCTGGCGGCCGGGTGATAGCCCTCTGGCCGGTGCATCCCTCCTTGGTCTGGCCGGAGGTGACGGCCGAGGGAATCAGCTACAAGCTCACCGAGGGGACCGGCCAGCGAGCCTTGCCGGCGGACGATGTCTGCCACATCTGCATGCTGGCGCCGGACGGCATTCACGGCAGATCCCCCATCCTGGTGTCGGCCGAGACCATCGGAGCGGCCCTGGCAGCAGAGGAACACGCTGCCGGCTACTTCGCCAACGCCGCAAGGCCGAGCGGCATCCTGAAGACGAACGGCGTCCTGAGCGATTCAGCGGCCAAACGGCTGAAGGAAAGCTGGCAGCAAGCATACGGGCGGGGCAAGGCGGGTACGGCAGTCCTGGAGAACGGCGTGGAGTTCGAGCCCGTCAGCGGCAACGCCCAGGAAAGTCAGCTTCTGGAGACCCGGCAGTTTGCCATGCGGGCCTTGGCGGCGGCCCTGAGAATCCCGCCCCATATGATTGAGCCTACGGCCCGTGGCACCTACGCCAACACCGAGACGCAGGCCCTGGAGTTCCTGCAGTTCAGTTTGCAGCCGCTCCTGACCCGGATCGAGGAGGCGTTGAACCTGTCCCTCTTCCCGGAAGGGCGCTACTTCTGCGAGTTCCTGGCGGACGGGCTCCTGCGGGCCGACACCCTGAGCCGGTATCGGGCATACCAGATCGGGATTCAGGCGGGGTTCCTGACGCCGGAGGAAGTCAGGCAGCGTGAGAACCTACCGAAGCGAGGTGTTCAAGATGGAACTGGAGCGTAGGACCGTAACGACCGGCCTGGAGATTCGCCAGGAGGCGGACAAGGCCCCCCGGATCGTAGGTCATGCGGCCGTCTTCAACCAGGTGGCCGACCTTGGCTTCTTCAAGGAGCAGGTGGCTCCGGGGGCCTTCAAGGACACCCTGACCGACGATGTGCGGGCCCTGGTGAACCACGACCCGCAATACGTGCTGGGGCGTACCACGGCCGGGACCCTGCGCCTGGCGGAGGATCAGGTGGGCCTGGCGGTGGAGATCGACCCGCCGGAAACCCAGTGGGCCAAAGACCTGCTGGAGAGTATCCGCCGGGGCGATGTGACCGGGATGTCCTTCGCCTTCGAGGTGGTGGACGAAGCCTGGGAGGTTGCCCAGGGCAGCCAGTTGCGGACTCTGAAGGCCGTCAAGCTCCGGGACGTGTCCGTAGTGACCTTCCCGGCCTATGAGCAGACGGACGTTTCCCTGCGAGCGAAAGACCATGCGCAGAAAGCGCAAGAAAGGAAGGATTCAACGATGGAAGAGAACGTTCGGGTGGAAGAGACCCAGGCGGAGACCCGCCAGGTGATGGCCGAGGTGGCCGCTACCGTGGTTGCGACCCCGCAGGATGAGAAGCGAGCGGCCTTCGTGCGGTTCCTCAGGACCGGTGAGGCCCGGGCCATGGGCGAGGGGACGGCGGCTGCCGGCGGAGTTCTGGCACCGGTTGGCTTCCAGGCCGAGGTGCTGAAGGCCCGAGTGGAGGCGTCCGTCATGCGGCGGCTGGCCCGGCAGATCGGCCCCATCGCCAATGCCCAGCTCGATGTTCCCCGGTCCCTGACGGGCGTCACGGCGGCCTGGCTGGCCGAGAATGCGGCCATTACCCCGGGCGACCCGACCTTCGATAAGCTGACCTTCGTACCCCACAAGATGGGGGCCTTGACCCTGGTCTCCAACGAACTGCTGAGTGATCAGGGCGTAGACGTGGAGGCGTTCCTCGCCCGGCTTTTCGGCGAGGCGTTGGGGAAGCTCGAAGATCAGGCGTTCTTCTCCGGCACCGGCACCGGCCAGCCCAAGGGCGTCCTGACGGATACCAACGTGCCCAGCGCGACCGCTGCGGCGGCCGCCGCCCTGGCCCTCGATGACGTGCTGGAGCTCTACGACCTGCTTCCTCCCCAGTACCGGGACAACGCTACCTGGGTCATGAACCCCGGCACCATGGCGGCCCTGCGGAAGCTGAAGGACACGACCGGGCGACTGCTTTTGACCTCGGACCTGTCCGGGGCGGCTCCGGCGACCATCCTGGGGCGGCCGGTGGTGTTGACCAGCAACATGCCGGCCGTGGCGGCAAACGCCAAGAGCATCCTCTTCGGCGACTTCTCCGCCGGCTACCTCATCGTGGACCGGCTGGGGCTGGACGTGCAGCGGAGCACCGACCGCTACTTCGAGAGCGACCAGACGGCCTTCCGGGCTATCGCCCGCACCGACGGCCAGGTGGCGATTCCTGACGCCCTGGCGGTGCTGAAGATGGCTGCGGCGTAAGAGCGGCGGAGGGGGCTGGGGCTTCGGCTCCGGCCCCTTCTTCTTTTGAGGAGGTGGCCCCATGTACGAGCTGGTGACTTCGGAGGAAGCGAAGACCTACCTGAAGCTGGATACTGTGCCAGTGGACCTTCCCCCGCTCATTACGAACCTGTCAGCCCGGGCGGAAGCCCATTGCCGGCGGTGGTTCATCCAGCGGCCCGCCGTCGAAACCCTGGACGTGCTGCCAGGGCAAAGGTTCTTGTACCTGAGCCATTACCCCGTGGTGGGAACCCCGACAGTGACCGACTTGGAGACCCTGACGCCCATCACCGGCTTCGTGGTAGCGCCGGATCGCGGCATGCTCTACCTGGAGTCTGGCTGGCCGGACGGCGTGCAGCGGATCAAGGTGGAGTACACCGCCGGCCTGTGCCCTGACGTGGCAAGCGTGCCGGCTGACGTGAAGCAGGCTTGCCTGGAATGGCTGGCGGCCCGGTATCAGCGCCGAGACCCGTCCGTGAAGCGGGAAGTCTTGGGCGACTACCAATACTCCGCCGAGGAGACGAACGGCCTGCCGGCCAACGTGGAGGCGGCCCTGAGCCTGTACCGGGTGCCGGGGGGCTG
>JBLNCQ010000078.1:0-10931 GCA_050260815.1 Bacillota bacterium
AGCCTCAATGGCGAGGAGGCGCGGTACGTGCAGATCGGCCAGGTACGGGTCCTGCCGCAGGGCCTGGGCGCGTATGCGGCCTATGCTGTCAGTACGCCCAGCGATCTGGCGGCGGGCAGGCCGGTAGGGGTGGTCGATGTTGGCTACCGCACGACCGACTACCTGCTACTTCAGCCGGGAACGCGGGGCGCGGTGCCGGATGAGGCGCGATCTGGCTCCATTGACGCGGGTATCGGCCAAGCCTACGAATCCGTACGCGCTGCGCTGCAACGCGAGACTGGCCTGATGATTCCCGCCGGGGTGGTCGAGCAGGCGCTTGCCGGCAACGGCTCTCTCCCTATCCGCGGCCAGGAGTACCCGCTGCATGCGCTCTTTTCTGAAGCTGCCCGCGGCGTGGCGGGCCGGATCACGGCGGAACTGCGCCGGGCGTGGGCAGACCGGCTCGATTTCCTGCGCGCGATTCTCCTCGCTGGCGGCGGCGGAGCTGCGCTGGCGCCGTACCTGGCCCTGCCGGCGGGCCGGGTGGTGCCGGATGCGGTATTCGCCAATGCCCAGGGCTTCCTGGTCCTCGCCCAGCAGGTGGGCCAAGGGCAACGCCAGCAATGACGCGGGTTTCGGGCACTTTTTGCTGGTCAGGTGGGCCACCTAGAAATTGGTGGCCCAGGGCGGCGGGCAAAACAGGCGCAAACATGCGCCGGTGCAGCGTTTGGGGGTGGCCCAGGTGGGTGGTGAGCGGCGGCTGCGGGTGAGGCTGACGCCGGAGGAGGCGGCGGCGCTGGAGCGGCTGCGGCGGGGCGGGGAAAGCGACGCGGACATCATCCGCAGGCTGATTCGCGAGCGCGAAGGTGACCAGGCATTAATTGAAGCCCTGGCGCGCATCGAGGCGCGGCTTGCGCGCCTGGAGGCCGGCGGCCTTCAGATCGGCGCCCCGGCCACCCTGCCCGGCACGGCTGCGCCGCCGGCCGTGGACCTGGCGTGGCTGACGGATGATTGAGGAGGTGGTTCGGATGCCCTTTATTCTGGCGGTCTTTTTTGGCTTCTATATCGAGTTTCTCGCGCTTCGCTGGCTCTGGCGAAGGCGGGTGCTCACCTGGCCGCGCTTGCTGGTACTGTTTGTGCTGCAGTTCGTGGCTCTTGGTGACTTTCTGACCACCGCCCCGCTCTACCTGATGGGTCGGGTGCTCTGGCCGCCGCTGCGGCCGGAGTGGACCTGGGCGCAGTTGTGGGAGTATCTGGCGCAAACAACCGCCGGCGGGCACACGCAGTGGTGGGTCTCGACCTTGTGGCTGTTCAAGCATCGCCCCCTGGGCTTCTGGTTTACCCAGCTCCCCTGGGCACTGATCCTGTATCCTCTGCTTCGCTGGGCCTGGCTCAGCGGCTGGCCGGCGCGGCGGGGGGAGCCGGAGGCGGCACGCAGCGCCACGCACGGCAGCGCGCGGTGGCGAAAGCCAGGCGAGCTGAAAGCCACGATGACCGCGGTTAGGTGCGACAACCCGGCGTCAGGAGGAATCGTGGTCGGGAGCGAGGCGGGCCGGGCCTGGATCACCCGCCCCGATGCCGGGAACCCCCATGTGCTAATCGTCGGCGCCACCCGGTCTGGCAAGTCACGACGGGTGATCCTTCCGTCCATCTGGGCCCTGGGCCACGCTGGTGAGTCGATGGTCCTCACGGACCCCAAGGGCGAGCTCTACACGCACACCGCCGCGTGGCTGCGGAGCCGGGAATATGAGGTGATCCTGCTGGACCTGTTGCACCCGGCTCGGGGCAATCGGTGGAACCCATATGCGGCAATCACCAAGGCCCACGACGACGGCGACGACGAAGAGGCGAGCCGGTTGGCTTGGGAAATGGGCAATATGCTGGCCTGGGCTGCCGGCCCGGGCAGCGACCCGATCTGGCCGCAAGCGGAGGAATCCCTGATCGCCGCGCTGTCCCTGGCGGTGGCCCTGGAGGCCCCGGCTGAGGCCCGGCACCCGGCCAGCGCCTACCGGCTGCTTATCGAGTTGGGGGCAGAAGGTGGCTTCGCGCTGGACGGCTACTTTGCGAGCTTGCCGGCTGGCCATCCAGCACGGCTCGCATATGGTACCGCGGCCCTGAGCGAGAGCCGCACTCGCAGCAGCATCTACACGGGCACAGCAGCCCACATGCGGTTATGGGGAGAACCTGGTATTGCTTGGCTCTGCGCGGCGAGCGACCATGATCCGGCAGACGCCGGACGCAAGCCCACCGCCATCTTCTTGCTGTTGCCTGACGAGGCGGGGGCCAGGAGAAACATTGCATCTTTGTATGTCAACCAGGCATATAGCGCCTTGGCTGGCCTGGCAAGAGAGAATGGCGGCAAGCTTCCGGTGCCGGTGTGGTTCCTCCTAGATGAATTTGGCAACATTGGGAAGCTCCCCAACATCGCAGAAAAACTCACTGTGGCTGCAGGGCGCGGCATCCGCTGGGTGATGGCGGTACAGTCCACGGCCCAGCTCGCCCACACTTATGGTGACAAAGCCGCCGAAATTGTGATGGGCAATTGCGACACCTGGCTCTATCTGCGCGCAGCCGACCTGGACACCGCCAGGGCAATTAGCGCCAAGGCGGGCACGTACACAGTCAAGACCACAAGCGTCAGCCGGCGAGCCCTCGGGCCCTTGTCTGGCACCGAAAGCGCCGTTGGGCGCGCGCTACTCACACCAGATGAAGTACTCCGCTGGCCTGGCGGCCAGTCCCTGGTGCTTCAGGCCGGCCAGTTCCCAGCTCGCTTGCCCTTGGGGGACCTATCCGCCTGGAAGGCCGCAAACGCTGCGTTCCAGCCGGTGCCCCTGGCGCCATCTGCACGGGCAAGCGAAGTTCCCACCTGGGCGCCATCGATTTCCATCGAGAGTCCGGTAGAAGAGGGGGTTGTGGACGAGCCCGCACGAGAGGCTGGCGAGGGATGGTTTTCGTGATTCCTGGGGTGATTCTTGTGGTGTGCGAGAGGAGGTGAAACCATCATGGCTCCTCCCTTCATTAGCCAGCTGCTGGCATTCTTTTCTGCTGCAACGCGCTGGATCGCCATGCTGGCGATTCCTGCGACCGGGCTAACCGTCACGTACCACGCTCTGATGAAGTCCACGGCGGAAGATGACATGTCGGCGCTGCACCATGCGCGCGCTATCCGCAGCAGTTTACTCTACGGCGCCATCGCCATCCTGGGCGGCGGCATTAGCTCAGCGGTGCTCAGCATGTTTCACTAACCAACCAGCAAGAGCGGGCAGCGGCGGGGCGTGTAACCCCGCCGCAAGCTTTTTAGGGGTGATGGAGGATGCTTAGCTTCTTACAAAATGCGTCCAGCGCGATCATCATGGAAATCCTGCGGTGGCTGGTGCAGGCGATCCTGGCACCGCTGGACTGGCTGCTGAAAATCTTCGCGGACGCCGGCGCTCTGCGAGACCTGACCACTGCGCCATGGGCTCAAACGCTCATCGGCGGAGCCCAGGGGCTGGCGGGCGGAATTCTTGCGGTGCGGGTGACGTGGGAGGCCCTGCAGATGGCTTCTCTTCGCGCCGAAGGCGCACCGACCGTCCCCGGCAGTCTCTTGAAGCGCACAGCGATGACGGCTGCTGCTATTGCGGCAGGTCCATGGCTCGCACGGGAGATGATCGTGCTCGGCAACGAGCTTGCTGCAGCGGTGGGCGGAATCGGTCTGCGCCAGGGGCTCAATCAGCTTGACCTGGCCAGCCTGGCGCAAAACGCGACCAGCCA
Source organism: Bacillota bacterium (assembly GCA_050260815.1). GTDB lineage: Bacteria > Bacillota > Sulfobacillia > JAMDAP01 > JAMDAP01 > JAMDAP01. The sequence continues at coordinate 3,733 of JBLNCQ010000078.1, forward strand.
GCACGCGACGTGGATGCTCCTGATGGTGGCCGCGGGAGTCATCCTGCTCCTGTTGATCCTGTTTCAGGCCCTGGTGCGAACCATGGAGATGCTGCTGGCTGCTGTCATCTCCCCCCTCGCGGCGCTGGGGTACATGTCCGGCGGGGGCATGGCGGACGTCTGGTGGCGGGAGGTGGTTGTCCTCGCCACCGCCCAGGCCGTGCAGATGCTCATGCTCTACGTTTCTGCCGCCGTGCTGATGGCGCCCAGCCAATTCGACAGCCCCCAAGTCAAGTTTGGCCCCTTCCTGTTTCTGGCGGCCCTCTGGGTCACGTGGCGGACGCCCCATATCCTTCGGAATTACGCGTATTCGAGTGGCGTCAGTGGCGGCGTAGGTAGCGCCGTAGCAGCCGCAGGTCAGCAAGCCGTGGCCCGTGCAGTGCTGGCAAAACTGCCGTTTTAGGGAGGGAGAAACGATGAAGGAATACCTTGTCCCGCGGGCCGTTAGGGCTCGCCTTGAATTGCTGCCGGGCCTGGGATTTTCGGAAGTCTTTGCCATCGCTGGTGGAGCCGCGCTGGGTGCCGGGCCGGCCTATCTCCTACTACATCTGCCTCTGAGCCCGGCCGGACGGTTGCTCGCGCCCCTGTTCACTTTTGCCGTCCCACCGGCCGCTGCCTACCTGCTCGTGAAGCCGGATGTGACGGGCGTCGCGCCCTGGACCCAGCTGAAGGCCGGTTTCACCGCGCAGCGGCGGCCCGCACGATACCTGTACCGGAGGTGCTGACTTTGAAGCTGCCGCTTTCCTTCCCTCACGCACTCCCCGGCCGCAAGATAGCCCGGAGCACCAATCACGGTTCTGGCGGTTCGCCGAACCCATCTGTCCAGTCCTGGTTGCCTGTCCGCGATGTTCGGGACGGCCTGATGGTCCGCGCTGATGGTTCCTTTGTTGCCGCTGTGCGCGTGGACCCCGCGGCGTTTGCTCTGCTTTCGGATCGCGAGCGGGAACGCCGCATCGCGGGACTGCATGAAGCCCTGCAGGCCCTGCCCGGAGGCGCTCAAATCGCAGTGATTCCGCGGCCCCTGGACCTTGACGCGTACTTGGCTAGTTTGGAATCGCTCCTCGTGGAGGCGGACGGTGCCCGGCGGGGACTGCTGCGCAAGTACCTTCGCTACGTGCGGGGACTCGTCACTTCCGCAGGTGCACTGGAACGTCGCTTCTACGTCCTGGTCAACAGCGACACCCGCGGCCCCGTCAGCCGCGACGAACTGCTCCAGAAGGCACGCGAGCTAGTGGCAGCCCTGGGCCGGGCCGAGCTAAGCGCCCATCTCTGCGACGAGCGAGAGTTGATCGACTTGTTGTTCGTCTTCGCCCATCCGGCACAAGCGGCCTTCGAGCGGGCGGAGCTGCCCGTCGTCGCGCCGCTATATGTGAAAGGGGGTTCCGTGGATGGCTCTGCTTGATCTGATTTCGCCGCCGGCCATCGGTTTTGAACCCCGGTCCCTGACGTTCGGCGACCAGGTGGGGCAGGTGCTGGTAATTCTCGATTTTCCGCCCCGCGTGGGGCCGGCATGGTTGGCCCGCATCGTCGCCCTGCCGGGCGTTACGGCCAGCATCCATCTTCTGCCGACCGACCCACTCGATCTCCTCAAGGCTCTCAACTCCTCGATCCAGGAACTGACCTCCCGGCTTGCGACCCGTGGTAGTGCGCTGGAACTCTCGCGGACGCAGCAGAGTTTGGACGATGCCAAAGCCCTCTTAAAGACAATTGACCAAGAGAGCCAGAAGGTCTTCCGCGTCGCGGTTCTCCTGCTGGTGCTGGCCCCGGACCAGGACGACCTGGCCCGCCGAACCCGCCAGGTGCAGGCGGCCTGCGCCGCGGCAGGCATGCGGGCCCGCGTCGCCACCTACCGCCAGGACACCGGCCTGCAAGCCTCGGGGCCTTGCGCCCTGCTCCCGACCGACATCGCGGACATGGCAGCCCGTGAAATGCCAGCTGAGACGGTGGCCGCGAGCTACCCCTGGGTGGCAGCGGGTGTTAACCACGGCCGCGGCGCAGTCTGGGGCCGGGATGCCAATGGCGGCCTGGTTCTGCTGGACCGCTGGGCCCCGCCCGAGTCCAGCGGCATCACCAACCCCAATGTGAACATCCTGGGCACGTCCGGAGGCGGCAAGTCCTTCGCAGCCAAAACCCTGCTGCTCCGGGAATTCGCCCTGGGAGCGCGGGTTCTGGTCCTGGACCCGGAGCGCGAGTATCGCAATATCTGCCGCGCAGTGGGGGGAGCGTGGATCAACGCCGCCGGGGGAACGGGCCGCATCAACCCCCTGCAGGTCCGGCTGGCTGATGTGGACATGGACGACGACGAGGCCGGCGCGGAGCAGGCCAGCGTTCGCGGCCCGCTGGCTACTCACCTCCAGCGCGTGAAGACATTCTTCCAGCTTTACCTGCCTGGCCTCGACGACCTGGAGCGGGCCGTGTTGGACGACGCGCTGCTGTCGGCATATCGAGCCTATGGAGTGGAGTGGCAGACCGACCCGGCAACCGTCACGAAGTGGCCGACCGTGTTAGACGTATTTCACGAAGTGCAGCAGCGCGGCGCGGAGCGGTTGGCTGTCTTGCTGCGCGGCGCAGCAGAAGGGGCGGACTCCGCCCTCTGGGTCGGGCAGACCACTTTGCCGGCAGCGAGTGATTTTACCGTCCTGGACATCCGGGACCTCACCGATGCTGCCGATACGGTCCGGCGTGCTCAGTACTTCAACGTTCTCGCTCATGCCTGGGACCTGGTTCGAGAGGGACGAGCGACTGGCAAGCGCACGGTCCTGGTTGTAGACGAAGCGTGGCTGGTGGCCGATCCTCAGACCCCGCAGGCCATCGGGTTCTTGCGGGATCTTTCCAAGCGCATTCGCAAGTATGGCGGCAGCCTAACGATCATCACCCAAAACGTGATTGACTTTCTGGCGCCGGAGCTGGCGCGGCTCGGGCAGCCGGTTATTGGCAACGCGAGCGTGAAGTTACTGATGCGCCAAGAGAGCCGCGACCTTGAAGCTCTGCGGGAACTGCTGAAGCTCAGTGATGCCGAGGCTGATCTGCTCACTGGCGCCAAGCGGGGCGAGGGACTGCTTTTGGCCGGCAACCAGCGCTTGAAACTGACCATCGAAGCCGCTCCCTACGAGGCGGAGGTGATCGGGTAATGCCGGCGTGGCTGGCCCGTGTGGTCTATGTGGTTGCAGACGCCCTGGGCCTGACGGACTTTGCCAAGGCCCTCATCAAGGGCGTGGCGCTGATCCTGCTCCTCGCCCTCCTGTGGCTGGTGAGCCTGCCACACCTGCTCCTGGCGATCCCGCTGATGAAGGACAATCAGCCCGCAGACTTTATCGCAGCAGCCAAGGAGGCGAGCCAGGGCCAGACGTTCACCATCCCCTGGGAGGAAGTGGCGGCTGTCTGGGCCGTGCTCCACGAGCAGGACTTTGACTCGGCTACGGCCGCGGCCATCAAGAGCCTGGCGGCCAACTGGCTGGAAAAGCACGAAGAGCCCCAGCAGGTGCCTCAGCCAGACGGCACGGTGAAAGAGGAAACGCGCACCTGGTACACGCTCCGAGACTTCGCCGCCGTTATGGCGGCGTTCCATTTTACTGCGGAGCAGGAAGACCAGGCGCGCGCCTACCTGGCGAGTCTGCAGCAGGGAGGGCTGATGCCCCCGCCTGGCTGGACCTCCCAGCCGCCGCCGGGGTGGGCGTGGCCTGTACCCGGCTCCTTCCTGATCACGACGCCATACGGCCTGCGTATCAACCCGGTGACGCAGCAGCCAGAACTACACGAGGCGCTGGACATCGCCGCAAACGTGGGAGCCCCCATCCTCGCGGCTCACGCAGGCGTGGCCGCCACGGGCAGCGACGCCGTGAGCGGCAACTGGGTCAAAATCACTGGCGGCGGGTACGAGACTGCGTACCTGCATCTCGACGCCGTTCTGGTAGCGGACGGCGCGCGCGTGCAGGCCGGCGACCTGATCGGCCGGGCAGGAAACACCGGGCGCAGCACTGGCCCGCACCTGCATTTCGCCATCAAGTTTCTCGGCCAGCCGCAAAACCCGCTGCAACTTTACGGCGGGTTTTAGCTTTGAAGGGGGTGATGCGCCCACAACTGCCCATGTCGAGTGGAAGGAGGTGAACGAGGATGGATATCAAGGTTCAGCGCATGATAGCGGCGCGCGGCAACACCAACGCGAAGGCTTTCGCTGACATCAGCATCGGCGGGGTCTTCGCGGTCCACGGGGTCCGCGTGGTGGAGGGCAAGAACGGCCCGTTCGTTTCCTTGCCGGCTCAGAAGGGCAAGGACGGCAACTACTATGAGGTCGCTCACCCGATCACCAAGGAAGGCCGTGAAGCTCTCGACGCGGCGGTCCTGAACGCTTATCGCGGACTGGAGCAGGCTCAGGACGGCACGGAGCGGTAACTGCACAGTTACCCAGACACTGGGGGTGGGCGTAGGCTCACCCCTTTTTTCGTTCTGTAGGAGGTGATCGCATGTATGCGATTCTGACGCGCGGGACAGCGCAGGAGGTGGCAGCCGTCCTGCGTGGCCGAGACGAGCAGGCGACCGTGCGGGTGGTCGAAGCCGGGCAGGGAGCCGGCGCACTCGACGAGGCAGCCAGAGTCCCTGTGGACTCGCTGGTGCTGGACGTGGCAACCGGCCCTGGCCTGGGCGCAGCCGTCCTGCGCTACCGGCTGGCGCGCCCCCAGACCCGCCTGATTGTCCTGGCGGCGGGCCGCCAACCTGGGGACCCCGAAGTGGCCGGTGTGGTGCAAGCCGGTTGCTACGATATTGTGACTGACCTTGCGCAGCTCCCGGCCGTCCTGGACCGGCCGCCTGCTGGCCTGGAGCAGGCGGCGCTCTGGCTTGATCCTTCCCTGGCTCCGGGCAAGACGGCCACTGAAACAGTGAAGATCCGGGAGCGCATCGTCGAACGCAGGGTGGCGACATCCGCGCGGCCCGTGCTAGTCGCCGTGGCCGGCGTGGCCGATGGCGTCGGAACCACCACGCTTGCTGCGGCCATCGCTGCCTATTTGGCGCGCGCTGGGTATAAGGCGCTTCTTGTAGAAGCGAATGGCCGCCACGACCTGGCCCCAGCGGCAGGGATGGCCATGGACACTGCGGGCGTTCAGCCGTGGCTTCCGGGGCTGGAGCTCCTGCCCGCCGCAGGCGCCGAGGCGGGGAGGGAAGCCACACGGCTCAGGACGCACGAGTACGTGGTGGCGGATTGCGGCACCGTGCAGCGCAGCGGTCTTTCCGCGCTGGACGGCGACTTGACCTTGATCGTGCTGCCTGCGTCGCCCTCCCGGTGGTCCAGGGTGCTGGACTGGCTGCGGAGCACTGGCCCGAGTACTGCGCTGCCGGCCGGCAGCCGCTACGTCATGCTGACTGTGGATACCAATCTGCTCGCCGGCGCTGAGGAGTTTTTTAGCCAGTTCGCCGCCCGGGCGGAAGTTAGTCTGGTGCCCATCCAGGCGGAGTCGGATTGGCCGCCGGGGTGGAAGCGGCCGAACCAACCCACTGAGCGGGCACTTGCGGCTCTGCTCGGGGCCATCATGCCGGACCGCCCCCGCAGGAAGCGGTGGCCGCTGCTTGCGGCTACAAGACCCCACCAGGCGCGCAAAACCAGTTCCGTACTGGTGCGGGCTGCCAGTGCTGTCGTGCATGGCGCCTTTGCGGTGGTGCAAGGCATTTTCGGGCTGGTTGGCGCAGTCCTCCGTGCTCTCATGGCTGTAGCGACGGCAGCAGGCGGACTGGCCGAAACGCTTCTCTACGTCCTGGTGTTGGCGCTGGTTGTGATGCTGGTGCTCTATATGGCGGCGCCAGGGACGGCAAGCACCGTGTGGTATTTGCTGCGGACGGCTGTGGAGCCTGTTGTCCGCACGCTGACAAAGGGAGGTTGATTTCGATGACAAGTGGGATTCAGACGAAGCGGCGGCGACGGGTGGCGCTGGCCCTAATGCTGGTGGTTGTGGTAGTGGCCCTGACAGTGGTATTCAAAACTGTGAGTGTCCGTCGCCTTGCCTCTTCTGGGGCGGCGAGAATCGGCGGGCCAGGGGAGGCGGCACCCGGCGGACCTGGGGGGCAGAGTACACCAGCTCCAGGCACCGCCGGGGGAGGTGCAGGCAGCAAACCGGCGTGGGGGTCGGTCACGCTAGATCGGGGCCAGGCCACGCAGGCCATCGCGTCCTGGTATGCCGGCTCCAAGGGAATCCGCTTGCAGGTCACTGACATCACAAGGGTATCTGGCAGCCTTGCGGAGCCGCCGCCACAGCATGTGGAGGTACGGCTGGAGGGTGGGCGGCTGGCCGGTCCTGCCACCCTCTGGCACGCGCTGGACAGCGGCTCACGCGGGGATGCCAAGATCGTGACACACGTAGCGTTCGAGCCGACGGAGCTGCCGCCAGAAGGCACCACGAGCTTCGTACTCCCGACGGCGCTGATGTCCGGCGACAGGCGTAGCGTTGCATTCGGAGTCGTGCCCGACTTCGGCTCTACGGTCATTCGAGGTACCTTAACCGATTCACTCCATACGACTACGTTCGAAATACCCGTGCCGACTGCTCTGCAGCAGGTCCGCTACTGGCGGGTAGTGGCTCCAGATCCCATCCGGGTCCCCTTCTCGTTCGGCGTTATATTGCCGGCCACAGCAGAACTGACGATTGATCGCGGCGGGGATGGTGTCTATTTTGAATCGCCGGATGGCGGGGCCGAACAGCGCGTATTGCTCACCGTGGGTCCAATTGACCCCCCAATCTTCGACCCGGAGGCGCAGCTGCACATCACGCAAGTGGGTGGCAAGCCCACCATTACGAAGGAGCCCACCGCTATCCTTGTTATGCCGCGCAAGGCATCGGGTGAGATCACGGTTCGGATTCGCGACCAGTTCACTGATGCCGAAGCTAATGATTACTTCCGCCAGATCGGGGACCGCAAAGTGGACTACTTCCAGACTCTGCCATGGGATAGGCCGGCGGCGATTCCCATCGTCCCCCTCGCCGATACACAGAAGCCGGACGGGACTGGCATCATCACCGCTCCTGGGATTCCTGCTGCGCCCACAGCCGGCACTGGTGGCGGGACCAGGCAAGGCCGCCGAACTTGGCCACGGCATGGTGGTTGGGGAAGCGGCGAATGTCTGCGATTTCTGCTAGGATTCCGGCGATGTAGACCTTGCCGAGTCCCTTGAC
>JBLNCQ010000079.1:0-7828 GCA_050260815.1 Bacillota bacterium
ACGAGGAGAGGGGGAGGACGGCATGACGGAGGCCGCCGCGTTCCGGGTCCTGGTTGCGGACCCCATCTCCGAAGCCGGCGTGGAGCGGCTGAGGCAGGGAGGGGCCCGGGTGGAGGTGCGGACCGGGCTGGACAGGCAGGACCTCCTTGCCCTGGTTGGCGAAATGGATGGGTTGGTGACCCGCAGCGAGACGCGGGTGACCCGTGAGGTTCTGGAGCGCGCGCCCCGCCTCAAGGTGGTGGGCCGCGCCGGCGTGGGCGTGGACAACATCGACGTTGACGCCGCCACCGAACGGGGCGTGCTGGTGGTCAACGTGCCAACGGGCAACACCGTGGCCGCCGCCGAGCACACCCTGGCGCTGATGCTGGCCCTGGCAAGGCAGGTGCCGCAGGCGGACCGCGACCTGCGCGCCGGCAACTGGCGCCGCGGCCGGTTTACCGGGGTGGAGCTGATGGGCAAGACCCTGGGCCTGGTGGGCCTGGGCCGGATTGGCGCAGAGGTCGCCCTCCGAGCTAGGGCCTTCGGCATGACGGTGCTGGCCCACGACCCCTATGTGGCGCCCTCCCGAGCGGAGTTCCTGGGCGTGCGGCTGGAGCCGCTGGACGCGGTGCTGGCCAGTTCGGACTTCGTCAGCCTGCACCTGGCCAAGACGCCGGACACCGTGGGCCTCCTGGGCCGGGACCGCCTGGCCCGCATGAAGCCCGGCGCCCGCCTCATCAACTGCGCTCGCGGCGGCCTGGTGGACGAGACCGCCCTCTATGAGGCCCTTCAGTCCGGACAACTGGCCGGCGCCGCGCTGGACGTCTTCACCGAGGAGCCCGCGCCCCACCATCCGCTCTTTGAGCTGCCCAACGTGGTGGTCACGCCCCACCTGGCCGGCTCCACCCAGGAGGCCCTGGAGGCCAACGGCGTCCTGGTCGCGGAGGCGGTGCTGGATGCTCTTTCGGGCCGGCCGGTAGCGACGGCGGTCAACTGGCCCAGCCTCTCGCCGCTGGAGGCGGAGGCCCTGGTGCCGTACATCCCCCTGGCGGAGACCCTGGCCCGCACCTACGCCCAGGCCCAGCCGGGGCCCATCGAACGGGTGGAGGTACTGTACGAGGGTGACCTGGCCGGCCTCACCACCGGCCCCCTGACCAATTTTGTGCTCAAAGGCCTCCTGGCCGCCATCCTGGGCGAGCCGGTCAACCAGATCAACGCCCGGGTGGTGGCGGGACGGCGCGGCATTCGCGTGGAGGAGCACCGCATCCAGCAGTGCCCCGACCGACCCCACCGCCTGACCGTGCGGGTGCAGAGCGGGCGGCAGCGCGGCTCCATCTCCGGCTACCTCTCCGCCGGCGGCCCGCGCATCCTGGCCATCAACGACCTGGACGTGGAGTTCTCCCCCAGTCGCTACATGCTGGTGACGCGGCACCAGGACCGCCCGGGCATGATCGGCCGCGTGGGAACCCTGCTGGGTCAGCACGACATCAATATCGCCGCTATGCAGGTCGGCCGCGCCGGTCCCCGCGGCGAGGCGGTCATGGTCCTGCAGGTGGATGACTTTGTCCCGGATTCCCTGCTGGCCCGCCTCTCCGAGCTGGATGGCATGGGGGCGGTGCGGCGGGTGGTACTCTAAGGTCGCCGGCCGCCCGCCGAAGGTGCCTGCGCCCCGTCGGGCGCTTGCCCTGCACCGGGGGCGGCTCAACCGCAACGAGGAGGATGCACTGTGGAACACCAGGCTGAGATTGGCGTCTTTGGCGGCTCCGGGTTCTACTCGCTGGGCGAGGGGGCAGAGGAGGTCGCGGTGGAGACCCCCTACGGGGCGCCCAGCGATAGGATCACGCTGGTTACCATCGCCGGGCACAGGGTGGCCTTCCTGCCGCGCCACGGGCGCGACCACCGCTACCCGCCCCACCTGATCAACTACCGGGCCAACGCCTGGGCCATGAAGAAGCTGGGGGTCAGCCGCATCATCGGCCCCTGCGCCGCGGGCAGTCTGCAGCCCACCATCAAGCCCGGCGACTTCGTCATCTCCGATCAACTGGTGGACCGCACGCACTCCCGCCAGGATACCTTCATCACGGGCCCGATCGTGCGGCACCTGACCTTCGCTGATCCCTACTGCCCGACCATGCGGCAGGTGGCCGTGGAGCAGGCCCGGGGCCTGGGCATCACCGCCCACGACGGCGGCACCATGGTGGTGATCCAGGGCCCCCGCTTCTCCACCCGCGCCGAGAGCCGCTGGTTCTCCTCCATGGGCTGGCACGCCATCGGCATGACCCAGTACCCGGAGGTCCCCCTGGCGCGCGAGCTGGGCATGTGCTTTCTGAACATCGCCCTGATCACCGACTTCGACGCCGGTCTGGAGGGCAGCCCGGATGTCAAGCCGGTCAGCCATGAGGAAGTCCTGCGCGTCTTTGATAGCAACGTGGACCGCGTCAAACAGCTGCTCTTCAAGGTGATTGAGAACCTGCCGCCGGAGGCGGACCGCACCTGCGGCTGCGGCCGCGAGGCGGTCTGGTCATGAGGTCCGTTGAGCTGACGGGCCACGTTGTCCGCATGGTCAACCAGCGGGCCCTGCCGGGCCGGCTGGAGGTCCTGGAGCTTGGCAGCGCCCAGCAGGTGGCCCAGGCCATCCGCGACCTGACCGTGCGCGGCGCCCCGGCGATCGGCGTCGCCGCCGCCTTCGGGCTGGTGCTGGCCGCTGACGCCCTGGCCCGCCAGGGAGAGCCCGCCGGCCCGCCCACGGATCACTTCTGGCAGGGGCTGGACGAGGCGCACCAGCTCCTGCGTTCCACTCGCCCCACGGCGGTCAACCTGTTCTGGGCCCTGGACCGGATGATGGCCCGGGTCCACGAACAGCGGGACGCCGGAGCCTCGGCCGAACAGGTGGCCACTGCCCTGCGCGAGGAGGCAGGCCGCATGGCCGACGAGGACGTGGACGTTAACCGCCGCATCGGCCGCTTGGGGCAGACTCTCCTTCGGGACGGCGACGGCGTCCTGACCCACTGCAACGCCGGTGCCCTGGCCACCGTGGATTACGGCACCGCCCTGGGCGTCATCCGCGCCGCCCACGAGGCCGGCAAGCGGCTCCGCGTCTACATGGACGAGACCCGGCCGGTCTTGCAGGGGGCCCGCCTCACCGCCTGGGAAGCCGCCCAGGAGGGGTGGGACGCCACCCTCATCACCGACAACATGGCCGGCCACTTCATGCGCCTGGGGCGGATTCAGGCGGCCATTGTGGGGGCGGACCGGGTTGCCGCCAACGGCGACGTGGCTAACAAGATCGGCACCTACACCGTGGCGGTGCTCTGCCACGAGCACGGCATCCCATTCTACGTGGCTGCGCCCATCTCCACCCTGGACCTGCGCCTGGCCTCCGGCGACCAGATCGCCATTGAGGAGCGTCACGCCGACGAGGTCCGTGGCTTCGGCGGCGTCCACTGGGCCCCGGAGGGGGTGCGGGTCGCCAACCCCGCCTTTGATGTCACCCCGTGGCGCTATGTCACCGCCATCATCACCGAGCGCGGCATCGCCTACCCGCCGTTCGACGTGCATCTGAAGCAACTGGCCGAACTGCCGGCCTAAGCCCGCCGCGCCGCCTCATTCGCAACTATCCAACCAGAGAGGACGAGTTTCCATGTTGGACCTGAAGTTCATTCGCCAAAACCCTGACGTGGTGCGCGAGGCCATGGCCAAGAAGAACATGGTGGTGGACCTGGACCGCCTGTTGGGCCTGGACGAACAGCGCCGCGCTCTGCTGACCGAAGTCGAGCAGCTCAAGGCCCGGCGCAACGCCGTGTCGGAGGAGGTCGGCCGCCTGAAGAAGGCCGGCCAGGACGCCACCTCGGTGATCGCCGAGATGCGCCAGGTGGGCGACCGCATCAAGGCCCTCGACGAAGAGGTCCGCCAGGTGGAGACCGACCTGAACGCAATGATGCTGACCGTGCCCAACATCCCCGACCCCGACGTCCCCGTGGGGCCGGACGAAAGCGGCAACGTGGAGATCCGGCGCTGGGGCCGGCCCCGCGACTTCGGCTTTGAGCCCAAGCCGCACTGGGAAGTGGGTCAGCGCCTGGGCATCCTGGATTTCGAGGCCGCCGCCAGGGCCACCGGCGCACGCTTTGTCTACTTCCGGGGGCTGGGCGCCACCCTGCTGCGCGCCGTCATGAACTTCATGCTGGACCTGCACATCCGCGAGCACGGCTACGCCGAGAACTGGGTGCCGCTGATGGTCAACGAGGCCAGTATGTACGCCACCGGCCAGTTCCCCAAGTTCGCCGAGGACGTCTTCGCCCTGCGCGACCAGCCCTACTACCTGATTCCCACCGCCGAGACCGCCCTGGTGAACCTGCACCGGGACCAGATCGTCAGCGGCGCCGACCTGCCCCTGCGCTACTGCGCCTACTCGGCCTGTTTCCGCTCCGAGGCGGGCGCGGCCGGCCGCGACACGCGCGGCCTGGTGCGCATGCACCAGTTCGACAAGGTGGAGCTAGTGGCGTTTACGAAACCGGAGGAGTCTTCCGCCGAGCTCGAAAAGCTCACCCACGACGCCGAGGACGTCCTGCAGCGGCTGGAGATTCCTTACCACGTGCTGTTCATGTGCACCGGCGACATGGGGTTTCAGCAGGCCAAGAAGTACGACCTGGAGCTGTGGATGCCCAGCTACAACCGGTATGTGGAGATCAGCTCGGCCTCGAACATCCGCGACTTCCAGGCCCGCCGCGGCGGCATGCGCTTCCGCAACGAGCAGGGCAAGGTGGAGTTCATGCACACCCTGAATGCTTCGGGCCTGGCGATCGGCCGCACGGTTGCCGCCATCCTTGAGAACTACCAGGAAGCGGATGGTTCCGTGACCATTCCGGCGGTGCTGCGGCCGTACATGGGAGGTTTGGAGCGCATTGCGGCGAGAGACTAGTCTTCCGTCCGCGCCGCCGGGTGCAACTTGACCGTGTCCGAGCGACCGTGCTACAGTGAATTGCGTCGCAGTTTCCGATCCGTGAACCACTTCACGGTCCGCTAGCAGCTGCATCGCCCGTCTGCCGTGGCGCGGCACACGCACCACGGCACTTTTCGGAAGGGTGTCCGAGTGGTTTAAGGAAGCGGTCTTGAAAACCGCCGAGGGCGCAAGCCCTCCGTGGGTTCGAATCCCACCCCTTCCGCCATATGACAACGTTTGAGGGGCCATACCCACATGAGGTATGGCCCCTTGTCATGTCCGCCTATGAATTTGCTGCTAGATCACCCGCTGCTAGCGCCTCAAGGCCCCGTAGGCCACCCCATCGGATGGGAGGAATCAGCGAGGGGTTGACCTTCCAGAAATTGGGGCCCTCTCCAAGAAAAAACTGTCCACCAGTCTTGACGCTAGTTAGGCCTGACGTTAAGATAGCATTAGCAAGACGTCTTTTTAGGCTAGGGGCATTCCCTAGCCGCACGTAGAGGGTAGTCAGTCCGAAACGCCGACCGTGTTGGTCGGTTAAGTTGTCCGTCCTGGACATCTAAGGGCTTGCTGCCCTCTATGTTGTTATTCATCTAGGATAGGGCTGCCAGTCCCACATATCAACTTTCCGTCTTCGCTCCGGGTGTCTATCGAAGAATTGAGATAGTGTTTTCTTCCGATCGCCAGTAGCAGGAACGTAAAGCTGCTTTGTTGCACCGATAAACAGGTCACAGACCTGAAGAGCTTCTTCCGTAAGTGATGTTCGGGGTTCAACGGCTCGGACTTCGTAACTCAACCCCTTTTCTAGGGCCTTCCAATTGAGCTCCTGCTTCAAGTATGATAAGAAATTGTCGCGCCGGACTCGGCATCGGTCATCGACGTAAATATAGACTCCGCCATTAGCCCGAGATCGGAGACTATGGAGTATGTTGAGAAATGTAAATCTGTTATAGGCCAAATGCTTCTGATGAGAGAAATAGCTCATTTCAAGGCGTTCTCGGCGTACAACGATTACCTTGAAGTGGAAGTTGATGTCATTGAGGACCTCGTCGAACACTCGTCTGTAGACGCGTTCCCTCCATCCAGACACCTTTTGAAAATGAAACTCGTCGTTGAATCTCTCTTCCTCCCGAATGCGCGCCAGGAGTGCGTTTAGCTTCCGGAGTTCGGGTTCGGGAATTGTGATCGCCCCCGAGAAGAAGAATGGGTCCTTCCCGGGTTCTCCACTTTCGTCCTGAAAGACGAAGGTATCCACTCAGATCGCCTCAAATCCTACGACGTTTACCTTTACTACTTGGACGAGCTCGTCTTTATTCCCTTTACCTCCCACTTCGTAGTAATGGTTTTAGCCTAGTTCGGCTGCGGTCAGAAGCGGAATTTGGATTCCATTACTCCCGCGCAAGTGTTCGCCGGTTGAGCGCTGCATCAGATGTCGAACGATTCTTGCGCGTCTTGGAGGGAATCACCCAGGTATGTGGCGAACCTGTGCCGTGTCACTTACACAGATCGACCACAGGCAAATGACACAGAGCGGCACAGGTTCGCCACATACCTGGGTGAGCTCGATGCATTCGTTGTCCTATGTGGGCCCTCTCTGCCAATAGGCATTTACCCTTAGGGTATTCTCTGTTCCGAGGATACATCTATCCCAATTGACGAATGTTGCGGGGCCATACCCAAGCGGGTATGGCCCTTTCTCACTGCCTGAATCATAGGCTGCCTGACATAAACATAAGCTAGGGTGCGAAATCCTCAGTACAGGGGGAGGAGGTGCAGGGGTGGAGACCCTGGGGGTCGACTACATGATGAGGTCGGATGCCGCCTACACGGCGTTCCGGGAGGCCGGCCTCTCCTTCGTGTGTCGGTACCTCTGCCCGCCTGGCTACTCCGCCAAGGTGCTTACAGCCGATGAGGCCCTGTCCGTCTCGGCTGAGGGGCTGGGCATCGTCAGCGTGTAGGAGACCAACCCCACGTACGTCGGCTACTTTACCCGCGACCGGGGTGTCTCTGCCGCCTCAACGACCAGGCAGATGGCCCAGGCTGTCGGACAGCCGGCCGGAAGGCCCATTACTACGCCGTCGACATGGACCTTCCCGCCAGCCAGTTCGCGGTGCTGGACGCCTACCTGGACGGCCTGTTCGCCCTCAAGAGCGTGTACCCCGTGGGCGCCTACGGCAGCTGCGACATTTGCGGGCATGCTGCGGTCCGCATCCCGTGGCTCTGGCAGACCTACGCCTGGAGCCGTGGCCAGCTTCATCCCCAGGTCCAGCTTTACCAGTACAGGAATGGCGTGCTGTTGGGCGGCGTGAGCACAGACCTCGACCGCGCCTTCAGCGACCCGGGCTGGTGGTGTCCTGCGGGGAACTCGTCAGCCCGCTGCCGGCACCTCCGGGAGACCAGCGGTGACATGTCAAGGGGGTAAGGGGACATAAGTCTGTGAAGTTATCAAGGTTCTAGGGCTTTAGGGCAGCACCAAACCAGGCCTACAGCGAATCCCAGAAGCTGTAAGCCGTGTAGGTGGAGTCCGGACTAGCGGCCGGGAGCTCCGAGCGGGTTGTAGAGCCGGTTGGACCGCAGCAGAGCGTCCAGCAGGCGAACCAGTTTGCGGGCTGTCAGTGCAAGGGCACGAAGATGAGCATGGGTCTTGGATTCGGCCTTCTTCCGCTGGTAGTACCGCTTGAATTCAGCATCGTGCACCGCGAGGCTGTTGGCGGCTTCCACCAGGTAGTACCGCAGGTAGCGGTTTCCGGTGTGGAGAAGGTGCGTGTTCTGGGACTCAAAGGAGCCGGACTGGTGGCGGGACCAGGCAAGGCCGCCGAACTTGGCCACGGCATGGTGGTTGGGGAAGCGGCGAATGTCTGCGATTTCTGCTAGGATTCCGGCGATGTAGACCTTGCCGAGTCCCTTGAC
>JBLNCQ010000080.1:0-12276 GCA_050260815.1 Bacillota bacterium
GGACCCCGGCAACCTGGGCACCATCCTGCGCACGGCCGACGCGGTGGGCTGCAGCGGCGTCATTCTGGTGGGACCCACCACGGACCCCTATGACCCGGCGGCCCTGCGCGCCAGTATGGGCGCGGTCTTTGCCCAGCGCCTGGTACGGGCCGACGTGGCGCAGCTAGCGGCGTGGAAGCGCCGGACCGGTGCCGTGCTGGTGGGTACGTCGGATGCGGCGGCCACGGACTACCGGTCGGTGATGTACACGCTGCCCGCTGTGCTGTTCATGGGCAACGAACGGCAGGGCCTGTCCGAAGAGGAGAAGGCCCTCTGCGACCTGATGGTCAGCATCCCCATGGTGGGACGCAGCGACTCGCTCAACCTGGCCGTAGCCACGGCCGTCATGCTGTACGAGCTGTTCAACCAGGGCCGGGGCCTGGTGCCCGGACCGGGGGGCGGGAAGCCCTAGGAGCGGTCGCAGCCCAACATGGGCACTGCTCAAAGGCAAAGGCGCGCAGGGAGTCCCTGCGCGCCTTGTATCATCCACGCGACAGTCTACTCGGTCGTCAGAACCGGCCTGACGCCGCCGCCCGGGTCAGCGCTGGCGCCCTGCCCCACAAACCAGACACGGTAGGAGCCCGCTGTGTCCCGTTTGAGACCCAGGGTGAAAGACGTGGCGTCCCCCTCAGGCGACACAAGTCCGGTGACTACCTCAAAGTCCAGGCCATGTCGGCGCCATGCGTCCATGCGACTGCCCGCGTTGAGGTGAAGCGCGTCACCGTCATACCTGTAGCCATGGAAGAATGCCAGTAACTCATCGACAGTCTGCGGTGCGTCCTGGGATAGCATCCCGGTGACGGCCTCGCGGTCCCCTACCTGCACCGACGTCCAGAAGGCGTGGGCAAGGTTCCTCGCCTGGGCGGCGGGGCTGTAGTGGTCGCGGTAGATGGACCAGCCAAGCCAGCCGGCTACCGTCAGGACCGCCACGAGGATCCAGGCCCATTGGCGTCTGACGGTCATTCCAGCGCCTCCCCGGGGGAAGAGCTGCCTGCCAGCATCCGAGCCGCGGCGTCGATCTGCTGGGCGACCCTCACCGGGCGACACCGCTCCCGGGCACTGTCCAGAGGCAGCCACTCAAAGCGGTCATGCTCCGCGGACAGGGTGACCGTTGCGTCCGCCGGAGCCTGAGCCATAAAGGCTCGCCAGTCAGCGCCAGCGGCAGGCAGAGGGTCCAGGACCAGCCGCAGGCCGGTCTCCTCCTGCAGTTCACGGACGGCGCAGGCCTCAACCGACTCGCCCGGCAGCCGGCCTCCCGCCGGAGGACCCCACGCCCAGTCGCCTTCGTAGGTCGCCCCCAGGTGGCCACGGTGAAGGATGAGGAACTCCAACAGCCCTTCCCGGCGCCGGCAGACGATGATGGACGCCCCGTAGGGCGGCTCCTGGGCTATCTCCAGTCCGTCCCAGGTCCGGTCGGCCACATCCCGCAGACTCCGGTGGCGCACATCAGACATGCCCTCACTCCCAACGGCCTCAGGCCGGTTGGCTCGGTGCACACAGGCATTCTATTGGCTATCGGCAGCGGCCGTCCCTGCTCCGGCGTTACCCGTCAAGAGTGGCACGGTCCCGCATATGTTTCTTCGGGAGATTGCGGGAGGGCGGGGACAGCCATGCAGAAGAGGTGGGGTTGGGCCGGCTTCATCGCGCTGGTGCTGGGCGTGGCCCTGTGGGCCCCGCGGAGCGGGGCGGCGGCTCGACTGCCCGAGGCGCAGCCGCCACCGCCGGCGTCCGGGCCACCCATTACGCTGGACCCCGGTCACGGCGGGATCGACGGGGGCGCCACGGCGGCAGGCGTCCTGGAGAAGGACCTCAACCTGACCATCACACGTGAGATGGCCCGGCGCCTGCAGATGGCGGGGCTGAATGTGGTCCTCACCCGGGAAACGGACATTGCCCTGGACCCCACCAGCTACGCCAACGACCTGCGGCGCCGGCGCGACATTGCCGCCAGGAACGGCTCGTGGGCCTTCGTCTCCATTCACGTCAACAGCATCGGTGACGCGAGCGTGCGCGGCACCCTGGTACTTTACCCCCAGGGGGCCGGGCCCAGCCGTGAGACGGCCAAGGCCCTGGCCCAGGCCGTTTACGAGGCTCTGGACGCTGATTTTCCGAACCAGCCCCATCGCATCCAGGCTTCTGACATTCCCCATCTGATGGAGAGCCAAGTGCCCGCAGTCCTGGTGGAGGTAGGCTTCATCTCCAACGCGGAGGACAGGCGCCTGCTCACCAACCGCCTCTATCAGGAGGGCCTGGCGGAAACCCTGGCGGACGCAGTGCGGGAGTTCCGGCAGAACCAACAGGGCAGCACAAAAGCCACCGGCTGAACGGTGGCTTTGTTCTTGCATGCCTATGACTGGCGGGCCTAACCCAGGCTGGCCACGGCCTCGTCCAATTCGCGGTGCAGGCAGGTGAACGTGGGCGTGTCGCGCACGGTGTACCGGGAAGCCTCGGACTCGCGAAGCTCCATCACCAGGTCCAGGAAGTCCTCCGGGTAGTCGGACTCAAAGGCCACCACGAACTCCTGGTCGTCGAGGCCGAAGGAATAGGTGGTGTTGAGCTTGACCGACGGGTACTTGTTGCCGATGATGATGTGCTCATCCATCATGCCCTGCCGGGTGTGCAGCGTGGCGTGGTACCAGTCGCGCGACTTGATGAAGGGGTAGACGAAGAGGTACTTGTGCCGGCCGGGCTCGATGTACTGGCGCTGCCCTTCGTGCTCCGGGCTGATCTTGTCCACGTACGTTGACCGCTTGGCCATGGCCAGGTAGGAGTAGGTGGGGTTCAGGTAGCGACCCAGGCCCGTGTTCAGGTAGGCGGTGACCTGACGCTGCAGCGCGTCCAGGTCGGTGGTGATGCGCCAGAGCATGAGATCGGCGTCGGCACGGATGCCCATCAGCGTGTAGGCGCGCATCAGGATGCCCTGGCCGGCGGACTTGACCGCCTCCACAAAGGCCTTGCGATCCTGCTCCCGCTGCTCTTCCGGCAGGCGCCGCCAGGCCGGATCCACCTGATAGAAGACAAAGTTGACGTACTGCCGGGGCTTGCGCCCGCTGCTCGAGGTCTCGCTCACGGAGTCCCCTCCTCGTTCTTGGTCCCCTGAACAGGTGGCCCACGCACGGCGCCCACCTGCCCGCGTCCTCCCCGATTCTAGCAAAAGGGGTTTACTAAGTAAAGATACGAAGAACATGGTCAACCAGCCGCCACTTGGGAAAGACAGCAACTAATGACCCGTCTCAAGTATCTGCGCCAGGGCGGCATCATCATCCGGCACGACCACGGCGCTCACCCCCGTGAGCGCCTGCCACAGGCGCGCCGCCTCCCCGCCCGTGAAGTCGCGGGACCGAATCGGCGTTGGCTCAACCAGCACGGTGGTCCGGCCGGCCCCTGCGTCCAGGACGGCGCGCAGGTTGTCCAGGTTACCCGGCCCGACGTAGAGGCCAGCCACCACCACGGCGTCGGCCTCTCCGATGCGGCGTCGGTGCTCGGCCGCCGCCGCCGCCGTCACGGGCGTAAACGGCGGCAGTTCGATCAGCGGAACGCGGTGCAGCCGGGCGACGGACCAGTCTGTGTCGCCGGTGTTGACAGGACCCAGCGTGACCTCCATCCCGGCCTGCGCCAGGCGCTCGAGCAGCCGCGCAGCGGCGCCGCCGCCGCCTACCACGTGGACGCGGCGGGAGCCGGACCGCGCGACCGGCCTGGGACGCCGGTACAGCGGGATCACCTGCGGTCCCCCGTCCAGCGGGTGCGGCACAAGGGTGACCTCGCTGCCGTACACGCGCCGGACCAGTTCCTCGGTGAGCACCTGCCCGGTGGGACCGTCCGCCACCACCCGCCCCGACTGCATGACCACCAGACGCCGGCAGTAGCGGGCCGCCAGGTTCAGGTCGTGCAGAACGGCAATGACCGTCAGGCCCTGACCGTGAAGAGACTCCAGCAGGTTGAAGACCTCGGCCTGGTGCCCCAGATCCAGATGGGACGTGGGTTCGTCCAGAAGCAGCACCTCCGGCTGCTGACAGAGGGCACGGGCCAGGACTACCCGCTGCCGCTCACCGCCGGAGAGGGAACGGTACAGCCGCTCCGCCAGATGCTCAGCCTTTACCAGGGTCAGGGCCTCGCGGGCCAGGGCCTCGTCTTGCGGCC
The DNA here is from genome assembly GCA_050260815.1 of Bacillota bacterium. GTDB lineage: Bacteria > Bacillota > Sulfobacillia > JAMDAP01 > JAMDAP01 > JAMDAP01. The sequence continues at coordinate 4,180 of JBLNCQ010000080.1, forward strand.
CCTCCCACTGCAGCCGTCCCAGGAAGGGGAAGCGGCCCATGATGACCACGTCAAGGACGGTGAAGTCAAAGTCCGCCGGGCTGTCCTGGGCCACAACCGCTACCTTCCGGGCCAGGTCGGCAGGAGGCAGTAGGTGTACGGGGCGCCCGTCAAGTAAAGCCCGCCCCCGGGTGGGCCTGAGCACGCCGGTCAGGGTCTTGAGCAGGGTGGACTTGCCCGAGCCGTTGGGCCCAACAATGCCGCAGAAGGCGCCCGGCTCAAAGGCCAGGGTCACGTCCTGCAACACGGGGTGGCCGGCGGTATAGCCCACTGTCAGCCCCTGTACATCCATGGCGGCACCCATCAGCCTCCCACCCCCTGTCTGCGGCTGCGCTGCAGCAGGTAGAGGAAGAACGGGCCGCCCACCAGCCCCGTAATGATGCCCACCCGGACCTCCAGCGGGCTGAAGAGGGTACGGCCCAGCGTGTCGGCAAGCACCAGGAAGGCGGCGCCGGACAGGGCACTGGCGGGCAGGAGCCAGCGATGGTCCGGTCCCACCCAGAGACGCGTCAGGTGGGGCATGACCAGCCCCACAAAGCCAATGACGCCGGTCACCGCCACGGCTGCGGCGGTGGTGAGGGACGCAGCCACCACCAGAGCGGCCTGTACCACGGTGACGGAGACACCCATCTGCCGCGCCGTCTCCTCGCCCAGGGCCAGCAGGTTCAGGTCCCGGCCCAGGAGCAGCAGGACCAGGCTGCCGGCCAGGATGTAGGGGCCGGCCAGAACAACGTGCCGCCAGGAGGCTGATGTAAAGCCGCCCACCAGCCAGAAGGAGATGGCCTTCTGCGCCGGGTCGCTGGCAATGGAGGTAAGGAACGACAACCCCGCCGACAGAAAGGCGCTGACCGCCACGCCCGCCAGGATCAAGTTCAGGGACGAAGCGCGGCCGGGAGCGGCAGCCACGGCGTAGACCAGACCCACGGTTACCAGAGCGCCCAGAAAGGCGGTCACGGGAATGATCCCGGAGGCCACCCATCCAAGCTGCACCGAGGCGAGAATCGCCAGAGCCGCCCCCAGCGCCCCGCCGGAGGAGATCCCCAGAATGAACGGATCCGCCAGCGGGTTGCGGAACAGGCCTTGAAAGCCCGCGCCGGCAATGGACAGCCCGGCGCCCACCAGCGCCGCCAGCACCACCCGCGGCAGGCGCAGGTCCCAGATGATGGCCCCCGCGCCGGCCGGCGACGCCCCCGCCCGCCAGGGCGGGTGGGCGAGGGAGCGGACGACCTCGCCCGCAGACAGGCGCACCGAACCCAGGGCAACCCCAGCCAGCCCAGCCACCACCAACAGGCCAACCAGCATCAACAAGCGCAGGGCCTGCCGGGTCCTCTGGCGATTCACTCCCTCACCTCCTCCGACCGCCGGGCGGCGGCAACAGCGCTACTGAAACAGCTCCGGGTGGATAATGCGGGCCATCTGCTCCAGGGCGTCCGCCAGGCGCGGTCCCGACCGGGACATCATGTTGTCGTCCACCTGGAACAGCCGCTTCTCCTTGACGGCCGTCACACCGGACCAGGCCGGGTACTTTCCGTCTTTCACGGAGGTGAGGAAATCGGCGTAGGGAGACAGGATCAGGTCCGGGTTCTGCTGCACCAGCAGCTCGGGGCTGACCTCGGCGTAGTCCTTGCCTACCTGCTCCGCAATGTTGCGGCCGCCCGCCAGGCCGATGAGGTCGTGGATGAAGGAGCCCGGCCCCACGGTCATGAGCGGGTCGTGGTAGACCTCATAGAAGACCTTGGGCCGCTGGGCGTCGGTGAGGCCCTGGGTCTTGGCGGTGACGGCGGCGATGCGGTCTTGCATCTGCTTGATGACGGCATCCGCCTTGTCAGGAACGCCGGTCACGCGGCCCGCCAGGCGGATGGTTTCGTAGACCTGCTCCAGATTCTTGGGCTGCAGGACCACCACCGGAACGTTCTGCTCCAGCAGTTTGGCATACTGCTGCTCGCTGCCGCCAATGGCAAAGGCCACGTCCGGTTTCAGGGCCAGCATCTTCTCCGGGTTGGGATCGATGAGCCCGCCGACCTTTTCCTTGGCCTTCGCCTCCTCCGGATAATCGGAGAAGGTGTCGGTGCCGACGACCTTATCGCCGAGGCCCAGGGCGAAAAGAATCTCCGTGTTGCTGGGGGCCAGCGAGAGGATGCGCTGGGGCTGTTGGGACAGGGTAACGGTGCGGCCCAGGCTGTCCACCACGGACAGCGGGTACTGCACGGCGGCCTGGGACGTGGCCGGGGGGGCCGGCGGCGTCTTGACCGGAGCGGGCGTTGGGGCGCAGCCTGCCAGTGCGGCAAGAGCCAGCAGGGCTGCAATCAAGGCGATCCATCTGCGCTTCTGCATGGTGATGACATCCCCTTTGCTCAAAAGTGAAGAGAAACGAAAACCCCGGTCCTTGGACCGGGGTGGTGACGGCAAGCCTCTTTAGGTGTGCTTGCGCCTGGCCCCCTTTCCACGAAGGTGCAGGTAACGCGCCGGGCGGCTGCATGCTGCAGCCGCTCTCCCCAGGCAGGTTTCCTGGCTCCCGATCATTGCCCTCAGACTCCTTCCCACCCGTGGCGGCCGATCAGCCTGCCGCTTCACAAGCAGTGGATGCGTCTGAGCGCTCCCGGATACAGTGGCGGGACCGCGCCGGCTCCGCGCTGACTCTCCTCAGCCCTCCCCTAGGACGAGGGATCGAAGATACGCGCTACCCGGACTTCCCTATTATCCGCCCGGACGAGCCGGGCGGCACCTGGCGGCCTATTCAGTTGCAGTTTTCATTATAGCCGTCTCCCCGGCGCCGGACAAGCGGGCAGCCGGGCAGACCCAAGTCATGAGACCGCCCCCCCGCCGCGTAAGGTGAACGGGAGGGGGAGCAGCCATGCGCATCACCGGGTCGAACCGTCTCTCGGTCCTCCTCATCCTGGCCGGCATGCTGCTGGGCCTGCGCCTCCTGGCGGGTCGGGAGCAGCCGGCGGTGGCGCCGGCGTCCAGGCCCTGGACGGCCCGCGTGTCATCGCTGAGCTACGTGGACGGGGCGCCCGCCACCCTGGAGGTTGAGCTCAGGCTGGACAATGCCGGCGCGGAGGCGGTGCGGCGGGTGCAGGTAGCCCTGCTGATGCCGCAGGCCTTGAAGGAAAGCATCAGCCGCACCACCTACTGGGATCCCCTGCTGGAGGGACTGGAGGTGGATTACTGGCCGCCGCAGACCAGCCGGACCCTGTCCTTTGGGCTGAAGCTCTCCAAGCTGGACCGTGACCAGGCCATCCAGTTGCTCGATCAGTCCTCACTCCGCCTGACCTGGATGCCGGCGGACATGGACCCGCGCGGCACCCGTCTGACGCAGTCCATCCACTTCTTCGACCTCTGGCGTCAGAAAGACGTGCCGGGCCTCCACCTGCCTCCCGCGAAGCAGGCCGAAGGAACAGCGGGGTGATCGGCACCGGTCGATGGGTGAGCCGGGGTTGAGGAGCAGGCGTCCCCCACGCCGACCGTGGCTGAGGCGCAGCCGGCCAGGACGGAGTCGCGACACTCAAACAGGTACTCCAAACGTGTCCCTCCCGGCGGCGTCAACGTGAGATCGTGTACTCATTGCGCTCTTCCAGCAGTTCCTCGCAGACCCTCCCGGCCCGCACAGCGTGCGCCGGCGGCACGAACACAAAGAACCGCCAGAGCTGCTCGTACTGCTGCCGCATGGTCTGGGCCTCACCGACCGGCGATTGCTCCAGTTCCCCCAGGGGAAAGACGCCGCGGCTGGTCTTCACGGGCACCAGCACCTCTTTGAAGTTCCAGGCCGGCGGGCAGTACACCACCACCTGCCCCGGCATCAGACCCAGGGCCTGGCGGATGTGCTCCTCCAACTGCTCCCGGGCGGATTCCAGGCCGCTGTAGCGGGCGATCAGCGCGTGGCGTCGGTCGCCCAGCCGCGCCGCCGTAAGGACATAGGCCCGCTTCAGCAGGCGGCGGTCCAGCACAGCGGTGAGCAGTTCCGCCACCGCCGGGTCCGGCTGGGCGGACGTACCCCGAAAGCGGGCGAGGAAATCGAAGAAAGCGGCGTCCGTCAGCCCGTAGAGCTGCTCTTCCCGAAGGCCGCAGCTCACCGCCAGTTCCACGGCCTTGCTGATCATGGCGCCGCTGGCAATCTTGGCGTGGTGGGTGTAGACCCGTTCCGTCAGGAAGTACCGCATCCGCAGCAGGTGCATGATCTCGGAACGGGTGTCGGGCCGGTCCATGTTGTGCTTGACCATGGAGATCACCAGCCGGTTCCCCTCCAGGGCGAAGGCGGACAGGATGCGGTCGTCGTAGGCCTGGGACAGGCCGGCGAAGTAGGAGTCGCGGCGCAGGTAGTCCAGCAGGTCCGCGTCCACGGTGCTGGCCACGACGTCGGAACGCCAGTCGTCCCCGCCGTTCTTCGCGGTCAGGAGCTTGAGGACGGTTTCCTGCAGGCCCAGTTCGTAGAGGACGCGGCCCAGTTCGCCGGCCGAAAGGAACGCCTCCAGGCGGCGCGGGTTGTCGTGCCGCGGGAAGATGCGGCGCTCATCCTCAAAGGTGTGGCCAAAGGGAATGTGGCTGACGTCGTGCACCAGGGCGGCGACGGCCACGGTCTCCTCATCGGCCGCGGCGATGCTGTACCCGTTCTTCCGCAGCGCGGCGATGATGCGCTTGGCCATGGCCATGGTCCCCAGGGAGTGGTCGAAGCGGGTATGGACGCAGCCCGTGTAGACCAGGTGGGCGGTGCCCAACTGCTTGATGCCGCGCAGGCGCTGCATTTCGCGGGTATCCAGCACCCGCTGCTCGGCCCGGCTGAACTCGATGTCGCCCTGCACAGGGTCGCGTATGATCACCGCAGCGGCCTCCTACTTCTGCGTGGGGCCTACCCGCACCCCCGCCATTTGTTCCATCAGCAGCAGGTAGGCCGACTGATCAGCCTCGGCCTGCCCCATGTCCAGCAGGCGTGAGTTCCACTTCTCCGCCACTTCGCCCACCGGCAGCGGCACGTCCGACCCGGGCTTTAGCCCGTGAATGAGTCCGTTCGGGCCCAGGGCGACCTCCTCGACGTCGTGGGGACCGGTGACGCAGGAGCAGATGACGTCCACCCGCGCAGCCAGTTCCCGGGGGGACGCCGCCTGCACGGCCCCCTCCTCGACGAGGGAGCGGGCCCGCTCCGGGGTACGATTGTAGACAACGAGGGGGAACCCGGCCTTGAGGATGTTGTGGGCCATTGACCGGCCCATAATGCCCAGGCCGATATAGCCGACTCGCATGGTCATGATGCGCCTACCTCCTTGGTCATTGGCGTAGGCCTTCGGCGCAGGCCCAAACAATCCCTCTCCTGCAGGATTTCCCCCCAGGCAGTTGAATTAACCTGAGTGTTCTTCCCCGGGATGGGCTGTGCCCATGCCGCGGATGACGCGACGGGAGGCAACCATGACCGGCACCTTTGTCAACGTGGCCACCATCCTGGCGGGCGGCCTGCTGGGCTCCGCGCTGGGGGGCCGCCTCGCCCCTCGATTCCGGCAACTCATCATGCAGGCGCTCAGTCTGGCCACCGCCGTCATCGCCTTGCAGATGGCTCTGCTCACCCAGAACGTCAATATCCTGACCGTTACCGTCAGCCTGGTCGTGGGCGGCATCCTGGGCGAGGCGGTCAATCTGGACCTCCGCCTCAACCGGCTGGGGCAGAGGCTGGAGCAGCGCCTGGCCCGGCCCCGGGACGGAACCGCCGGCGCCACGGAGGCGGCCGCGGCGGAGGCGGCGGCGTCATCAGCGGACCCTCGGGCTGCCGGAACTCCAGCCGCCGCCGGCGGAGGCGACTTCAGCCGCGGCTTCGTCATGGCCAGCCTGGTCTTTTGCGTGGGGCCCATGGCCATCCTGGGCACCTTCCAGGACGGTCTGACCGGCGACTTCCGCCTGCTGACCGTGAAGGCCCTGCTGGACGGCGTGGCTGCCACGGCCTTCTCCGCCTCACTGGGGATCGGCGTCGCCTTCAGCGCCCTGAGCGTGCTGCTCTACCAGGGAAGCCTGTCCCTGCTGGCCGGCCTCTTCAGTCGAGTCCTCACCCAACCGATGATCGACATCATGACCGTCACCGGCGGCATTATCATCCTGGGGCTGTCCCTGGTGCTCCTGGAGATCAAGCAGGTGCGCGTGGCCAACCTGCTGCCCGCCATCTTTGTGGCCCCGGCGCTGCTGCGGCTTCTCGCCTGGGCGACGCCTCTGTGGACGCAGTACCTGGGGTTTCTCACACGCTAGAGCAGGATTGACGCTGCCGGCGGAGGGCGCCGGCAGGAGCGAGCCCGGGCCTTTCGGTCCGGGCTCCTCGTGTCATCCCGCCTGACGCTCATCCGACCCCTGGAGAACCACGGCGCTCAGCGACTGTTCCACGTCCTTGAGCTGCCAGAAGAGATCAATTAATCCCTGAGAAACCGCGCCTCCCTCCTCCACCCGTTCGACAACAAGAGCCTTGACGGTGGTCAACACGCCGCGCAGGCGTTGGAGCGCACTCCGAAGGGCCCGGTGTTGGGTCACGCGGTCCACCCCCTTGGGGTTCTGTTGTAACCTATGCAGGAGCCCCGCTACTGTTGACCTGTGCTATTCTTATGTAAAGCGTCCTCCTTAGGCGGCACCCCCGCCGCGGCGGTCTGCGTCAGCAGTTCGTCTACGGTTACTACCTGGTACCCCTGGCCCTGCAGGCGTTCCAGGATCAGGGGCAGGGCCCTGACGGTCTGCTCCCGATTGCCCCCTGAGTCATGGAGGAGAAGAATCATGCCTTTTTCCACACGCTCCAGGCTTCGGCGCGCTATCTCCGCTGCCGCCGGGCGCGTCCAGTCCCGGGGGTCGTGCTCGTCCGTCCAGAGGACGATCCGATAGCCAAGCTTTCCAGCCTGGTCCAGCACGTTCTGGTTGACAAACCCGTAGGGCGGCCGCAGGTCGCGGGGGCGGCGGCCCGTGGCCGCCGTGATCAGGTCGTCGGCTCGCTTCAGTTCGGCTGCCACAGACTCCGGTTTCAGCCGGGTGAGGTTCACGTGGCGGTATCCGTGCGTGCCCACTTCATGGCCCCGCCGCACCATGGCCTGCAGCGGGTCCGGGTACGCCTCGGCCTGGGTGCCCAGGACAAAGAAGGTGGCCCGCGCCTGGTAGCGGTCCAGGATGTCCAGGATGCGCGGCGTGTACTGTGGGTCGGGGCCATCGTCAAAGGTGAGGGACACGGCGACCCTGTTGGTGGGGGCGCTGCGAAACACTGAGGCCCGCACATCGCCGGAATCGGCCGCCACGCGCTGGTCGCCGGTCCGCCCCGCGGAGGCCGCCAGGCCGGCGACCAGCAGCGTGCCCAGGATGGCCGCCGCCAGGCGCGTCGCGCCCCGGTTCACCACGATGAGGCGCACGGGACCCACCCCCTTACCACCGAAGGTACGAGGGCGGGTTCCGGCCTAGTACAGCGGCGCGCGTTCGCCTTCCTCCTCCCGCGAGCGGAAGGCCTCGCGCGGCGGAGCCTTCTCCTTCTCCTGGGGCGGCGGCCCTCCCTTGTCTCCCTTAGCCTTCATATCGGCGGGCTTGATCAGAAAGAAGGCGGCCAGTGCGGCCGACAGCGCCAGGGCAGCCGCCGTCAGCAGCACCACGGGACGGCCGCCGTTCATCAGGAGGCCGAACAGCGGCGGGCCGGCTGCCACGCCAAAGAACCTTACCGAACCGTAGGCGGAGGTGACCATGCCGCGCTCCTGCTTGCGCGTGGAACTGGTGATGAGCGTGTTCAGCGCTGGCAGGGCCAGCCCTGAACCCAAGCCCATGACGGCAATGGCCACAAACAGGAACCAGTTGTTCTTGAAGAATGAGGGCGCGGCCAGCGACGCCGCCTCTATCCCCAGGCCAATCCAGACGGCGTGCTTGAGGAAATTGTGGCGGTTGGTCAGAGCCTTGCCGGTAAAGTAAGAGGTCAGGGACATCACCAGCACGGGCACGGCGATGATGAAGCCCTTGGGCAGGCCGTCAATGTTGTATTCCTTCTCCATGATCTCGGAGAAGTAAAAGAGCACGCCGAAGAGGAGAAACAGCACCATGGTCCCGGCAAAGAACGAGGCCAGCAGC